>JAGWIC010000001.1 GCA_028866435.1 Lysobacteraceae bacterium | reverse complement strand
GCCGGCACCACGGTGATCCTGACCACCCATTACCTGGAAGAGGCCGAGCAGCTGTGCCGCAACATCGCCATCATCGACCACGGCACGATCATCCAGAACAGCCCGATGAAGAGCCTGCTGGCGACCCTCGACGTGGAGACTTTCGTGCTCGATCTGGCGCAGACGCCGACGGCGCTGCCGACGGTGGCGGGCATCACCCTCAGGCGCATCGACGACCACACCCTGGAAGCGGAAATGGCACGCAAGCAGGATCTCAACACCTTGTTCGCCGCGCTCAGCGCCAGCGCCATCACGGTGAACTCGATGCGGACCAAGACCAACCGGCTGGAGGAGCTGTTCGTGCGACTGGTGGAAGGCGGCCGGCAGGCACCGACGCAGGAGCGCGCCGCATGAGTACCTCGACCAACCTGGTGGCGCTGTACACCATCGCACGTCGCGAAATCATGCGCATCGTGCGGATCTGGACGCAGACCCTGATTCCGCCGATGGTGACGATGACGCTGTACTACGTCATCTTCGGCAAGCTGATCGGCAGCCGCATCGGCACCATCGTGGGTGGCTTCAGCTACATGCAATACCTGGCGCCGGGGCTGGTGATGATGAGCATCATCAACAACAGCTACGCCAACATCTCCAGCTCGTTCTTCGGCGCCAAGTTCAGCCGCGCGGTGGAGGAAATGCTGGTCTCGCCGATGCCGAACTGGGTGATCCTGACCGGCTACGTCAGCGGTGCCGTGGCGCGCGGGCTGGTGGTCGGCCTGCTGGTGCTGCTGATCGCGCTGTTCTTCACCAGCCTGCACGTGGTGCACCCGCTGATCAGCCTGCTGGCAGTGTTGCTGGGCGCCACCATCTTCGCCCTGGCCGGCTTCGTCAACGCGGTGTACGCGAAGAAGTTCGATGACATCGCGCTGGTGCCGACCTTCATCCTCACCCCGCTGACCTACCTCGGCGGCGTGTTCTATTCGGTCAACATGCTGGCCGAGCCGTGGCAGGCGATCTCGCGGGTCAACCCGATCCTGTACATGGTCAATGCGTTCCGCTTCGGCGTGCTCGGCATCAGCGACGTGGGCATCGGCACGGCGTTCGCGGTGATGCTGGCGTTCGTGGTAGGCCTGTCGCTGGTCGCGCTGCACCTGCTCAGGCGCGGCATCGGGCTGCGTTCCTGACGGAGCCGGTAGGAGCACACCCTGTGCTCGATGCTCTTTCATACCGATCGCGCACAGGGTGCGCTCCTACGGCGAGGCTTCAGATGCGGGTCAACAAGTACATCAGCGAGTCCGGCCTGTGCTCGCGCCGCGAGGCGGACGAGCTGCTGCTCGCCGGGCGCGTCACCATCAATGGCGACGTGGTCGGCACCGGCGCCAAGGCGCTGGACGGGGACGAGGTCCGCGTCGACGGCGAGGTGGTGCGCATGCGCCAGCTGGCGGCCACGCCGGCGGCGAAGAAAGCGGTCTACATCGCGCTGAACAAGCCGGTGGGCGTCACCTGCACCACCGAAAAGGCCGTCGCCGGCAACATCGTCGATTTCGTCGACCACCCGCAACGGATCTTCCCGATCGGCCGACTGGACAAGGATTCGGAAGGGCTGATCCTGCTGACCAGCAACGGCGACATCGTCAACGAGATCCTGCGCGCGGAGAACCATAACGAGAAGGAATACCTGGTGGCGGTGAACAAGGCCGTCACCGACGAATTCCTGGCCGGCATGGCCAGAGGCGTGCGCATCCACGGCCAGATGACCCAGCGCTGCCGCGTGCGGCGCATCGCCAGGTTCGGTTTCTCGATCGTGCTGACGCAGGGGCTGAACCGGCAGATCCGGCTGATGGCCGCGGCGTTCGGCTACCGCGTGACTCAACTGCGCCGCGTCCGCATCGACAACGTCAAACTGGCCCATCTGAAAGTCGGCCAGTGGCGCAACCTCACCGAAGCCGAGCTGAAAGGCCTGCTGCCCGGGCGCACCCAGTGGTAGTCGTTCGCCACCTGTAGGAGCGCACCCTGTGCGCGATGCCTTTGATGTCGACAAGAGCAAAAGGCATCGCGCACAGGGTGCGCTCCTACACGGCTTTCATCAGGCAGCCGGCAGGCTCTGCAGATCCCAGCGCGGATGAACATCTACCGAGTCGCCCTGCTGCTGGCCACTGGCCAGGCGGATCGCGCCAGCCAGCGCAATCATCGCGCCGTTGTCGGTGCAGAAATCCAGCCGCGGGAAATACACCCGGAAACCGTCCTTCGCGGCCGCGGTGGCCAGTTCGCCGCGCAGCCGGCGGTTGGCGCCGACGCCGCCGGCAATCACCAGCCGCCGCGCGCCAATGGCCTGCAGTGCGCGGCGGCATTTGATCAGCAGCGTGTCGACGATCGCCTCCTCGAACCCGCGGGCGATGTCGGCGCGGGTCTGCTCGCCCTGGTCCGACTTCTGCCAGGCCAGCAGCACCTGGGTCTTCAGCCCGGAAAAGCTGAAATCCAGCCCCGGTCGGTCGGTCATCGGGCGCGAGAAGCGGAAAGTGCCCGGTCGACCCTGCTCAGCCAGCTTGGCCAGCGCCGGCCCGCCAGGGTAAGGCAGACCCATCATCTTGGCGGTCTTGTCGAACGCCTCGCCGGCCGCGTCATCCAGCGTATCGCCCAGGATCGTGTACTTTCCGATCGCCTTGACCTCGACCAGCATCGAGTGACCACCGGACACCAGCAAGGCCACGAACGGCGGCTCCGGCGGGCTGTCCTCCAGCAGCGGCGCCAGCAGGTGACCTTCCATATGGTGCACGCCGATGGCCGGCACGCCCAGCGCCCAGGCCAGCGCGCGCCCGGCGGACGCGCCCACCAACAGCGCGCCGACCAGGCCGGGACCGGCGGTATAGGCCACTCCGCCCAGGTCGTGCACGGTCATGCCGGCCTCGGCCAGCGCCTCGCGAATCAGTGGCAGCAGCTTGCGCACATGGTCGCGGCTGGCCAGCTCCGGCACCACGCCGCCATAGTCGGCGTGCAGCTTGATCTGGCTGT
Source organism: Lysobacteraceae bacterium (assembly GCA_028866435.1). Lineage (GTDB taxonomy): Bacteria > Pseudomonadota > Gammaproteobacteria > Xanthomonadales > Rhodanobacteraceae > Rhodanobacter. Next base: position 153,319 of record JAGWIC010000001.1, on the reverse strand, counting down.
AGAGGGTATGGGCCAGCAGGCCCCGGCCCGGCGCCGCGGGCTCCCAGCGCAGCAATGCCACCCCGGTCTCGTCGCACGAGGTTTCGATGCCCAGCACCGGTTTATTCGCCACCTTTGAAAATCCTGTGATATCCACGGTACAATTCGCGGCTCGCCCCATCTGACAGTCCCGTCTTGGCGGGCAGATTACCACTCGGAGTTTCCATGCCCAACGTAAAAGTTCGCGAGAACGAGCCGTTCGAGATTGCACTGCGTCGTTTCAAGCGTACCTGCGAAAAGGCCGGCGTGCTGGCTGAAACGCGCAAGCGCGAGTTCTACGAAAAGCCGACCCAGGAGCGCAAGCGCAAGCGTGCCGCCGCGGTGAAGCGCCACCTGCGTCGTCTTTCGCGCGATGTCTCGCGCAAAGTCCGCCTGTACTGAGCTCTCCCCGGCCTGCCGCCTGCCGGCGGGTCATGTGGCGCCTGGGCGCCACGCGCACAGGAAACACGGTCGGCGCGGGTTCTCGCAGCCACCGCACGCTCAGCGGATTCGACCTGGCCGGTGTTGTCCCCACGGACAACGCCGGTTTCGTCGTTTTCGTCAAAAGACTTTCCCCGCCCCGCAACACTCCACGCAAAGGCCATCGCCATGACCCTCAAGCAGCAGCTCACCGAAGACATGAAGGCCAGCATGCGCAGCGGCGACAAGCACCGGCTGGGCGTCATCCGGCTGATGCTGGCCGCGATCAAGCAGCGCGAAGTGGACGAACGGATCGAACTCGATGACGTGCAGGTACTGGCCACGCTGGAGAAAATGCTCAAGCAGCGGCGCGATTCGGTCAGCCAGTTCGATGCCGCCAACCGTGGCGACCTGTCGGCGATCGAACGCGCCGAGATGGCGGTGATCGAGACCTACCTGCCGAGCAAGCTGGACGACGCCGAGATCGATGCGCTGATCACCGCCGCCATCGCCGAGACCGGCGCCGGTTCGGCGCGCGACATGGGCAAGGTGGTCGCCGCGGTCAGGGAAAAGGCCGCCGGCCGCGCCGACATGGCCGTGGTTTCCGGCAAGATCAAGGCGCGCCTCGCCGGCGGCTGAACCGCCACCGGGCCGCGCCGCGGCCTGGCGCCCGCCGACCGCGCCGGGGCCTTCGGCCAGGCAGGCAGCGGGAGCGCCCAGCCACTAGACTGGGCGTCTTATGCGCGGCCTCATCCCCGACAGCTTCATCGATGAACTGCTTGCCCGCGTCGACATCGTCGACGTGATCGAGCGGCGGGTGCCGTTGAAGAAGGCCGGCCGCGAGTGGACGGCGTGCTGCCCGTTCCACAACGAACGCTCACCGTCGTTCTACGTCAGCCCGGCCAAGCAGTTCTTCCACTGCTTCGGCTGCGGCGTGCACGGCAGCGCGATCAAGTTCCTGATGGATTACGACCGGCTGGAGTTTCCCGACGCGGTGGAAGAGCTGGCGCAGGCGGTGGGCCTCACCGTGCCGCGCGAGGGCGGCCGCGACGAGCGCCCGCGCGAGGACAAGACCGACCTGTACGCCCTGCTCGACGCCGCCGCGCTGTGGTACGAAGGCGAGCTGCCGCGCAACGCCGAAGCCCAGGCCTACTGCAGGAAGCGCGGGCTGGACGCGGAGACGATCAGGCGCTTCCGCCTCGGCTGGGCGCCGGCCGGCTACGACGGCGTGATCAAGGCGCTGGGCAACACGCCGCGGCGGATGGAGCTGCTGAACGAGGCCGGCATGGTCGCCTCCAGCGAACGCGGCAGCAAGTACGACCGCTTCCGCGAGCGGCTGATGTTCCCGATCCTCGACCGCCGCGGCCGCGTCATCGCGTTCGGCGGAAGGATTATCGGAAAGTCCGGCGAGGGATTGCCGGCGCTCGATCCTCGCGTGCAGGACGCGCGCAAGAGTGACGGCCCCAAGTACCTCAATTCGCCGGAGACCCCGCTGTTCCACAAGGGCCGCGAGCTGTTCGCGCTGTGGCAGGTGAAGCAGGCCAACGCGAACCTGCTGCGGATCGTGGTGGTGGAGGGCTACATGGACGTGATCGCGCTGCACCAGGCCGGCCTGCCGATCGCGGTGGCCACGCTGGGCACGGCGACCACGCCGGAGCACACCGAGGTGCTGTTCCGCGCCGCGCCCGACGTGGTGTTCTGTTTCGACGGCGACCGCGCCGGCCGCGCCGCGGCGTGGAAGGCGCTGGAATCGGCGCTGCCACGCCTGCGCGACGGCCGCCAGGCGTACTTCCTGTTCCTGCCCGATGGCGAGGACCCCGACTCGCTGGTGCGCAAGGAGGGCAAGCAGGGCTTCGAGAAGCGCATCAAGGAGGCGATGCCGCTGTCGGATTATTTCTTCAGCGAGCTGTCGCACGACGTCGACATGGCCAGCCTCGACGGCCGCGCGCGGCTGGCCGAGCGCGTGCGCCCGCTGCTCGGCAAGCTGCCCGACGGCGCCTTCCGCGACCTGATGGCGCAGGAGCTGGAAAAGCGCAGCGGCGCCCGCGCCATGCTGCAGGCCGACCCTGCCACCCGGCGCGCGGTGCAGCGCCCGGTGGCGGTCCAGCGCAGCCTGGTGCGCAGCGCCATCTCGCTGCTGCTGGCCCAGCCGGGGCTGGCCGACCAGGTGGAGCGGCCGTACCGATTCCTCGGCCTGGACAAGCCCGGCGTGGGCCTGCTGGCCGAATTGCTCGATCTGGCGCGTTCCCGCCCCGGCATCACCTCGGCGGTGCTGGTCGAGCATTTCGCCGAGCGGCCGGAGTACCCCTCGCTGCAGAAGCTCATGGCCAGCACGGCGGTCGGCGAGCCCGAGGTGCAGGGCACGGAGTTTCTCGACGCGCTGCGCCGGATGGAGGACCAGGCAATCACCCAGCGTCGCGATGCGCTGACCGCGAAGAGCCGCGACGGCGGCCTGAGCAGCGCCGAGAAGGCCGAGCTGCGCGCCTTGCTGGCGGCACGCGTGCAACCCCTGGCCGGCCGGGAGTAGGCATGACGGCCCGCCGCCTGCCGCCGCTGCAACCGCAGCATCATGCCGCACCGCCCTGCCGGCGGCAGCCGACTGTGGGATCATGCCCCGCCGCCGCCGTTCAGGCGACGCAGGACGCGCAGGGATATTGATGGATTTGCTGCAGCAACTGATCACGATTTTTGCCGAGAACGGCTATGTCGCCGTCTTCGTCGCGCTGATGATCTGCGGTGCCGGCCTGCCGTTGCCGGAGGACATCACCCTGGTGGCCGGCGGCGTGATTGCCGGGCTGGGCTACGCCAACGTGCACGTGATGTTCGCACTGGCGATGTTCGGCGTGCTGCTGGGCGACGCCGGCATCTTCCTGCTCGGTCACCACTACGGCGCGCGCATGCTGCAGTGGCGTTTCGTGGCCCGCGTACTGCCGCCGGCGCGCTATGCCCGGGTGCAGGACAAGTTCCACCGCTACGGCAACCGCATGCTGTTCATCGCCCGCTTCCTGCCCGGCATGCGCACCACCGTTTACCTCACGGCCGGCATGACCCATCGCGTGTCGTTTCCGCGCTTTCTGCTGCTCGATGGCGCGGCGGCGCTGATCAGCGTGCCGTTCTGGGTCTACCTGGGCTATTTCGGCGCCGACAACCACACCTGGCTGATGACCTGGATGCACCGTGGACAGGCCAGCCTGTGGGTGCTGGTCGGCGTGGTGCTGCTGATCGTGCTGCTGTCGTGGTGGCGGCATCGGCGCCGGGCGCGCTGCGGGCAGGACTGAACCGCGCATGCCACCGCGTCGGTTGGTTCCGGACTATTTCACGCTTGCCCTGCTCGCCACCGTGGCACTGGCGTCGTTGCTGCCCTGCCGCGGCGAGGGTGCGCGCGTATTCGGCGTGATCACCGATGCGGCGATCGCCCTGCTGTTCTTCCTGCATGGGGCCAAGCTGCCGGGCGCGGCAATCATGCAGGGCATGACCCACTGGCGGCTGCACCTGACCGTGTTCGCCAGCACCTTCGTACTGTTTCCGCTGCTGGGTCTGGCGATGCAGCCGCTGGGCCACGTGCTGCTGACGCCGCAACTGTACCTGGGCCTGCTGTTCGTGTGCATGCTGCCGTCGACGGTGCAGTCGTCGATCGCCTTCACCTCGATCGCCGGCGGCAACGTGCCCGCGGCCGTGGTCAGCGCATCGATGTCGAACCTGCTCGGGATCGTGCTGACGCCGCTGCTGACGGGCCTGTTGCTGAGCGCCCACGGCGGCGTGTCATGGCATGGCGTACTCGACATCGTCTCGCAGCTGCTGCTGCCGTTCGTGCTGGGCCACGTCGCGCGGCGCTGGATCGGCGGCTTTGTCGATCGCCACCGGCCCCTGCTCGGCGTCACCGACCGCGGCACCATCCTGCTGGTGGTGTACAGCGCCTTCAGCGCCGCCGTGGTCGGCGGCATCTGGCGCGACACGCCGGTGCTGTCGCTGTTCGCCACGGCGGCGTTGTGCCTGTTGCTGCTGGCACTGGTGATGCCAACCCTGACCTGGACCGCGCGGCGGCTCGGCTTCGCTCGCGCGGACGAGATCACCATCGTGTTCTGCGGCTCCAAGAAGAGCATGGCCAGCGGCATCCCGATGGCCAAGATCCTGTTTGCCGGCCAGCTCGGCGGGCTCGGTGCGCTGGTGTTGCCGCTGATGATGTTCCATCAGCTGCAGCTGATGGTGTGTGCCGTGGTGGCCCGGCGCTATGCCGCCCAGGCCACCACCATCGCGGGTGACGCGGATCGGCTGGACGCCGACTGAGCATTCCGGCGCGATTGATCACACGTACCGGCCGAACGCGATCAGTGTTCCAGTGATAATCAGCTGCTTCTCCGCATTGAGAATGCTACATGCCGCCAGAGCTGTGGCATCGTGCAAAATCAACCACACGGCTTCACGAAAATCCAAAGGTGTCGGCGTTATCTCAGGGGTTGACAACCGCAAATACTTGAAATACAGTTTTTTCGCGCTATATGCTGCCCCGCACGCGAAGGCAGAACGAAGTCAGTACAGGGGAAGTTGCTGATATCAGGTATCAGGGAAGACGGGGGTCGAATCAAACATGGTGACAGAAACGGCGCTGGGCATCGTCCCGCCAATCATGTCTTTTGTCTCTTCCTCGTAGTTACTGCTAACGGCAGTGATTGCTGATATTTTCTCCCCTTCTTACTTCTTATTTCAGTGCTCATCGATAGGGCCGCTGTTGAGCGGATGTGACAAAAGACTTAGATGGATCTCACGTTACAGATAGACCTCACAAGGATATCCATGCAGACAGCAAGTCTATTTCGCGGCGCCACAGCATTCTTCCTGGCAACGTTCACCAGTTTCGGCGTATTCGCGCAGACGGCATCTCCGGCGCCTTCACCGAACGACGCAGTGAATCTGACGCCCATTGCGGTTTCCGGTGCTCTACCTGGTCCGGCGCTGTGGAAAGTCAGCAAGGACGGGCATGTCATGTGGATTCTTGGAATCACCTCTCCGCTGCCGAAGGGTATGCAATGGGAGTCGTACAAGGTCGAGCATTTGATCGCCTCGTCCCAGCAAGTGCTCAAGCCACCGGGCATGGAAATTGGCGCGAAAGTCGGCTTCTGGGGCCGGCTGTTCCTGATCCCCTCCATGATCGGGCTGAAGAACCTTCCGGACGGCAAGACGTTGCAGCAGGTGCTATCGCCTGACTTGTACAACCGCTGGCAAGTACAGAAAGCCAAATACCTCCGTAACAGTTGGGGTGTCGATCGTCTGCGGCCGACTTTTGCAGGAGAGAAATTATACAGCGCCGCTCTCCGTCGATCCGGCCTCACTGACAACCACGTAGTGGAGAATTCCATCTATTCAGCCGCGGGTCGGAACAAAGTATCTGTCACGGACACCTCTTACGTCATGGTGTTGGATAATCCGCGTCGTGCCGCGAAACAGTTCAAGCAATTGACGATGAATGATCAGCAGTGCCTAAGTGGCATTTTGGGTGTCATCGATCAAGATTTTTCGCAAGCCACCGAACGGGCGAACGCCTGGGCGACAGGCGACATACGGGCGCTGGGAAAAATTCTGTCCGCCAAGCAGCAGGACGAATGCCTTTCGGCAATTGGCAGTACCGACTTTGCCAAAAAGATAGGCATGACCGATATATCCAGCCGGATACGGCAAGCATGGATCAAGGCAGCTGAGGCCGCTCTGACGCATGACTCTCAATCGGTCGCGTTGCTTCCCATGAGCCAGATCTTGGCCAGCGATGGTTACCTGAAGGAACTTCAGAAAGACGGCTACACAGTGCAATCGCCGGAGTCCCCGAACAAAGCGAAAGCCGCCGATTATTGAGTTCAACTGGGCGCGTAGCGCCTGAAGGGATGACGATGGTTCGTCATTGCCGTCCATCGGGCGGTATCTACCACGCAAGTCACCAAAAGGATTTATGACATGGAGCACAGCGCACAAGACGAAACACTGGATCTCGAGGTTCTCGAATCCCGCCTTGAAATGGAATCGGTTGCTGCACTGGCACCCAACATCGTCAACTCGACGGTCTGCCACTGCTCAATTCTTGTACCTCCCAGCAGCAACTGATCCAGAGTACGGAAGATCAGTGACGACGGCCGGTTGGTCTTGAATGATTGACAAGGCAGCTAGCGCTGCACTGGCACATGACTCAATCGGAAGCTTTGCTTCTCATGAATGAGGTAGTGACAAGTGATAGTCAACGAAAGCCAATCGCAATAAGTATGGCTTCATAGTGCAATCGTCGATCGCCTGACCGATACAAATGCTAACCATTGAATTCAACTTGGCGTATTGCGCCTGAAAGTACGACGAAAGTTCGTCGTTGCTAACCATCGGTTGGCATCATTTAGCAAGTCACGAAGGGACTTATGACATGGAAAATATCGTGCAGAACGAAACGCTGGATCTCGACGTTCTCGAATCCCGTCTTGAAATGGAGTCGGTGGCCTCGGTGGCAGCATCGCCCGTTATTCCGATCTCCCATTGCCAATACAATTTTTAAGATCAGCTCTGATTGACAACCCAATCTGAGGAGTCGTTTACTATGATTGATACCTACCCCGTCAATGAGGTACGTCAGCCAGTAAATGAAGCGGTTTACTTTTCACTCAAGTGAGGAAAGGACATGGATTACGTAATCGAAGAAATGAACCTCGAAACGCTCGAATCTCGCCTGGAAATGGAGTCAGTGGCTACACTGGCAGCACAACCGAGCGCCCTCATAAACTGTTTGTGCTTCCAGAAAAATTGATTTTTTAGCCTCAGTGGCGTCATGGAAGAATCGTTGCCAGCGAACCTGAGACCACCCAAGATAGCGGGCGACGTCACAGTCGCCCCCTATCTTGAATCGATGGGCGCACGCGAACGGTGGCGGGTATCGTTCGCTGATCGCATACATTTCCTGACAGATCGGGCCACAGCCCTGAGAATTCGTGCGCTTGCAATAGCGAGCGGTGAGAAATCGACTTACGGTGACGTTCATTTCATCTACAAATGCGAAATGGGATTGTCTGCAGAGCCTCTGCTACCGTTTGTACAATGGTGCGAGGCACATCGTCAACGCCTCGAGCAGCTGACAGAAACCCCTGACAACCACACGCTCACTTTTCGATACCGCTTGTTCCGTAGCTCCATATGCGAGCGCATCGGTGAAGTCCTGTCTTGGTTGTTTGTCCCGTCCACTATGGTGGCTCTGGTTTGCATCTCGCTAATGGCGGTACTCATCAATCTTCTCTACCGAATTCCGTCTGGCGGCGCGTCCATATGTGGTGCCATCGTGATAGCCCTGGTTGGGGTGCTTTTCCATGAATTCGGACACACCACCGCATGCGTACGCTATCGTGCCAAACAAGGCGGGATTGGTGTTGGCTTATACTGGATATGGCCCGTCTTCTTCGCCGATGTGCGCGGAAGCTGGGTGCTCACAGCACGTCAGCGGTTGCAGGTGAGTCTGGGAGGGCTCTATTTCCAATCAATCTACGTGACTTTGTTGGCCCTTGCCGGGATCGCCACTGGTAGCCCCACAGTGGCCGTAGCGATCTACATCACGATGCTTCTTATGGGAAATACACTCAATCCGGTATTGAAATATGACGGCTACTGGATTCTCTCGGACTGGCTCAACGTCACCAATCTCCATACGCAGATTGCGGCGCACCTGAAGGCACTATGTCAGCCAAGACGCTCTGATTGGCGAGTTCTCGTCCAATCTCGCATGACTCTGGTGCTGGCGGCATTCACGCTCTTCGCGTTGGCCTTTTCCTGGTTCGTATTCCGATCACTGATCGCCGCCAGCGCGTCCACCATGACCGAGCTGTCAAATGCCGTGGGCAGCATGCGTCACCTGTTCGTTGTAGGCTCACCCACGCATGCGGCGCTGGCCACCGGACTGATTAAGTTGGGCTACGCGCTACTGCAGATCGCCTTCGTTGTCATGGGACTCATAATGTTTGGTGTTCGTTCGGCTCGGGCGATGCTGAGCTTTGCATCCACAGCGTTAAGGAAAACCTAATGTCGTGGGTTACTGACCCAATCAGAAAGATGAGCCAGGAACTCGTCGAGGAGTCCAGGCGATATGACAGCTACCCGCTATTGCTCCTACCCAGCACCCCAGCTGCCTTTTCTATGATCGCTCTATGCTCTCAGGCTGGACTGCCCGTAAAAGTGGTGGGTCATGCCTTGTGGATGAAGGAATGGGCACCCGCCTTGGTCGAGCACGTGCATTCACCGCTCGGCATCTGGCGGATCGTCAAGGATTCGTCGACGCTTCCCTTTGCTGTGGTGAGCTTTCAAGATCAATTGGCAAATGTGGATGATTCCTTCCACACAGTAATCGTCGAAGACCAACAGGTCCGTGTGTCGCCGATTGAGGCGATGTTGATGATGCGATTCCATCCGCGCACATACGTCGCTACGGCGACGGAGGGGCGGCCCGGCAAGCCGTCGTCGTTGACGCTGGCCGTCCATGCGGCGGATCTTTCCGACCACATGTCCACGCTCGCCTTCGATGCGGCGTTGGGTGAATTGCTGCTTCCCCTCCTCAAGTGTCATAGACACCCGATCGGCGACTGGCATGCACGCGACGTGTTCGCCATGAAGGTAGGTCGCAACTTCGAGCGAATGCTGTCTCTGCGCCTGCAGGAAATCGAGTCACTAATTCGTGTGTACCAAGATCGCCACGGCACACCATCGTCTCTCGCGCCGTCACTGGAACGCCTTCGGAAGAGTCGTCAGGAGCTTGTCCGTCACATCCATTAACACAAGGGTGTCGCTGCATGGATATCAGGAAGAGGCGTGATGGTGATGAAACTCAAAGAATTTTTGTACCCCATCCTTCCTCAGGCAATGGTCGCCCTGGATTGTCTCCGCCCTAAAGGCAGATTCGAATGGCCCACGCCTTTCGGGGGTATGCCTCCGATGGACATCGCAGATGCCTACCCTCACTACAAGGCGGAGTCATTGGCACATCGAATGCGGTCCCGCCAACTTCAGGCTGCCGCATTCGAGGTTACGCCAGCGACGCTGGACGCCTATACCGCCGCTCAGGTTATCTGCGATCGCGATGTGCTGCATAGGTGGGCGCGGAGTGGCCGAGGGGCCATCTTCGCCAGTCCACACTATGGCCCGTTTCTAGGTAGTGCTCTCTTGTTCGCGTCTCTGGGTACAGAGGCGAGTCCTTCTCACGTGTTCTACGATCCTGCTGAATCTGTACCGGATAACGGTCGCTTTGATCTCTTCTTCAAGAGATTTGAAGGTCGTCTCAACGTCTTGCACAACCAAGCGAACGACCTTATCAAAGCAGGCCGGGCTCTCCGGAGCAAACAGTGCATCAGCATTATGTTCGACGTGGTACAGCGCGCGGTTGATTGTGTCTACGTCCCCTTCTTTGGACGTCTGTATCCTGCCATGGGTGGCTGCGCTTACCTATCCTTGTTGTTCAAGGCACCCATCGTTCCGGTTTATACCGTGCCGGACGCAGAGCGCAAAGTTCGCGTAATATTTGGTGAGCCAATTCTACCAGAAAACTATATGAGTTCTGATCGCGATCAGGACGTTTTCGCTATGACCTGTGCACTGTTTCGCGACCTTGAGCGGCAGTTGATTCATGCGCCTTGGCATTGGATCTATTGGGGAAACGTTTCTTACACAACCCGGTTCAGTGACGACATGGTGTGCTCAGAACGGGCAATGATGGAAGAAATCCGTCGCCGCGTCGATACGACCCCCGCGTTGGTTAAAGTCGCCCCAGTGCTGGAATCGTTGGCGCAGGCATTGTGAATCAACAACGCCACCCCAATCGGCTTCTCCTTGGGATTCGTGCCACATGAGTCAAGACGCTGCTACGGGGCCAAATCAGAGAAATACCCTACGCGAGAGTGGATTTTCGCTGGGTCGGTCATGCTTGATAGCGTCTGTCTTCGTCGCCCATATCATTCCACTTGGTTATTTGCTTCTTCTCCCCACTTCAATGGTGTGGTGGAACTCCCAACTAAGTTCGACCACCGACACGCTGCAGATTCGATTCGTTCTGTCGGGTGTGAAGGCTCGCCCAAGACCCGTTGCCACAACGATCGGTCGCGCAAAAACCACCCAATCTGGAATGAAGAAACACCTACCAATACATGCAATGATCCCGCAGGAAAGAAGCGCGACGCAGGCAACGTTTACCATGCCCCGTGCAACGCCCGCGCTCGTGCGACAGACAGCAATGGCACGAGCGCCATCGGAAGCCGACTACATCCCGGGTGGAGGGACGTTCCAACAAAGATCCGAAGCGCAGTTTGGTCAGCAAAACGCGCGCATCCCGGGTGATTCCTTCGCCTCCCATGTACCGCGCTTTCGCATGGCAGATACTCGCATGCAAGGTCTTGGAGGCGTCGCGCGAGCTATTGGTAGCATGCTTGGTGCGGTGGATCCGAACTGTATCGACTTGGACGCGTGGCATGGAATGACGCGAGCGGAACGTATCGAACACCACTTACCCACCGATGAGACAATGCAACAGATTGCGGATAAGTACCATTGCATAGCGCCGCGCTAGGATTTCAACGGCCTGATCGGACTGATGTCTACCCAGAGGGGTTTTACCCCGATTTCGTAGAACCCGACGGGCGCCAAACAGCACTGTGAGCACGCTACGCCGGAACTCTGACCATTGCGCTCCAGCGCACGCACCGACTGAGCGGCTACAACCAGCGGCCGAAGCGCCGCATGTAGATCACCTTGACCAACTGGGTCAATACGCAATACGCCACCACCGTGAGCGCCAGCCAGCCGAAGTACACCGACGGCATTTCCATCATGCCCAGCTTGCTGCCAAGCCCACTGAACGGGATCAGCATGCCGATCACGATGATCGCCGTGGTCAGGCCCAGCACCGGCGCCGCGGCGATGCTTTGCAGGAACGGGATCTTGCGGGTACGGATCATGTGCACCACCAGGGTCTGCGTGAGCAGGCTTTCGATGAACCAGCCGGACTGGAACAGCGACTGGTGCTGCGGCGAGTTGGCGCCGAACACGTACCACAGCAGGGCGAAGGTGGTCATGTCGAACACCGAGCTGGCCGGGCCGATCCAGACCATGAAACGACCGATGTCGCCGGCATCCCAGCGTCGCGGCTTGCTCAGGTATTCCTCGTCCATGCGGTCGAACGGGATCGACAGCTGCGAGATGTCGTAGAGCAGGTTGAGCACCAGGATCTGCATCGGCAGCATCGGCAGGAACGGCAGGAACGCGCTGGCGATCAGCATGCTGAGCACGTTGCCGAAATTGGAGCTGGCGGTCATCTTGATGTACTTCATGATGTTGCCGAAGGTGACGCGCCCTTCCAGCACGCCCTCCTCCAGCACCATCAGGTTCTTTTCCAGCAGGATGATGTCGGCCGACTCCTTGGCGATGTCGGTGGCGGTATCCACCGAGATGCCGACGTCGGCATCGTGCAGCGCCGGCGCATCGTTGATGCCGTCGCCGAGGAAACCCACCGTATGGCCCTGGCGCTGCAGCGAGCGCACCACGCGCGCCTTCTGCATCGGCGACATCTTGGCGAACACGGTGACGCGCGCCACCAGGGCATCGAGCGCGCCGTCGTCCAGCGTCTCGATATCCTTGCCCTGCACGGAATGGGTCACGTCCAGGCCGACCTCGCGGCAGATCTTGCGGGTCACCGCCTCGTTGTCGCCGGTGATCACCTTCACCTCGACCCCATGCTGATGCAGCGCACGGATGGCGGTGGCGGCGGAGTCCTTCGGCGGGTCGAGGAAGGCGAGGCAGCCGACCGCGATCAGGTCGCTCTCGTCGGCCGTGCTGTAGGCGCGCTCGCGCCCCGGATGGCGCTGGATCGCGACCACCAGCACGCGCAAGCCGTCTTCGTTCAGGCGATGCGTCATCGCCTTGATCTCCTGGCGCCGCCGGTCGGTCATCGGCTCGATCACCCCGCCGGTGCTGGCGTAGCCGCAGATCGACAGCATCTCCTCGACCGCGCCCTTGCAGATCAGCAGGTGTTCGCCCTCGCCATCGGCCACCACCACCGACATGCGCCGGCGCTGGAAGTCGAACGGAATCTCGTCGACCACCCGGTAGCGCGTCGCCGCCGCCTCCAGGTCGCGATGCGCCAGCACCGCCTTGTCCATGAGGTTTTTCAGGCCGGTCTGGAAGCGGCTGTTGAGGTAGCCGTATTCCAGCGCCTCGCTGGATTCCTCGCCATCCAGGTCCAGGTGCCGCTCGAGCACGATCTTGTCCAGCGTCAGCGTGCCGGTCTTGTCGGTGCACAGCACGTCCATCGCGCCGAAATTCTGGATCGCATTGAGCCGCTTCACCACCACCTTGCGCTTGGACATCGCCAGCGCACCCTTGGCCAGGTTGGCGGTGACGATCAGCGGCAGCATCTCGGGGGTCAGGCCGACCGCCACCGACAGCGCGAACAGGAACGCCTCCAGCCAGTCGTGCTTGTCGAAACCGTTGATCAGGAACACCACCGGCACCATCACCGCCATGAAACGGATCAGCAGCCAGCTGACGCTGTTGACGCCACGGTCGAAACTGGTCTGCACGCGCTGACCGGCCATGCTGTGTGCCAGCGAGCCCAGATAGCTGCGCGCGCCGGTGGCCACCACGACCGCCGTGGCGGTACCGCTGATCACGTTGGTGCCCATGTAGCACACGGTGGGCAGTTCCAGCGGATTGGCCTGGGTCCGCGCCGCCTCCTCGCCGCCCACGCGCGAGGGCGGGGCTTTTTCCACCGGCAGCGACTCGCCGGTGAGGATCGCCTGGCTGATGAACAGGTCCTTGGCGCTGAGCAGGCGCAGGTCGGCGGGCACCATGTCGCCCGCCGCGAGGTGCACGATGTCGCCGGCGACCAACTCCACCACCGGCACTTCGATCTGCTCGCTGTGCCCGTCGGAGGCCTGCCGCAGCACGGTCGCGGTATTGCGCACCATCGCCTTGAGCTTCTCGGCCGCATGCGAGGAACGGTATTCCTGGGTGAAGCTCAGCAGCACGCTGATGCTCACCATCACCGCGATGATGATCGGCCCGGACAGGTCGTCCGGCGTGGCGAAAATCTCCACCACCGCCAACACCAGCAGCACGATGATGAAGGGGTTCTTGCAGGCACGCAGCAGTTGCAGCGACCAGTGCGGCGGCTTTTCGTGCGACACCTCGTTGGGCCCGTCGCGGTGCAAGCGCTCGCCGATGCTTTCTTCGTCGAGGCCACGAGCGCTGGTTTCCAGCGACGCGAGCAGGACGTCGGCGTCGCTGAATGCATGCCCGGCTACCGCGGCCGCCACTGATTTGGGAGCGCCGTTGCCCGCCACCTTGGCGGCGGACGCGTTGGAGATCTTGCTCATGATTTGCTTCCGAATGCCGCAGTGCCGAGTTCGTGCAGCGCGGGCGGCCAGCGGCCGCCCGCGCTAGTCGTGTGCGCCCGCGAAGGTGGCGCCGGGCCGGCGCCATGGGGGAGGCCAGCCCCTGCGATTGAAGGCGGCAACCCGCATCAGCCGGCACCCAGCCGATGGTGGCGCGGTGCCTTGAGTGCCGCGGCCGGCTGCCGCCGCCGGTTCACCGGCGGGCGCTGGCGCGGCAACGCCAGCACCACCGATGCCGGCACGGCCACCCCGGCCAGCGGCGCGGGCACGGTGACGGTATACGCACGCGGGTTCGCCGCGCGCCGGACGGCGACGGCACGGAAGCCTGTCATGCACAGGCGGAAAAAATCGCGAAGGAGCTTCATCGGCCCATCTCCATCGTAACGACGCCGGTGGCGTCGTCGGGGAGGGCCGCACTTCCCCTAGTTCAGGAAAGCACCGGCCAGCCGCAGGCGAACGCCGCAGGTGGTCAACTTGTTATGCTGCGCCGGCATCCGATGCAAGCGGATGTCGACGTTGCGACTAGGGTAAACGTCCATATGCCTTGTTTTGTCAGGACTGGGAGCCAGCCGGCGCGACGCGCCGACAGGCGCAGCCATTGTCGTGCTGCGCTGCGCAAGTGTCAATCCGGAAACGCATCGCGGACGCACGAAAGTTCCTGGCGGCGCAAACCAGGATGACGGCGGGGTCGCAACGCAGGGCTGATCGCTCCCTTTACCGCCGCATTGCCGCGATCGCGTCGACTCATGGCTCCGCTGCCGGCCATGCCGTGCCGACAGACACATCCCCGCTGCCATGGCGATGCCAGCGTTCATGCGCATCCAGCTCGACCCGCGCCACCGCTTCGATCGCGTCCACGTTGGCCCGGCGCTCGGCCAGTGCGCTCTCGCTGGCCAGACGCCGGGCCGCCAGCACATCCGCCAAGTCGCTCTCGCCCAGCGCATAGGCGCGTTCGAACTTCGCCGCGCTCGCCCGGGCCGCCTGATCCGCTTCGCCCCGCTGCCGCCAGATCTCGTGCATGGCGCGCGCCGTCGCCACCGCGCGCCGCGCATCCTGCTCGACATCGCGACGCACCCTCGTCAACTCGGCCGCAGCGCCCATCGCCGCGGCCCCGGCGGCGGCCGCCTCGGCGCCGCGGTAACGCGTCCCCAGCGGCATCGACACCGTCAGGCCGAGCGCACGCTCGCGCCCACCCTGCTCGTTCAGCACGCGGACACCGATGACTGGATCGGGCAGGCGCTCGGCGCGGGCGCGGCGCGCCTCGGCATCCTTCTGCCGGGCCAGCGCCTCGATCGCGCCTGTCTCGTGGCTGCGCGCCAGTATCCGCTCGACCCAGGCCTGGTCGGTGCCAGGCAAGGCCGGCGGCATCGACGGCAGTTGCGCGGCCTCGGGCAGCGGCACGCCGGGAAAGCGGCTGCCCAGCGCCAGCCGCGCATCGTCCTGTTCGGCGGCGGCCTGCAAGGCGGTGGCGCGTGCCTGCGCCAGGGCCGCGTCGATGGCCATCAGGTCACGTCCGGCGGCGTCGCCAAGCTGCACGCGACGCGACACCGCCGCGCGGTCCCGCTGCCACAACGCCACCTGGCGACGCTGCAGCGCCAGTGCGGCGCTCGCCCGCTGCCAGTTCGACCACAGCGCGAGCAGGCGACGCGCGCCGGCGTGATGGGCGTCCTCCAGCCGCAGCCGCGCCGCTTCGCTGCCGGCGTCGCCAATCTCGCGGTCCAGTCGCGCCTTTCCCGGCCAGCGCACGCCGCGGGAGAGCCCCGCCTCCCACTCGTAATGGCGGCCGCCGCCATCGATCCGGCGCTGCTGCGGCACCACGGTGAGCTGCGTCTCGTGCGAGCCCAGCTGGCGCATGCGCTGCTCCGCCTTGGCGCCGGCGAGTGCGGCTTCCGCCGCGCGCACCTCCGGGGTGGCCTCGACTGCCCGCAGCACCAGTTCGCCCGGCGGCAAGGCGGTAATGGCAGCTTGCTGCGCGCCCGCGATCCCCGACCACAGCAGCATCAAGCCGATCGCCTGCCTCATGCCAGCCTCCCCATCGCATCCACCGGCTCGACCCACCACACCAGCTGGCTGTGCGGCAGCCGTCGCGCGATCACCTCCAGTACGCGCTGCACGTCGTCCTCGGGCAGCACCAGCCACAACAGCAGGCGATCGATGCGGCCGCGCACGCGCTCGTGCACGCTGGCCTGCGCGAAGCCATCGCCGTGGCCCGCCACCGGCATCGTGGTGAAGCCCGGCAGAGCCGGCTGCATTTCCAGCAGCGCGGCCAGCAGTCCATCCTCGTGCTCATGCGCGGCGATCATGGTGAGCCGCTTCAAAATCGTCGACATGGGTTTCCTCAGGCTTCGCCGAAGCGGCGGAACAGCACCGGCAGCAACAGCAGGGTCAGTGCGGTGCAGCTGACCAGCCCACCGATCACAACCACCGCGAGCGGACGCTGCACCTCCGAGCCCGGCCCGCTGGCGAACAGCAACGGCACCAGGCCGAGCGCGGTGATCGAGGCCGTCATCACCACCGGGCGCAGGCGCCGCAAGGCGCCCTCGCGCACCGCGTCGGGCAGTGGCAGGCCGGCGGCCCGCAGCTGATTGAAGTGGGACACCAGCACCAGGCCGTTGAGTACGGCGATGCCCAGCAGGGCGATGAAACCGACCGAGGCCGGTACCGACAGGTACTGGCCGGACAGCCACAAGGCGACGATGCCGCCGACCAGCGCGAACGGCACGTTGCAGAGAATCAGCAGCGCCTGGCGGATCGAGCCGAAGGTGGAGAACAGCACCAGGAAGATCAGTACCAGCGCGGCCGGCACCACGATCGACAGGCGCGCAGCCGCGCGTTGCTGGTTCTCGAACTGGCCGCCCCAGCTCACGCTGTAGCCGGCCGGCAGATGGACGTCCTTCGCCACCGCCGCGCGTGCCTGCTCGACGAAACCCACCAGGTCGCGCCCGGCCACGTTGGCCTGCACCAGGGCATAGCGCGAACCGTTCTCGCGGCGCAGCTGCACCGGGCCGGTGCTGGCTTCGATCCGGGCCACCTGGTCCAGCGGCACCTCGCCGCCGTCGCCCCGTGCCACGCTGATCCGTTCAAACAGCGCCGGCGTATCCGCGATTTGGCGCGAGCCGCGCACGACGACCGGGACCCGCCGCTGCTGTTCGATCACCGTGCCCGCCCGCTGGCCCTCCAGCTGGCCGCGCAGTTCGTCCTGGATCGCGGCCACGTCCAGGCCGTGGCGCCCGGCCGCCTGCCGGTCGATGCGCACGCCCAGGTAGCGCACGCCCTCCTGGGTCTGCGCGATCACGTCCTGGCTGCCACGGGTACGCTCGAGGATCGCGGCAATGCGGTTGGCCAGCCGGTTCAGCACGGTCAGGTCCGGACCGAACACCTTGACCGCCACGTCGCCGCGGCTGCCGGTGAGCATTTCCGACACGCGCATCTGGATCGGCTGGGTGAAGCCGTACTCGACGCCGGGGAAGTCCTGCATGATGACGCGCAGCTGATCCTCCAGCCAGGCGATGTCCGGCCCGCGCCAGTCGGACTTGGGCTTGAGCTGCAGGAACATGTCGGTTTCGTTGAGGCCCATCGGGTCGAGCCCGAGCTCGTCCGAGCCCAGCCGCGCCACCACGTGCTCGACCTCGGGCAGGCGCGCGCGGATCGCGCGTTCGATCGCCAGGTCCTGGTCGCGCGAGGCCTCAAGGCTGATCGAGGGCGGCTTGACCAGTTGCACCAGCAGATCGCCCTCGTCCATGGTCGGCATGAAGGTCTTGCCGGTGCCCAGGTAGGCCAGCGCGCCCAGCAACAGCGCCATGCCCGCCGCCACGCCCATCCAGCGCGCGTGCGCGAGCGACCACTGCAGCAGCGGCCGGTAGCCGCGGTCGAGCACGCGCATCAGCCACGGCTCGGCGTGCGGGCGCTCGCGCAGCACGATCGAGCACAGCACCGGGATCACCGTCATCGAGAGCAGCAGCGACGCGGCCAGCGCGAACACGATGGTCAGCGCCACCGGCGCGAACAGCTTGCCTTCCAGTCCCTGCAGGGTCAGCAGCGGCAGGAACACCAGGCAGATGATCACGATCCCCGCCGTCACCGGGGTGGCCACCTCGGCCACGGCGCGATAGATCCGGTGCAACGGCGGCAGGCTGGCGGCGCCGCTGCCGGGTGCGAGCCGGCTCACCGTGTTCTCCACCACCACCACGGCCGCATCCACCAGCATGCCGATGGCGATGGCCAGGCCGCCCAGGCTCATCAGGTTCGCACTCATGCCGAACAGGTGCATCAGCAGGAAGGTGAGCAGCGCCGCCATCGGCAGGGTCAGCGAGACCACCAGCGCCGCGCGCACGTCGCCGAGGAACAGCAGCAGCAGGATCACCACCAGCACGGTGGCCTCGATCAACGCGTCCTTCACCGTGCCGACCGCCCGCGCGATCAGCGAGCTGCGGTCGTAGAACACCTCGAGGCGGGTGCCGGACGGGAAGGAGGACTTCAGCGCATCGAGCTTGGCGCGCACCTGCTCGACCACCTGCGAGGCGTCCGCGCCGCGCAGCCCGACCACCAGGCCTTCCACCGCCTCGCCGGCACCGTCGCGGGTCACCGCGCCGTAGCGGGTCAGGCTGCCGTAGCGCACCTGCGCCACGTCGCCCACCCGCACCGGGGTGCCGTTGCGCGCGGCGACCACCACCTGGCGCAGGTCGTCGAGGCTGCGGATCGCGCCCTCGGCGCGCACGATCAACGCATCGTCGCCCTGCCGCAGGCGGCCGGACCCGTCGTTGCGGTTGTTGCGCTCCAGCGCATCGATCACGTCGCGAAAATGCAGTCCGGCCGCCGACAGCCGGGCCCGGTCGGGCACCACCAGGTAGCTGCGCACCTCGCCACCGAGCGCATTGAGATCGGCCACGCCGGGAATCGTGCGCAGCGCCGGACGGATGCTCCAGTCGAGCATGCTGCGGCGCTCGGCCAGGCTCAGGCCGCCGCCCTCGATGGTGAACATGAACATGTCCGACAGCGGCGTGGCGATCGGCGCCAGGCCACCGACGACGTCGGACGGCAGCGCGCCGACGGCGGCGGCAAACCGCTCGGCGACCTGCTGGCGCGCCCAGTAGATGTCGGTGCCTTCGGCGAAGTCGAGCGTGACGTCGGCGATCGCGTACTTCGCCGTCGAGCGCAGCATCAGCGATCGCGGAATCCCCAGCAGCTCCATCTCCAGCGGCGCCACCACCCGTGTCTCGACCTCTTCGGGCGTCATCCCGGGCGCCTTGAGGATCAACTTGACCTGGGTCGGGGCGATGTTCGGGTAGGCATCGATCGGCAGGCTCACCAAGGCCCAGGTGCCGGCCGCGGCGACTCCCAGCGCCGCCAGCAACACCAGCAGGCGTTGCGACAGCGCGAACTCAACCAGGCGACGGATCATCTCAGTCGCCCCCCGCGGCCATCGCCTTCAGGGTGCCGGCGCCGGCGGTCACCACCGCGGCGCCAGCCCGGATCGGCCCACTGACCACGCTGCGGCCAGCGGCCGTCTGCGCCAGCAGCTGCACCGGCACCGCGGTGAAACCACCGGCGTCACCGACGAACACCACGTAGCCACCGGCGCGCTCGGCCAGCGCCGAGGAAGGCAGCGACAGCGCGCCGGCAGGGGCCGGCAGCAGCAAGGTGGCCGTGGTCTGCTGTCCGGGCAGCAACTGTCCGGTCGCCACTTCGGCGCGGACCAGCACGGTCTGGCTCGCCGCATCGATGGCGCCGCCGGTCTCGACCACCTCGCCCGCACTGCCGCCATCGACAAGCACCGGCAGACCCACCCGCAGCACGGCGGCATGGCGGGCGGGCAGATGCAGCTCCAGCAGCACCCGGTCACGGCGGGCGATGACATAAGCCTTGGCCAGCGTCGCGATCGGCTCGCCCAGGCGCACGGCGCGTTCCAGCACGCGGCCATCCAGCGGCGCGCGCAGTTCATAGACACCCGGCGTACCCGCCGCGGCCGACGGTGCCGTTGCCCGTGCCGCCTGCAGTTCGTGCAGATGGGCTGCCGCCGCCTGCTCGCGCGCAACGGCCACCTGCATCCGGCTCGCCGCGATGATGCCTTCGGCGTGCAGCTGGCGGTCGCGGCCTGCCTGCGCCACCGCAACACGGTATTCGCCGCGCGCCGCCGCCAGGTCGGCGCCGAGGGTCATCGCCTCGCGGCTCTGGATGCGCACCAGCGGCTGGCCCCGGCTGACGGCCTGGCCTTCGCGCGCCAGCACCGCCACGACGACGCCGGCAAAAGGTGCGGTGACCACGGCACTGCCTTCCAGCGGCACCCGCACCGTCGCCGGCAGGCGATCCAGCGGCAAGCCGCTGGCGGCCTCGGCCTTGCCCACCTCGATATTGAGGGCCTGGCGCTGCGCGGCGGAGAGGGCGATCTGCGGCCCGGCGGCATGGACGGGCAGCACCGCGACGGCGAGCGCCATTCCCATGAGCAAACGATGCATGCGATACCTCGGATCCGATGCCATACAGGCCTCAAGGATCCGCAGCCGAGCTTTGAACCAGCTTAAGAAACCGGCCCGGCCATCGCCGTGATGTCCCGCAACGGCTCCAGCGTGGCCCACAACACGCCATGTTCGAGTTGAAACTGCAGGCGCAGCCCGAGCACCTGGGCCAGCACGTGCGATAGCGCCAGGCCCAGTCCGCCGTGGCCACTGCTCTGGCGCGCCGGCGTCTTGCGCCAGAAGCGCTCTCCCAACCGCCGCAGGTCCGCCGGCTCCAGCTCGGGGGCATCGTTGCCGATGCGCAGGCACGAGCCGCCGTCGACGCGTTGCAGTGACAGCCGCACCGACGTGTGGCACGGCGCGTAGGCAACCGCATTCAGCAGCAGGTTGTCGACGATGCGCTCGAGTAGCGCCGGATCGGACATCGTCCAGTACTCCGGCGGCAGCACCGCCTCCATCCGCACGTCCCGCTCGGCCGCCGGACCGGCGGCAAGCGCCAGCGCCCGGCGCAGCAGGTCGGCCACATCCAGCGGCTCCATCTGCGCGCGATCCATGCCGGCCTCGTAGCGCGACAGGGACAGCAGGCCGTCGACGCAGCGGCGCATGCGATCGATCGAGGCGATCGCGCCCTGCAACGGCGCGGAATCCACGCTGTCCCGCTGTACCAGCTCGACCGCCATGCGCATTTCGGCCAGCGGCGTGCGCAGCTCATGGGCCACGTCGCGCGCAAACCGGCGCTCCCGCCCCAGCGCGTCATGCAGTCGCTGGAAGGCCAGGTGAAGCGCGTCGGCGAAGGGCCTCAGCTCGCGTGGCATGCGCGCGGCCGGCAGCGCTTCGCTCGGCATCAGCCCCTCGTCCTCGGCATGCGCACCAAAGGCGATCAGCGGGCGCAAGCCACCTCGCACCGCCAGGAACGACAGCAGCGCGGCGAGCAGCGCCGTGCCCAGGGCGCCAAAGACCAGCACCACGTGCACGCGTCGCTGAAGCAGGTCGACCTGCTCGCGCTCCTCGGCCACCACCAGCAGGGCGTCGCCGGCGCTGCCGGGAAGGGCCAGTCGCATGGCGACGCCACGCCCGCGGTGACCATCGGGAAGCCGCAGGTCGTAAAAATAGGGGAGGTTGGCCGGGACGACGGCCGCGGGCGGCTGAAGATTGGCGGCGGCGTTGCTGGCCGAAGCCAGCATGGTGTGCCCGCGATCGTCCCAGATCTGCAGGAAGTCGGTATGGCCGCCGCCGGCGTATTCGGGGATGAAGGCCTGCAACTCGGCCAGCGCCTTGCCACCGGGATGCGCCTCCAGCAGCACGGCCACCCCGCGCGCCCGCGCCAGCAAGGTATCGTCGAGGCGGCCGGAGATCTGCCGGGCGAGGCCGTAGTCCAGCAGCAGGAACAGGCTGATCATCAGCACGCCCAGGCCACCGAACAGGAACGTCAGCAGCCGGCGGGCAATCGAGCCCAGCGCCCACTCACGCAACCACGACATAGCCGAACCCCCGTCGTGTCTCGATCAGCTCGGGCATGCCGGCACGCGCGAGTTTCGTGCGCAACGTGCTGACCAGTACCTCGATCACCTTGTCCGACGCCTCGCTGCGCGCGTCGTAGAGCCGTTCGAACAGGGCCGGGCGGGACAGCACGCGACCGCGCTGCCCCAGCAGCGCCTCCAGCAAGCCATATTCCTTCGGCGACAAGGCGAGCACGACGCCGTCCACCCGCGCCAGCCGGGCGCGCGGATCGACCTCCAGCGCACCTGCCCGCAGCACTGGGGCGCCGCCCTCGCTGCGTCGCCCCAGCGCATGCAGCCGCGCCAGCAGTTCGGCGTAGGCGAACGGCTTGACCATGTAGTCGTCGGCGCCGAGGTTGAGCGCCTCGACACGATCCTCCACCTGGTCGCGTGCCGACAGCACCAGCACCCGCGGGCGGCCGCCGCGTCCCTGCAACCGCCGCAACACCGCCCAGCCGTCCAGCCTGGGTATCATCAGGTCAAGGGTCACCACGTCGTAGTGAAAGCCGGACAGAAAACGCAGCGCCTCGGCGCCATCGGCGGCGAGGTCCACCACGTGACCATCACGCACCAGCGCGCTGCTCAGGTCACGTCCCAGCGTGGGTGAGTCTTCGACGATCAACAGGCGCACGGCAATCGCTCCCTACCCGGCCAACGATGGCGCCGCCGCTCAGTCCGCCGCCGGCAGCAGCAGGGCGTGCTGCACGACCGGGTGCACCAGCCAGTGGTCGAACAGCAAAAAGGCGAACAGCGCCATCAGGTACACGATCGAATATTTGAACACCTTCATCGGAAACATCGCGTCCGGCGGATGCAGCAGGCGCACGGCGTAGTAGAGGAAACCCGCGTCCAGCACCAGCGCGCCGCCGAGATAGATCAGCCCGCTCATGCCGGTCAGCGCGGGCAGCAGGCTCACCAGCACCAGCAGGATGGTGTAGAACAGCACCTGCCAGCGGGTGTAGGCGACGCCGTGGGTCACCGGCAGCATCGGCACGCCGGCGCGGGCGTAGTCGTCGCGGCGGAAGATCGCCAGCGCCCAGAAATGCGGCGGCGTCCACACGAAGATGATCAGGCACAGCTGCAGTGCGAACGGATGCAACTGGCCGGTGACGGCGGTCCAGCCCAGCACCGGCGGCACCGCGCCGGCGAGACCGCCGATGACGATGTTCTGCGGCGTGGCGCGCTTCAGGTAGGCGGTATAGACCAGCGCGTAGCCGATCAGCCCGGCGAAGGTCAGCACCGCGGTCAGGCGGTTCACCAGCAGCGCCAGCACCAGCATCGAGGCGATCCCGAGCAGCACCGCGAACACCAGCACCTGATGCGCGGTCAGCGTGCCGGTGGCCAGCGGACGCCGCGCGGTGCGCACCATCAGCTTGTCGATGCGCTCGTCGATCAGGTGATTGAATGCGGCCGCCGAGCCGGAGGCCATCCAGATCCCCAGCGTGCCGAAGACCAGCGCGCGCCAGGGGGGAATCCCCGGCACCGCGAGGAACATGCCGATCACCGCGCAGAACACCAGCAAGGCGACGACGCGCGGCTTGGTCAGCTCCAGGAACGAGTGCAGGGAGCCGAGCAGCGAAGGCGGATGCCCCGATGCGGGCGAGCTCTTGCTCATGCCTGGCTCCTCTTGATCGGCGCCGCCTTCTGGGTGCGGGCGAGGCTGGCCAGCAGGGTGAACAGCAGCAACGCCGCCATGCCGTTGTGCGCGGTGGCCACCGCCAGCGGCAGGCCGAAGTAGACGTTGCTGATGCCCAGCATCACCTGACTGAGCAGGGCGACCGCCACGGCCACGCCGTAACCGCGCAAGCCGCGGCGCGCCAGCCGGAAGGCCAGCCAGCCGAGATAGCAGAACACCACCAGCGCACCGATCCGGTGCGCGATCTGGATCGCGCTGCGGGCCGCCATGTCGAGCACGCCGCCCTCGTAGTCGACGCCGATGGCGCGCCACAACACGAAGCCCTGGTGGAAGTCCGTGGGCGGCGCCCATTGACCCAGGCACTGCGGGAACGAACCCGGGCCGTAGCCGCACGCCAGCGCCGCGTAGTTCGACGAGGTCCAGCCGCCCAGGGCGATCTGGCACAGCAGCAGCACGATGCCGACCACCACCCAGCGGCGCAGGTCGGCCAGCCCCTCGTCGGTGGCGGCGACCCCGGCAAAACGCAGGGCCGCCCAGGCCAGCAGGGCGAAGGTGGTCATACCGCCGAGCAGGTGCCCCATCACCACGATGGGCTTGAGCAGCAGTGTCACCGTCCACATGCCGAGCATCGCCTGGAAGATGATCACGCCCAGCGCCAGCACGCAGATGCGCCATGCGCCGGGACGTGGCAGGCGAAGCGCCGCGAACAGCGGCAGGGCGATCGCGCAGGCGGCCAGCAGCGACGACCAGCGATGCTCGCCGTGCATGTACAGGGCGACGCCGACCGCGGCGAACATCGAGCCGCCGATCACCGGCAACAGCGCGGAGCGCCTGCGCCAGCTGGCCAGCACCGCCAACGCCAGCACCATCAGCCCCAGCGTGCCGGCGAGGAAGCGGTGCACCTGTTCGCGCCAGGCCTTGTGCGCCTCGTACGGGCGATCGGGGAACGCCGCATCGGCATGCGCCACCGCCTGCGCGTGCTGCGGCCAGGTCACCTGGCCATAGCAGGTTGGCCAGTCCGGGCAGGACAGGCCGGCATTGGACAGCCGCACGAAGGCGCCGAACATCACCAGCCCGAACGCGAACAGGGCGGCAAACAGGGATAGGCCACGCAGGAGGGTTCCGCGACGCGAGGACATCACTTGATCACCTTGCGCAGGTCGCGCAGCAGGCCGGCGGCATCGAACCCGGCCGGATAAAAGGCCAGCGCCGTGCCATTGGACTCGACCAGCACCGCACTGACACTGTCCGCCGCGACGGGCCGGAAGCTGGCGAGCCCGCCGTCCTGGTCCTGGCCGAGCTGCCAGTAGTTGGTCATGGCGGCGAGCGCGGCCGGGTCGGCCGGTGGGGCACCGAGGTAAAGCAGGCGCAGCCGCGACTGGTTCTGGTTGAGCATCACGCGCGCCTTGGCCATCGCGGTCAGGGCCTGCAGGCAGCGCTGCGCGCAGCCGGGGCCGGCCAGCGCCACCAGGGTCATGCGCGGCTGGCTGTCGCGCCAGGGATAGGCCTGCCCGTCGGCCAGCTGCACGCGCAGTTTTTCGTCGACGAAATTGCGCGCCGGGGTGATCGGCCGGCCGTAGCCCGCGGCGCCGGGCTGCCAGCCACTGGCCACCAGCAGGCCCGCCACAATCATCGGTGCGGCGAACACCAGCACGATCAGCAGCAGGAAGCGTCGGCTCTTGCGCAACGACGGTAGGTCAGCAGATGTCATCATCAATCTTCATCGGTCGGGACAAACGGGGCGGATCAAGGCTGGCGCCGGTCGCGCTTGCGGTGCAGCACCAGCAGGATCACCACCGCGGCCAGGGCAAAGGAAAACCACTGGAACGCATAGGCGCGGTGCCGCGCCGGTGGCATCGAGGAAAAATCCAGGGTGTGCACGCGGGTGTAGATCGAGGCCGGGTCCGGGTCCAGCGCCAGCACCCGCGGGTACAGCGGCCGGCCCAGGTCCCGCGAGACTTCGCCCAGCAGCAGGAAGATGCTGCTTTTCGGCCAGCGGGTCTGCCGCGCCAGCGCATCGCCGCCCATCTGGAAGCCGGTCGGCGGCGGCGGCACGTACAGGCCTTCCAGGTTGACCTCGGTGCGCGGCAACGGCGGCAGATCCGGCGCCTTGCCGTCGCCGCCGCCCGGCAGAAAACCCAGGTCGACCAGCAACAGCGGGCGCCTGGCGTCCAGTTGCAGCGGGACGAACACCTCCACCCCGCCCTGTTCGTCATGCTTGGGGTTGTCCAGCAGATACGCCCGATCCGCCAGATAGCGCCCGCTCACCCGCACCCGCGGAAAACTGTCCGCCGGCGGCGTGGCGGCCACCCCGGCGAAGTCCTGCGGCGGCGCCGAGGACGATGTGGCATAGCGCCGCAGCAGCGCCTCCTTGAAGTCGGCCCGGTGCAGCTGCCACACCCCCAAACGTATGAACAGCAAGGCGGCGGCCGCGGTCAGCAGCAACGCCCACCACGCCGGACGGCGAAAACCGCTCACGCCAGCACACCGGCTTCGATGGCTATACTCGGGACGTCGAAATGGATGGAATCGGTCACGTGATAGCCATTTACAAAGTTGCGCTCGTGGTGGTGCTGCTGGTGGTGATCTTCAGCCTCGGCCAGGCGTTGTATTTCATGATGACCGACAAGGACGACGACAGGCGCACGGTGTGGGCACTGACCCGCCGCATCGGCCTGTCCCTGCTGCTGATCGCCATGGTGGTATTCGGCATCTGGATGGGGTGGGTCAACCCGCACGGCATCGGCCAGTAAGTGTAGCGGCTGGGCCGGACCACCGTTCCGGCCGCAACAGACACCCGCCTACCCTACCGCATCCGGTAATAATCCAGATACCAGCGCACGAAATTGGCCACGCCCTGCTCCACCGGCACCTTCGGGCTGTAACCGACGGCAGCGGCCAACGAGGACATGTCCGCCTCGGTATCCGGCACGTCGCCCGCCTGCAGCGGCAGCATCTCCATCGTGGCCTTGCGTCCCAGGCACTGCTCGAGCACCTCGATGTAGCGCAGCAATTCCACCGGCTGCTCGTTGCCGATGTTGAACAGCCGGTACGGCGCCAGGCTCGAGGCCGGGTCCGGCTTCTTGCCGTCCCAGGCGGGATTGCCGCGCGGCACGTCGTCGAGCGCGCGGATCACCCCCTCGACGATGTCGTCGATGTAGGTGAAGCTGCGCTTGTGATGGCCGTGGTTGAAGACCTTGATCGGCTCGCCGGCCAGGATCGCCCGGGTGAACAGGAACAAGGCCATGTCCGGCCGGCCCCACGGGCCATAGACGGTGAAGAAACGCAGGCCGGTGCACGGCAGGCCATACAGGTGCGCATAGCTGTGCGCCATCATTTCGTTCGCTTTCTTGGACGCCGCATACAGGGTCAGCGGATGCTCGGTCGGCTGATGCTCGGAAAAAGGCATCTGCGTATCGGCGCCGTACACCGAGCTGGTCGAGGCGAACACCAGGTGCTCGACCTGATGGTGACGACAGCCTTCGATCACATGGAGGAAACCGGTGACGTTGGTGGACACGTAGATATGCGGGTTCTCCGCCGCATAGCGAACACCGGCCTGTGCCGCCAGGTTGATCACCCGCTGCGGCCGATAGCGCGCAAACGCCAGCTCCATCGCGCCGCGATCGGACAGGTCCGCCGACACGTGGGTGTAGCGCGGATGCTCGTCGAAGCGGGCCAGGCGCGCCATCTTGAGCGTGACATCGTAGTAGTCGCTGAGATTGTCGACGCCGATCACCTCGTCGCCGCGTTCGAGCAGGCGCAGCACGACGTGTGAGCCGATGAACCCCGCGCTGCCGGTTACCATGATCTTCATTGCTTGCTGTCCTGAATGGGATCACCGCCGCCCCGGCACAACGACGATGGCGTCGCTCAGAGCCGGCCGTCGACCGCCTCGCGGGGCAATACATACTTCACGTCGTACAACACCGACGCCGGCTTGCCGAACGCGCGGATGCCGGTCGCGCCGAGCTCGGCAAACTGCCGGTGGCCGACCGCAACGATCACCGCATCGTAGCTCGCCGGCGCCGGCGGATCGATCAGCTCGATGCCGTACTCGTGCATGGCCGCGGCCGCGTCCACCCAGGGGTCGTGGATCTCAACCTGCGCGTTGTAGCCGCGAAGCGCCGTCACGATGTCGACCACCCGCGTGTTGCGCAGGTCCGGGCAGTTTTCCTTGAACGCCAGCCCGAGCACCAGGATGCGCGCCCGCACCGGGTTGATCTGCTTGCAGACCAGCAGGCGGATGACCTCGCCCGCGATGTAGTCGCCCATGCTGTCGTTGGTGCGGCGCCCGGCCAGGATCACGTCCGGATGATGGCCGATTTCCTGCGCCTTGTGGGTCAGGTAGTACGGATCCACGCTGATGCAGTGGCCGCCGACGAGGCCTGGCCGAAACGGCAGGAAATTCCACTTCGTTCCCGCCGCCTGCAGCACCTCGAGCGTGTCGATGCCGAGCTTGTTGAACAACTTGGCCAGGTCGTTCACCAGCGCGATGTTGAGGTCGCGCTGGGTGTTCTCGATCACCTTGGCGGCCTCGGCGACCTTGATCGAACTGGCCTTGTGCGTGCCGGCGGTGATGATCGAGCGATAAAGGCGATCGACGAAGTCGGCCACCTCGGGGGTGGAGCCGGAGGTCACCTTGAGGATGTTGGTGACCCGGTGCTGCTTGTCCCCCGGATTGATCCGCTCGGGACTGTAGCCGGCGAAGAAGTCGCGATTGAAGACCAGGCCCGACACCCGCTCGAGGATCGGCACGCAGACCTCCTCGGTGCAACCGGGATACACCGTGGACTCGTACACGACGATGTCGCCCGCGCGCAGCACATGGCCCAGCATCTCGCTGGCCTTGATCAGCGGCGTCAGGTCCGGCCGCTTGGCCTGGTCGATCGGCGTCGGCACGGTCACGATATAGACGCTGCTGTCCGCGATGTCGTCGCGCTCGGCACTGAAGCGCAGGCGCGCCGAGGCGGCCAGTTCCGGCGGGTCCACCTCCAGCGTCGAATCGTTCCCGGAACGCAGCTCATTGACACGATTGACATTTATGTCAAAGCCGGTAGTGTCGTAACGCTTCCCGAATTCGACCGCCAGCGGCAATCCGACATAGCCCAGGCCAATGATCGCGATTCTCGTATCTTCAAGACGTTGCATGCGGCACATCCATCAATGGTTTGATCAACTGGCGGGAGGGGAATGCGGCTTGACCATGGTGTCCACCCGGCCTAAAGGTAGTCGAAACGCCGAACCGGGCGAAATCGTCTGATTTTGCCGACGCCGAGCTTGTTCCGCGCAGGCGCTTGATGGCAACATAGTGTGACGCAGATCACAAATTGGAAAGTGGTCCAGGGGGTATCAAATGAAGGTCTTCTTTCGTCTGCTCACGCCATGCGTCTTGCTGCTGCTGGCTGCCTGCGCCAGCACCGGGGGCTCCAGCCATGCGCCGGCCTTCAATCCCGATGCGCAGGCCGTGACCGCCTACCACATCGGCGTCGACGACCAATTGAGTATCTCGGTCTGGCACAACCCGGATCTCAGCGTCAGCGTGCCCGTGAGGCCGGACGGCATGATCACCGTGCCGCTGGTCGGCGACGTCAAGGCCGGCGGCAAGACCCCCGAGGAAGTCGCCGCCGACATCAGGAACAAGCTGAAGGCCTTCGTGCGTGACCCGCAAGTGGCCGTCATCCTCACCGAGTTGCGCAGCCACGAGTATCTGTCCCGCGTTCGCGTGACCGGCGCGGTGCGCACGCCCGTGTCGATACCTTATCGCCAGGGCATGACCGTGCTCGACGCCGTGCTGGCTGCCGGCGGGACCACCGAGTTTGCCGCGCCCGACGGCACCGAGCTCTACCGCAAGGTTGCGGGCCAGTCCAGCGCCTATGCCGTCCAGCTCGGCAAGATCCTGCAGGACGGCAAGCTGTCGACCAATTACCCGCTGCAACCAGGTGACGTGATCATCGTGCCGCAGCGCTCGTTCTGACCGGCCATGGAATGAAACCCTGCACATGAATGCGGAACCGGCAAGTTTCGACACGATGTTGCCCGTGGTGCTGAACGAGGCCAGGCGAAGGCGAATCGCGCTGGTGCTGGTATTTGCCGGAGTTGCCCTGGCCGTGCTTGCCGTGGGTCTGGCGTGGCCGAAAAAGTACGTGGCCTCGACCACCATCCTGGCGCAGGAAAGCAGCATCATCACCCCGCTGATGCAGGGTGCGGCCACCCCCACCGCCAACGCCGCCCGCGCCGGCATGGCGCGCGCCGTGGTATTCAGCCAGAAGGTGCTCGACCAGATCCTGGTCACCGGCGGCTGGGCCGCCTCCCACCCTTCCCCGGCGGAGAAGGATCGCATCATCCAGGGAATCCGGACGCGCACCACCGTGACGTTTTCCCACGACAACCTGATCACGATCACTTATTACGACTCCGACCCCAGGCGGGCCTACGAGGTGACACGCGAATTCGCGCAGCTTTTCATCGCCGAGAGCCTGGCCTCCAAGAAGCGCGAGAGTCGCGACGCCTTCGATTTCATCAACAACCAGGTCCAGCAATACCGGGCCAAACTGGCCGGTGCCGAAACGAAGCTGATGGACTTCCGCCAGAGCAATCCGGATGCGCGCGTCGGCAGCGTGGCCGACACCAACAACCATATCAGCCAGTTGCGCACGCAGATCGAGAACTCGCGCCTGGATCTGATGGAGAAGCGCTCGCAGATCGCATCCCTGCTCACCCAGCTCAACGGGCAGTCCGAAGTCAACACGGTGCAGACCACCAGCGGCGTCTACCAGGTGGAACTGGCCAACCTGCAGGCACAGCTGAACAAGCTGCTGCTGACCTACACCGACGAATATCCCGACGTCATCCGCATCCGCCACCAGATGGAAGACCTGCGCCAGCAGCTCGCCCAGGACGAAAAACGCAAGCAGGCGGCCCACGCCGCCGGCGTGGCCGACACGACCGGCAACAACGTCCAGTTCAATCCGCTGTACCAGCAGCTGCAGAGCCAGTTGTCCACGCTCCGCGCCGATAGCGCGGCGATCGAGGCGAGGATCAACGAGAGCAATGCCCTGCTGCAGTCCGAAATGCAGCGCAGCAGCCGCATCGCCAACTCGGACATGGTCACGGCGGAGCTGACCCGCGACTACAACGTCAACCGCGACGTCTACCAGGACCTGCTCAACCGCCGCGAGAAGGCGCGCGTGTCGATGAATCTCGACTCGGAGCACCAGGGCCTGACCTTCCGCGTGCAGAACCCCGCGGTGATTCCGCTGAACCCCAGCGGTTTGCGCTTCATACATTTCGCCATTGCCAGCGTGCTGCTGGCGCTGGCGATACCGGTCGGCCTGCTCTTCGGCGTCGCTCGCCTGGATCCCAGGGTACGCTCGACGGAGCAGCTGAAGAGGCTCACCGGGCTGAACGTGCTGGCCACCATCCCGTTCTATCCCACACCGCAGGATCGCAGGCGGGAGCAGCAACGAAACGGCGTGATCGTCCTCGTCGTTGCGGCTGTCCTCCTGGTCTACGCGATACTCTTCTGGCTCAAGCTGAGGGGGCTGGCGTGAAAGACCAGGACATCAACGAACTGGCCCCCGCAGCGGACGCGGAGCTGGACGAGGCGGAAAAGACCTCCACCCAGGTGGGGCCGCACATCGGCGCCGGGCAGTCGGTTGTCCGCATGACCGAACCCACCTCGCTGGCGATACGGCAGCTCGAAGAGCGCCGCCTGATCCATCGCGAACCCTCGGCACGCGTGCACTCCGACGCCTTTCGCGAAATTCGCACGCGCCTGCTCGAACTTGGCGGCAAGCAGAACCTGGTAACCCTCGTGGTTCCTGTCAGTCCCGGCTCTGGCAGCAGTTTCGTTGCGCGCAACCTGGCCACCGCATTCGCTTTCGACGAGGCCCGCTCGAGCCTGCTCATCGACTGCAACCTTCGCTATCCGGCGCAACACGAGGCCTTCGGCCTCGCGCGCGGCAGCGAGGGCCTGATCGATTTTCTCGAACACCCCTCGATGGGCATCAAGTCCATCGTCTACCACACCGGCATCCCCCGGCTGCGGCTGATCCCGGCCGGCGTATCGCGTGAGAACAGCAGCGAGTACTTCTCCTCGTTTCGCATGCGGGCGGTGATCGATTCACTGCGTTGCCGATATCCGGACCGGTACCTGTTCCTCGACGGCCCCGCGATCAAGGGCGCGCCGGATGCGCGCATCCTCTCCGACCTGGTCGACCAGGTGATCGTGGTGGCCGGATACGGGCGCGATACGCCGGCGGCGATCAACCAGGCGGCGGCGAATTTCGATCCGGAAAAGTTCGCCGGCCTGGTATTCAATCAAGGACCTTGAATCATCGGGCCGTTCCGGAGGATCAAGGATCTGCAACAGGGGAGGGACGGATACATGTGCACGCCCAACACGCTCACGCGCGCCATCGGCCTGGTGCTTTTCGTCGCCTCGGCGCAGGCGGCGGCGGAATTCGATTATTCGCTGCGAACCGGAATCGACCACAGCGACAACATCAACCTCAGCGATACGCAACCGATCAGCCAGAACGTGCTGATCCCCGGTGCCAGCTTCAGCTTTCAGCAACAGGGGTCCGTGCTGCAGGCCAACGTCGTCGGCAACCTGGAGTACCGCGACTACCTGGGCAACGCCTTCGACAGCCAGACCCTGGCCCAGCTGGGCGGCCAGGCCAACTGGACGATGCTGCCGCAGCGACTGGATTTCACCGTACTCGACTACGCCGGCGTGCAGCCGTTGTCGACGCTGTCCACCAACGTGCCCAACAACCTGCAACAGACCAACGTGCTGGTCCTTGGACCCACCCTGAAGTTCCGCCTGGGCAATACGCTGCGGGGCGAG
The DNA here is from genome assembly GCA_028866435.1 of Lysobacteraceae bacterium. Taxonomy (GTDB): domain Bacteria; phylum Pseudomonadota; class Gammaproteobacteria; order Xanthomonadales; family Rhodanobacteraceae; genus Rhodanobacter. The sequence continues at coordinate 121,052 of JAGWIC010000001.1, read as the reverse complement.
GCGGATCTGCGTTACACCAACAGCTACGCCGCCAAGACCAAGGAGTTCAACTCGTCGCGCGGCATGGCTGCGTTCCGCGTCATCAAGGATATTTCCCCGACGGCGCACCTGTCGGCCAACGTCGACACCGAGCGCGTTACCTTTCAAAACGCCAGCGGCGGCCCGTCCTACGATCGCACCGAACTGTTCGGCCGCTACGTCAGCCAACTCAGCCGCTTCGACCTGGACGCGGCGGCGGGCTGGTCGCGGATCAACTTCAGCGGAATGCCCGACAACACCAGTCCGCTGGTTCGCCTGCGCGTGGCCTGGCGCGCGTCGCCGCAGAACACCTTCGCCATCGATGCTGCCCGCCAGATATCCGACTCGGCGCAGGACCTGATCGATCAGGCGGGCCTGGTCGCCACCGTCGGGCCTGCAGTGGCGGCCCAGCCGAATATCGACGTCGGCAATGCGGTGATCAGTTCGTGGGTCTACACCGAACGCCGCATCGAGACGTCCTATACCTTTGTCGGCGCCCGCCTCAGTTTCGTGCTCGCGCCGGCGTACGACAAGCTGGACTACATCAACCATTCGGTCTTCAACCAGACCGATCGGGGCGGCAGGGCGGGCCTGGACTACCGCCTGACCCCGCAGACCACGCTGTCGGCCTTCGCCAACACCGCGAACGTGCATTACACGTCGATCGACCGCACCGATCGCACGACCAACTACGGGGTGAGTGTCACCAGCCGGCGGACGCGGCACTGGAGCGTGATGCTGTCGGCAAGCCACGGCCTGCGCAGCAGTACCGAGCCGGGCCAGGGTTACCAGGCCAACGAGATCTACCTGGGCTTCGTCTACCGCCGATGAACGCGAGGCCGTCACCCACCCAACCCTGCCAGTTCGGTACCGGCGGCGACCTGTTCGGCATCTACCATGCGGCGACCGGCCACCCGAAGCGCGCCGTGCTGCTGTGTCCGCCGCTGGGCCAGGAGATGGTCCGCAGCCACCGCATTTACCGGCAGCTGGGCGATGCACTGGCCCTGCAGGGCTGCGCCGTGTTGCGTTTCGACTATTACGGCAGCGGCGATTCGGCGGGCGCCAGCAACCAGCTTGACTGGACGCGCTGCGTCAGCGATGCGGTGACCGCCGCCGCCGAGCTGCGCCGGCGCAGCGGCTGCGATCGCCTGCTCGGTTTTGGCGCGCGGCTGGGTGGCGCCATCGCCCTGGAGTCGGCCGACGACGCCGGTTTTGCCGAACTGCTGCTGTGGGACCCGATACTCGACGGCAGCGCCCACGTGGCCCGACTCGACGCCATGCAGGATGCGCTCTGGCGCGATGGCGACCGCTTCAGCCAGCCGCGAACGGCAGCCGATGCCGCCAACCAGTGGCTCGGCTTTCCGATCGGCCCCGCACTGAAGCGTCAGCTCGGCCACTGGCGGGCCGGTCCCGCGAAGGTCCCGGTCGCGCTGCTGGATTCGCAGCCGCCAGCGCCGCCTGGCCAGCCTGCCGGCGCCCTGGATGCCACGATCAGGCGGCTGCAGACGGCGATCGCCTGGGACGACCTGGAGCGGCTTGAACACGCCGTGCTGTCGCCCGAACTGATCCGCGCCGTGGTCGATCATGTGCGGGGGTCGGCATGACCACGGAACGTGCCTGCCGCTTCGGTCGTGCCCAGCACCTGATCGGCATCATCGGGCTGCCGCCCGCGCCGGCGGAGGAAGGACGCGTCGGCATCGTCGTGCTCAATGCCGGCATGGTGCACCGCGTGGGGCCCTTCCGCCTGCACGTGGAGTTGACCCGCCGACTCAACGCGTGCGGCTACCCCTCGCTGCGCTTCGACCTGTCGTCGATCGGCGACAGCGGCGCCAGCAACGAACCCCGCTCGCACGAGGAACAGGTGCGATCGGACGTGGCCGATGCCATCAACCTGCTCCGGCAACATGCCGGGTGCACACGCGTGATTCTGCTCGGGCTGTGTTCCGGCGCGCAAAACGCCCATGTGGCGGCATGCACCGAAAGCCGCGTGGCCGGCGCGATCTTTCTGGACGGTTACGCCTTTCGCACGTTCGGTTTCCGCATTCGGCACTACCTGCCCCGACTGCTCAACGCCGCGCGCTGGCGACGGTTTCTCGATCGCCGCATGAGCCCACCGGAAGACGACGACAGCAACATCCGTTTCGGAGTGCACTACCCACCGCTGAGCCAGGTACGCAGGGAACTGGCCGGCATGCTCGAGCGGGGACTCAAGCTGTACTTCATCTACAGCGGCGGCATCAGCGGCCACTACAATCATCCGCGGCAGTTCCGCGAATGCTACGGGCGCCTGGCCGCGCACCCGGGGGCAAGCACCCGTTTGCTGAAACAGGCCGACCACACCTACGTCCTCGAAACCGACCGCCAGCTGCTCTTCGACACCATCGAGACCTGGCTCGCCGGCAACTTCCCGACCCCAGCCCGGAGTTCACCACCGTGAAGAGCATCCTGGTCACCGGCGGTGCCGGCTACATCGGCAGCCATGTGGTGCAGCAGTTGCGCGGACGCGGCGAGCGCGTGGTGGTACTCGACAATCTCTACAGCGGCTTCGCCGACGCGGTACGGGACGCCGAGCTGGTGGTTGGCAACGTCGGCGACCAGGTCCTGGTGTCGCGCGTCCTGGCCGAGCATCGGGTGGATGCGGTGATGCACTTCGCCGCTCACACGGTGGTGCCGGAGTCGGTGCGCGATCCGCTGAAGTACTACGGCAACAACACCTGCAACACGCGCAACCTGCTGGCCTGCTGCGCCGAGGCCGGAGTCGACAAGATCATCTTTTCCTCGACCGCCGCGGTCTATGGCGCCCTCGCCGGCGGCATCGCCGACGAGGATACGGCGACGCAGCCGATCAACCCCTACGGCATGTCCAAGCTGATGTCCGAGACGATGCTGCGCGACCTCAGCGCCGCCAGCGCACTGCGGCACGTGATCCTGCGTTACTTCAATGTCGCCGGTTGCGACCCGCAGGGCCGCATCGGCCAGCGCACGCCCAACGCGACCCTGTTGCTCAAGGTCGCCTGCGAACACGCGGTCGGCAAGCGGCCGAGCCTGTCGATTTTCGGCACCGATTACGACACGCCCGACGGCACCGGCATCCGCGACTACATCCATGTCGAGGATCTCGCCGCCGCACATCTGCAGGCGCTGGACCACCTGCGCGCAAACGGCGAGTCGCTGACGCTCAATGGCGGCTATGGCCACGGCTACAGCGTGCGCGAGGTGATCGACACGGTGCGACGGGTCAGCGGCCGTAGCTTGAACGTGATCGAACAGCCACGGCGCGAGGGCGACCCACCGATGCTGATCGCCCGCGCCGACCGGCTGCGCCAGCGGCTGGGCTGGACGCCACGCCACGACGACCTGGAATTCATCGTGCGCACCGCGCTGGCCTGGGAGCGCCGGCTCGCCGCCGCCGAACATCCACCATGAGCAGGTTCGCCGCCGTCTCCGTCACGCGCGGCAGCGGGCTGGCGGCGCTGCTGGCGGCGTGTTCGCTCGCCGCCATGCTGCTGGCGGCCCGGCCGGTCGGCAGCACGCAGGAATACCGGCGCTCCTCGGCCATCGGGGAACCCTCGTTTTCGCCGCCCGGTGCGCCCGCCCATCCCGCGGTACCGCCGCTGGCATGGCTGGCGCAGGCGGCGGCATCCGCCGCGCCGGGAAACCATCCGGACTGGCGGGTCATCGAGCTGCACCGCCATGGCGCCGTCGGTGCCTCCGTCGCGGTCACGGTCGGCATCCCGTTCCCGCCCGGCATGCTGCGCGACGCACGGGACGTGCGCATCGAGGACGCGCATGGCGCGCCGATCCCGGCCGATGTCCAGCCGACCCTGTACTGGCATTTCGCGCACGGGGGCATCCGCGCCGTGCGCGCCCAATTCCACGCCACCCTCGATGGCGACCACGGGACGGTGCGCTTCCGCATCGCCCCCCCCGCCGCCGGCCGTGAGGCGGCCACCGCCAAGGGCTGGCCCTATGCCGACGGGCTGGTGATGGGCAGCGAGGGCGTGCGCGTCCCCGGCGTGCTGGCCACCCTGAGCCCGCAATGGATGTCGGCGTCGCTGATCGCCGGGCCGCAACAAGCGTCCACGACGGCCAGCCCGTACGATCGCTATTTCGCCGCGCAGTTCGCCTGGGCCAAGGCCTTGCCGCGCGACGACGGATCGGCCTGGCTGTTTGACCGACCGACCACGCTGTTCCAGCAATACGTGCGCACCGGACGCGCGGATTACCTGGCCGCCGCCGAGGCCAGCTACCGCTTCTACATGGAGCACATCAAGCGCAGCGGCGCGCCCGGCTGGCCTCAGTGCGGCGGCGGCTTCCATCTGGGCAAGGTCGATGCGTGCGACCCGAAATACATCTACATCGAGCCATCGCTGCTCGCCCTGGGGCTGAGCGGCGACGACAGCGAGACCAACTCCGCGCTCATCCAGCTCATGGTTGCCGCGTGGGACAGCGGCGGCTGGAACATCCCCGCCGGCCCCTATACCGGACTCAAGCAACGCTTTTTCACCGAGCGGGAGGCTGGCCTGGGCCTGCTGCAAATCGTCAGCGCCTGGGAAATCACCGGCGACCCGCGCTACCTCAGGGGGATCGACGATCGCGTGGGCTGGCTGTACCAGCATCAGCGGCACAACCCGGATGGGCTGGGCAACGACGGCTCCTGGCGCAACAGCTGGGACATGCACGAGGGCAACAGCTACGATGCGGCCACCGACACGGTCGGCAGCTCGCCGTGGATGAGCCAGAACATCATCGACGGCCTGTGGCACGCATGGCTGGTCACCGGCGACGCGCGGATACCGGCCATGATCACCGCGTTCGGCCGCTACCTGGAGCGCTACGGCTGGATCGATGAAAAGACCCTGCGCTCCTCCGGCAAGGACTGGCGCGATCCCTGCGACGGCGCCAGCGGCCAGATCAGCTGGTACTGGTCTTCGGCGCATGCCGACCTGAAACAGCTGGTCGCCATCGAGAACTCGGATGGCTGGTACAGCGATTCGCACAATGTCGAGCTGACCCTGCCGGTCGCCGCCGCCCGCTACTTCGAGACCGATCCGCGGTGGCAGCGCGCGCTGGAGCGGCGCATGGAGCTGCTGCAATCGTCTTACAGCGAGAGCTGCGCGAGAAACAGCAGCACGCCGCGGCGGTTCAACTGGAACAACCGCGGCACCGGCGTGGTGCAGTGGCTGATGCGCCAGCCCGCCGGCAGCGGCGCCGCACGGGCGACGCCGGCGGGCGGCGGAGGCTGAGCGCGCCGCACCGTGGCGGGGACAGGCCCGCCGCTGGGCGCCATGGCGGCGCGACATCAGGGCGGCGCGGCGCCACCGTGCCGCTTGCGCAGCGCGTGCCATGCATAGCGCACCATGCACAGCGCCGACAGCGGCAGGCCCAGCTTCTCCACGTCGCGATAGATCGCCCATTGCCAGCGGGCCGCACGCCACTTGTTGGCCGACAGCGAGCGTTCGCGCACCAGGTACCATGCCAGCGGCTCGTCGCTCTCCACCCGCACGGCCAGGCCGGCCCGCCGCACCTGTTCCAGCCAGAACACATAGTCCTCGTGGCCGATTTTCCGAAACGGCACGTCGCCGAGTCGACGCGCGTACATGCCGGTCAGGTTGCCGATGAAGTTGCTGGCCAGCATGTCATGCCAGCGCAGCGTTGCCGGCGGCGTCACCCTGCTCAACACGCGGCCGTCTTCGGCCACCCGCCAGTACTCGCCATAGCTGACCAGTGCGCCATGGGCATGCAAGCTGGCCAGTTGCCGCTCCAGCTTGGCCGGGTGCCACCAGTCGTCCGCATCGAGAAACGCGATGTACTGGCCCCGCGCCACGGCCAGGCCGGCGTTGCGCGCCGCGGCCACGCCACCGTTCAGCGCCTGCCGTTGTAGCCGCACCCTGGCGTCGGTGCGGGCAAAGGCCTCGAGCATGGCCGGCGAATCGTCCGACGAGCCGTCGTCGACCGCGATCAGTTCCAGGTTGCGGTGGTTCTGCCGCAGCACCGACTCGACCGACCGCCGCAGCCACGCCGCGGCGTTGTAGACCGGCATGACCACGCTGACGAGGTCATCCGCCATCGGCTACGCGCCCTGCCGTCGCGACGCGGCATGCGCCCCGGCGACGCCGGGGGGTGGCGGCAGTTCATGGTCGCGGTAGTCGTGCGGATTGCCGCGGCAACCGGCTTCGGCGGCCTTGATGATGTTGTAGACCTCCCGCGCGGTGACGTAGTGCAGCACGTAGTGGCGGCCGTCGTTGTAGCGGGTCTCCAGGTGCCGGTGCATGGCATGTGCGCTGGCGCCCAGCAGGGTGTCCATGTCGCGCTCCTGGGTCCCATGGGTATGCACCTTGACGAACACCCATTCCGGCCGGCCCTGGACATGAATGCCCGTTCGTACCCAGTCGTCGACGCGCTCCGGCGTCGGCGGGCAATTGCGGCGCACGTCGGAGCTCTCGATGCGCGGGATCACCCCGAACTTGCGCTCGCGCCAGTTCAGGCCCAGCGGCCCCTGCACGATCATCAGGTCGCCGCTGGCCTTGCCGCCGACGCGAACCGGTGCGCCGGTGTCGTGGGATTTGCCGCGCAGCGGATCGTCGGTGGCGTAGTAGATCGCGTTGATCATGCTGGTCTGGGTGTCGCTCGGCGCCGAGGGCAGGGTGAAGTCGGCGTAGCAGCCCAGTTCACGCAACAGGATCAGCTCGTTGTTGATCCCGCACCAGCGCCCATCCGCGCGCGAATTGTCCAGGCTCCAATTGCCGTGGATGAAGCCGAAGCGCAGCTGACCGGTGGCGGGGTCGCGCGGCAGGGCGCCGTGGCGTTCGTGCAGCAAGGCGTTGAACCGGCTGATCGTGCGCTTGAAGTTGTCCTCGGTGTCGTCGTCGTGGTGCAGGTGGATCTCGATCTCGCCGTAGCCGTCGGCGCACAGGGCGGCGAGCTTGCTCAGGTGCTCCTCCAGATACTCTTCCTCGGGGTAGAAGAAGCTGTGCTGCGGCGGGCGCCCGTCGGCGTCGCGATGGGCGCTGGCAAGCGCGCGATAGTCGCGGCACCAGCGATCCACGCGCGCGCGCTGGGTGGGCACGTCGACCTTGCCCCACGCCGGTTCGAAATGATCGACGAAGCAGAACATCAGGTGGATCGGCTCCTCGACCGCCGCCGGCCGGCGGCGGCGGCGCAGGTAGCTGCCCAGCCATATCTGCATGTTGCGTGCGCGGATCGCCGCCGTCACCGCCAGCCCGCACAACACGAGCAGCGCAGCGAACAGCAACAATACGGTTCCGACCTGGCCGATCATCAGCAAGCTCCTTGCAGGAATCGCGCAACGTCAAAGGCCGTTGCACTCCGTTGATCGCGGCTGCCGGATCCCGGCAAGGCCCGCACCAAGCCGCGCTCTATGCCGGCAGCGCCGCAAATCTGAAACCCCCTGCGCGCCATTCCGGCAGCAGCACTCCAAGCATACGGGTACAACACTCGCTGTCGTCATGCATCAGCAGGATATCGCCCGCGCGGGGTGGCCTGCTTCGCATCCGTTCGACCAGTTCGTCGGCGGGCCGGTGCTGGTAGTCGAGGCTGTCATAGGACCAGTAGGCGAGCCTTCGGCGATGGCGCGCCAGATGCAGGGTCAGCACCAGGGAAAATGCACCGCTTGGCGGCCGCACGGCATGATGCCGGATGCCGTCGAAAGCCGTCAGCAACCGATCGGTCCGATCGATTTCCTCCATCTTCTGGGCAAGCGACAATCCATTGAACCGGGGATGGCTGTACGAATGGTTGCCCAGCCGGTGCCCCTCGGCGAGGATGCGTTCCACCAGCTGCGGATGGCGTTCCACCTGGCGCCCGATCAGGAAGAAGGTCGCCTGGGCTCCGTGCATGCGCAGCAGGTCGAGCAGACCGGCCGTGTAGCGGGGGTCGGGACCATCGTCGAAGGTGAGGTACAGGGTATTGTCCCGGCGCGACATCCTGGTCAGAACCACGGCATCGGGCAGCCACCGCAACAACTGGGTTCTCTTCAACCAGGGAATCATGCAGGCGATCCGCTTGAGTGACAGTGGCACAGTGGATGGGGTGGCGAGGCATCCGCACGGACCTGCCCGCGGACCGCGGTCGATGACAATAATCGTTCGTTACTCTATCGTCGTTTGAAAGCAATGCACAGCCGATGATAAACGGGGAACCGGCCGGCAATATTTCATGCAAGGGTCACCGCCTCCTCCGCGCCTGCCCCGATGGCCGCCATGAAGGCTCGTCCTCGACATCGGCTCGTGGCAGGGTAACCGCTTCGGACGGGGCATGGATGAAGGGACTATGACGAATGAGATTTTCGCCCGGACATCGCAAGTTGTTGCGGATCGCGCGCCACGCACCCGGACCGGCTCCGGCGAGGACTTTGTGCTGAACGGCCACGGGGTGGTGTACTTCGGCAACAGCTGGCACGCGGAGAACCGCACCAGCAGCCACCACGTGGCGGAGCGTCTGGCGGCGGTGCTGCCGGTGCTTTATGTCGATTCGCCTGGCCTGCGCTCGCCCCAGGCCAGCGGACGGGACCTCCGGCGCGCCTGGCGCAAGATCCGCGCGACGCTGCGCGCACCGGCGCTGATCAGGCCCAATCTGTGGCTTTGCACCGTGCCGCAATTGCCGTTTCGGCGAGTGCCGGGGGTTGAATGGGCGAACCGCGCCTTCGGCCGGTGGGCGGTGCGCCGTGCCATGCGGGTTCTTGGCGATATCAAGCCGATTTCCTGGTTCGTCGTGCCGCACCCCGGCTTTCTCGCCCATCGCCTCGGCGAGCGGCTGTGCGTCTACTACTGCATCGACGACTATGCCGCGCACCCCGGTGTCGACACCGAACTGATCGCCACGCGCGACCGCGAGCTGACCCGGCGCGCCGACCTGGTGTTCGTCGCGCCGCCGGCACTGCTCGGCGCCAAGCAGGCAATCAACGCCCATACGCGGTTCTCGCCGCACGGCGTGGACGTGTCGCTGTTCGCCAGGGCGATGGCCCCCGACACCATGGTTGCCGCCGCCGCGCGGGGGCTGACCCATCCCGTGGTCGGCTACTTCGGGTCGATCCACGCATGGATCGACCTGGAACTGATCGAGTGGCTGGCCCGGGCGCGGCCGCAGTGGACGTTCCTGCTGGTGGGACATGCCGCGGTGAACGTATCCCGGCTGCAGGCGCTGGCCAACGTCGTCCTCGTCGGCGCGCAACCCTATGCGGAGCTGCCATCGTGGGCCAAGGCATTCGATGTCGCCATCATCCCGTATCGCCACAATCGCCAGGTCGAGAACGCCAACCCGCTGAAACTGCGCGAGTACCTGGCCACCGGCAAGCCGGTGGTCAGCGTGGGCCACCCGGAGATCAACAAGTTTTCGCGCTGGATCGAGATTGCCGAGGGCCGCGAGGCTTTCCTCAGCGGGATCGAGCGCGCCTTGGGCAGCGATTCCGCCGCCGCCGCGACCGCGCGGATGGCGTCGGTGGCGGACCAGACCTGGGACAACCGGGTCACCGAGGTGCTGGGGGAAGTATCATCGGCGCTGGCAAGAATTCAGCCATGAATCATCGTGCGGGACAGGGGACAGGATGAACGCCAGTACGCCAGGGAAGCTTCGCATCGCCATCGTCGGCGCCGGATACGTCGCCCGCTACCACATCGCGGCGCTGCGCCGGCTCGAGTTTGTCGAGATCGTCGGCATCTGCGACCTCGACCAGGCCGCCGCGCAGGCGCTGGCCAAGGCTTTCGGCATCGGCTTAGTCACGGCCGACCTTGCCGCGCTGGCCAGCCAGCGGCCGGATGCGGTGTACGTGCTCACGCCACCGGCAAGCCACTGCGCGCTGTCGCTGCAGGCGCTCGACATGGGTTGCCACGTCTTTGTCGAAAAGCCGATGGCCGACTCGGTCGCCGAGTGCGATGCGATGATCGGCAAGGCACGCGACAAGGGGCTGGTGCTGTCGGTCGATCATTCCGATCACTTCGATCCGGTGATCATGCAGGCGCTGGCGCTGGTGAAGGCGGGCAAGATCGGCGATGTCGTTGCCGTCGACGTGCTGCGCAGTTCCGACTACCCGCCCTATGCGGGCGGCCCCCTGCCCGGCATGGTCAAGCAGGGCTCGTACCCGTTTCGCGACCTCGGCGTGCATGGCCTGTACATCCTGGAATCGTTCCTCGGCGCGATCGACCGGCTCGACGTCCACTATCGCGCCAGCGGCACGAAGCCCAACCTGAAATTCGACGAATGGGATGCCCGGGCGCAATGCGCCAACGGCATCGGCCGGCTGCTGCTGTCGTGGAACGTGCGGCCGATGCAGAACCGCCTGATCGTGCACGGCACGCGCGGCGTCATCGAGGTCGACCGCTTCCTGCAGATCTGCCGGGTACGGCGCGTGCTGCCGGGGCCGAAGTTCATCGGCATCGTGCTCGGCGCCTTCGGCAACGCACTGCGGGACATCTTCCGGGTCCCATGGAACGTGCTGCGCTTCGCGACCGGCCGCCTGCGGCCATCGCCCGGCATCCAGCACGGCGCGGAGGCATTCGCGCGCGCCCTGCATGAGCGGCAGCCGCCACCGGTCGGCCCCGCCGAAGGCCGCCGCCCCGTCGCGCTGATGGAAGCGGTGTGCGCGCAGGCGGATCGGCAACGCCGCGACGAGCTGGATGCGCGCATCACCGCACTCGAACCCGTCGATGCGCTGGTGACCGGCGCGGCGGGATTCCTCGGTCGCGCGCTGGTGGCGGCCCTGCGCGCGCGCGGGCAGACCGTGCGCGTGCTGGTTCGCCGCCCCGACCCGGTTGCCGCCACGACGGCGGGCATGCAGGTGGTGGTTGGCGACCTGGGCGACCCGCGGATCGTCGACCATGCCGTCGACGGTGCAGGCATCGTCTACCACGTCGGCGCGGCGATGCGCGGCGGGCCGGGCGACTTCGAGGCGGGCACCGTGTGGGGCACGCGCAACGTCGTGGACGCCTGCCTCAAGCACGGCGTCCGGCGACTGGTCTATGTCAGCTCGCTCAGCGTGCTGGACCATGCCGGTCGCGACCCGTCCGTTCCCGTCCGCGAGGAATCGCGCTTCGAGCCCCACCCCGAACGGCGCGGCGCCTACACGCAGACCAAGCTCACCGCGGAGCACATGGTGTCCACCGCGATCCGCGAGCGCGGCCTGCCGGCGGTGATCCTGCGCCCGGGCCAGATCGTCGGGCCGGGCGCGGAACGGGTGACCCCGAACGGCACGCTGGCGCTTGCCGGGCGCTGGATCGCGGTCGGCCCGGCAACGCAGACGCTGCCTTTGGTCTACGTCGACGACGTGGTCGACGCCCTGCTGCTGGCGGCCGAGGCCCCCGCCGCGCTCGGCGGGACCTTCAACCTGGTCGATCCGCAAATCGTGACCCAGGGCGACTACCTGGCGGGCGTGAAACGCAAGCTCGGCGGCGAGCTGAAGCTGCTGCGGCTGCCCACCGGCGTGTTCATGCTGCTTGCCTCGGGCGTCGAATGGCTGGGCAAGCTGCTCGGCCGCAGCGTGCCGCTGACCCGCTACCGGGTGCGCTCGCTGCGCCCGCTCGCCAACTTCGACATCGCCTCCGCGCGCAGCCGCCTGGGCTGGGAGCCCCGGGTCGGGGTGCAGCGCGGGCTCGACGGCATGTTCGCCGCCGGGACCGGCGCGGAACCGGGCAAGACCGGCCCGTGACCATCATGCTGCAGGCCGCGGAAAACTAATCCCTGCCGGCGACCACGGCCTGCAGGATGTGTTCCAGCCGGTCGATGTTGTCGCTCCAGCGGAACCCGCGCGCGTGCTCGACGATGCGCTCGCGTTCCCAATGGCGTGCGGTGGCTTCGACCAGGGCCGCCGACAGGGCCGCGGGTTGGCGTGCCGGCACCAGGATGCCGGCGAATGCCGGCAGCACTTCGGGGATGCCGCCGACCCGGCTGGCCACCACCGGCGTGCCGCAGGCCATGGCCTCCAGCACCACGTTCGGCACACCTTCGTTGTGGCTGGGCAGGCACAACAGGTCGGCCGCGCGGAACCAGTCGCCCAGTTGCGCGTGCGCCACGGCACCGAGCAGTTCGACCCGATCGGCGCAACCCAGCGCAGCGGCGAGCTGCAGCAGCTCGTCCCGGCAAGCTCCGGCCCCCACATACAGCAGGCGCGCATGCGGCTGGCGCGCAAGCAGGGCGGGAAAGGCCTGGAGCAGGTCGATGCAGCCCTTGCTCCGCTTGAGGTTGCCGACATAGAGCAGCAGCGGCTGGTCGGCCGGCAACTGCAGGCTTTGCCGCGCCGCCTGCTGCGAACCCGGTGCGAAGCGCTGTTCGTCGACACCGTTGTAGACGGTGTGCACCCGGGCCGGATCGGCGCCGATCGCCACCGCCTTGTCGGCCAGCGCCCGACTCACCGCCACCACCGCGCCCGCGTGGCGCAGGGCGGAACGGATCTGTGGCCGCCGCAGCCTGTCCTCGGCCATCACATTCAGGTCGCTGCCATGCACCTTGACCACATACGGGATGCCCAGCCGGCGAGCCAGCCAGCCCGCCGCGACGGCATCCGGACAGGCCCAACTGGCCAGTATGGCGTCGTATTTTTCGGCGCGCAGGCGACGGCCGTGCTGCAGCAGCAGCGATATGAACCAGCAGCCCGCATGCAGCGAACCGATCCCCGGCGGGAACACGAACACGAAATGACCGGTGCGCAGGCCGGGCACCTCGACCGGGCCTCGCGCGGGGCGCAAGCGCTCGCGAAAATCCACCGCGGTCAGCACATGCACCTCGTGGCGCCGGCCCAGCCGTTCGAACTGCTGGCGGTTGAAGGCGCCGCGCAGCGGATCCCATGGGGTGGGAAACAGGTTGGTCAGCACCAGCAGTTTCATGGCCCGGTTGCGCCGGCGGCGGGACGATAGAGCCGGGCATACCTTGCCGCCATGGCTTCCAGCGAACCCTCGGCAACGACCCATGCGCGCGCCGCCTCGCCCAGTGCCGCCGCCCGTACCGGCTCGCGCAGCAGTTCGTCCAGCGCCGCGGCCAGCGCCGGCGGATCGCCCGCCGGCACCAACCGGCCATTGATGCCGTCGCGCACGATCTCGCCGTTGCCGCCGACGGCCGTGGCGACGATCGGCAGCGCCGTGGCGCAGGCTTCCAGCAAGGCCATCGAGTAACCCTCGCTGAGCGAGGACAGGGCGAACAGGTCGAACCCGCGCAACAGCTCATGCACGTCGCCGCGATCGCCGAGGAACCGCACGTGTTCGCCCAGCGCCTCGGCCTGCGCGCACTGCTGCAGCTCGGAGCGCAACGGGCCATCGCCGACCAGCACCAGCACGGCCGCCGGCCACCGCCGCCGCACGATGGCGAAGGCGCGGATCAGGCCGGCCTGGTCCTTGGCCCAGTTCAGCCGGCCGACACTGCCGATGACACAGGCCTGGGCGGACAGGCCCAGCGCCAACCGCAGCCTGGCGCGGGATTCCTGCGATGCGGGCTGGAAGGCCTGCACGCGGATGCCATTGGGCACGACCATCGCCTGCGCCGCCGGCACGATGCCGCGCCGCACGGCGTCGAGGCGGGCCGCCTCGCAGACCGTGGCCACCACGTCGGTACCGGCCAGCGCGCGCCGGTACAGCCACTCGCGCCGTGCCGAGCGCCGGTTCGCGCCCATGCCATGACGGGTGTTGACCACCCGCGCGATGCCGAGGCCGGCGCTGGCCAGCAGCGACTGGTAATGCGCTACCGCGTTATGCGTATGCAGCACCTCGGTGGCGTGCCCGCGCAGCCGCTGCCGTAGGCGCGCCAGGGCACGCAGGTCGAGTCCCCGGCGCTTGCCGCAGGCATGCACCGCGACCCCGGCGGTGGCCAGCTCCGGCGCCAGCGAACCCGCTTCGAACACGCACAATACCTGGCATTGATGGCCCTGCCGCTGCTGCAGGGTGACCAGGTCGATCACCATGCGCTCAAGCCCGCCACGATTGAGGTTTTCGACGACGTGGGTGATCTTCATGCGGCAGGCGGGGGCGGTGGCGCGGCGGGCAGTTCGCAGACGGTCACGCGCAGCTTTCCACTCGGCGTCAGCGCGATGTCGTCGACGAAGTGGCAGTGCAATTGCACGCTTTCGCCGACCACCTTGGCGACCTCGCGACGGATATAGGCAAGCGAGGACTCGTCGAACCCGGCGCCCCGCACCAGCGCCAGGTCGAGCCGGTCCAGCTGCCGCTGCACCACCTGGAAACGCAGCACCCCCGGAACGTCCTTGAGCATGTGCGGAAAGAATTCCCCCGGCAGGATATGCCCCGCGGGGGTGCGCAGCGCATCCAGCGAGCGCCCCTCGACCCGCTGCAGCAGGGGCAGGCCGCGGCCACAGCCGCACGGCTGGGTAGCGGCCGTCGCCAGGTCGCCGTTGACGTAGCGCACGAAGGGCATGCCGTAGTTGAACAGGTCGGTGATGGTCACCTCGCCGGCCTGCCCCGCGGCGGCACCGGCGGGTCGTTGCAACTCCACCACCAGATGGTCCGCATTCACATGCAGCCCCTGGCGTTGCTCGCACTCGGCGGCAATCAGCATGAACTCGCGACAGCCATAGGTGTTGAACGCCTTGCAGCCGAACGCGCGCTCGATGATCTGCCGTTGAAATTCGTGCAGGGCCTCGGCCGCGCCGATGATGCTTTGCGGACGCGCCACCTGGCGGCCGGTGGCGGTCAGCCATTGCGCCAGCCGAACCAGCGGGCCGACATAGCCGACGATCACTTCCGGCCGGTAGCGGTCGATCGCGTCGGCGAAGTCGGCCATGTTGGCCTCGCTCATGTCGAAGCTGTTCAATACGCGCCGGGCGAACGCGGCGTGGTACAGGCGCTCCTTGAGCCGATGCGCCCGCGACGGGTCGCCCACCGCGCCGCCCCACAGGAACAGCGTTCGCCGCCCCATGCGCGAGCCGGCCCAGCCGTAGCCGCGCCACATCACCGCCGTGCGCCGATCGTTGCTCTCGCGCGTGTAGCCGAAGCGCAAGGGCTCGCCGGTGGAGCCGCCCGTGGCCTTGTACAGCAGCTGACCGCGGCAGGAAGCGGCCTTCAGCTCGTCAAAATTCTCGCGGATGTCCGCCTTGGTCAATACCGGCAACCTGGCGTAGTCGTCCAGGTTGCGTACGTCCGCCACGGCGATGCCCAGTTCCCGCCAGCGACGCTGGTAGTAGGGAACCTCGCGCTCGCAATGCTCGAGCAGCCGTTTCAGGCGTTGCCACTGCAGCGCGGCGATCCGTTCCGGGCTCAGCCACTGGTCGCGCTGGTATTCCTGCAGCCAGGCCAGCGTGTGGCGTCGCCGCAGGCCGGTTTCCCAGGCGGGATACAGCACGTGGCGGAACGCCGCCTCATACCAGTTCGATGTCATGAGTCGATTGCCTCCGCCCGCGCTTCGGCCCAGTTCAACAGACGACCGAACAGCAGCGGCCGGCCCGCCGCGAACCGGCGATGCAGGCCCTGGAACTGCTCGATGTCCGCACGCGTCCAGCATTGCATCAACAAGGTCAGCGACAGGTAGACCACGCCCAGCACGATGCCGCCGAGCAGCAACGTCAGCAACGGCGCCAGGTGCAGCGCATTCACCAGCGCCGCGGCGGCGGCCGCCAGCGCCGCCGCCAGCACGATGCGCAACAGGCGCAGCCACTGCAGCTGCACGCCGCTGACGCGCATGCCGATGGTCAGGTACGAGGCCGCGATCACCAGCAATTCGGTCACGATAGCCGCCACCGAGCCGTACAACCCGAAGCGGGCGATCAGCGCGACGTCGAGCGCGATCTTCAGCACGCCAAGCGCCACCGTCAGTATCAGGATGGTGTGCTGCCGATCCGCGCTGACCAGCAGGCTGGTGGCGCCCTGGGTCACCGTACTCAAGCCGCAGGCGAACAGGCACCACGCGAACACCGGCGCCGACGTGGCATAGCTGGCGCCGTACAACAGGCCGATGATCGCGCCGGAGAAGCTGCTCCCGTAAGCCACCACCGGCGCCGCCAGCAGCAACAGGTAGCTGGTAACCGCCACGAACCGGCGACCGCCCACTTCCCGCCCCTGGCTGTGCGCCTTGGCCATCATCGGCAGCAGCAACGCGCCGAACACCCCCGGCACCAGCAGCATGACCCCGGTCGCCAGTTGATAGGCCACCTTGAAGTAGCCGGCCGCCGCCGCGCTGGCGAACTGGTTGAGGAACAGGATCTCCACGTCGCTGGCGATCAGGAAGCTGACGATGATGGTGACGGACACGATGCGCAGGTGGCGCCGGACCCGCTGCTGCAGCTGGTCCGGCACGTCGTCCTGGGCCGAGGCCGCGAGTGGCTTCAGCAGCCGCCGGGCCTGATAGTGCGAGATGCACAGGAACACCGCGCTGGACAGGGTGTACACCACCACGAACCAGAAGATCGTGGCACCCAGCAACATCGCCGTGGTGACCAGGACCAGGTTGACCGGTGCGGCCACCATGCTCACGATCGCGGTGGCATCGAAGGCTTCGAAGCCCTTGGCGATGGCGATGTTGAACATGTATGGCGCCCGCATCGAGACCGCGAGGACCAGCAGCACGAATTCCCTGAGTTCGAGATCGGCGGCCAGGCGCTTGCCGAACAGCACGAACAGCGCCGCGGCAAGACCCATCACCGCCAGCAGGTGCCATGCCTGCATCCGCCGCAGGTAGCGCAGCACCGGCAGGATCAGCGATTCCCTGTGGGTACCGCGCAGCTCCGCGATGAACTTGATCACGCCCGTGGTGATCCCCGAGTTGGTCGCCACCACGCTGATGGCGGCGAACCAGATGAACAGGCCGTACACGCCGTAGTGCCGCGGCCCCAGGTGGCGCGCGATGAGGATCGCCGCCAGCATGCCCAGCGAATACTCGACGTAGATGCCGATCGAGGAGAACAGGGTATTCCGCAGGGCGTGCGCGCGCGTATTCATGCGGCCATCAACAGGATGGTGGTGATGACGTAGAGCAAGATGATGCCGACCACGGAGATCAGCAGCCAGTACGGCAGGTTTTCACCCCAGCGGAACCGCTTCAGGCCCGGCCAGCGGCGGCGCGCGCCCACGTAGTAGCCCACCACCATGGCGATGACCAGGTACAGGATGATCGTGTAGCTGCGGCTCAGGAAAAAGGCGCAGGCGAACATCCCGCACAGCGACAGCAGCAGCGTCAACGCCATCCTGCGCTCGGCCTGCCAGTCGTCCGCCGCCAGCCCGGACAGCTCCGGCTGGTGCCGCAGCACGGCAAACATCATCCAGAAGCCGTAGCCGACAAATGCCAGCCACAGCGTAAAGCCGACAAACCCGGTTTCGGCCAGCACCAGCACGAAGGAATTGTGCGCGGTGAGCTGGTTGTAGTCGGTAAAGTTGCCGACCCCGACACCCAGTACGGGATGGGAAAAGAACATGTGTATCCCTTCGTACCAGGCATCCACCCGGCCAAACGCGGATGACTCGTCCGGATCGAGATCCTGCATGCGCATCGACAGCATCTTCAGCGCGGTCAGGCCGAGCACCCCCAGTACGCCGGCCGTGACCACGCCGCGGCGATGCCAGATGTAGCCGCCGAACATCACCAGGACCGCCAGCAGGGCGCCGCGGGAATTGGTGAGGTAGATGCCGTACAGCAGCAGGACGGCTGCCGCGAGCCAGAACAGGCGTCCCAGGAAACCACCCCAGCGGGTCAGGAAGAACGCCATCGGCACCGTCGCCGCGAACAGCAGGCCGAGGTCGTTGGGGTCGTGGAATATGCCGACATAGCGGACACGGCCGTCCTCGCCGATCAGCGCGCCGGTCCAGCCCATCCCCGTGCGGGCCTGCTCCACGCTGTGCAGCGCCAGCACCGTCGCGCTCAGTACGAACACGGCCATGGCGACCGTCACGTGACGGCGGCTGTCGCAACCGGCCGCCAGCACGTAGAAGATGAGCACGATCGGGCCGAACGTCCGCAGCACCTCCAGTGCGCCACCGACCCAGTGGTTGACGACCAGCGAGGCCATCGCCACCAGCAGGAACAGCCCCAGCAGCGGGAACTGCGGCGCGTCGAAGGTCCGCGTACGGGAGAACATCCAGGCCAGCACGGCCAGTATCAGCACCACCGGCAGCAGCGGCACGCCGGCCAGCGCAGGCATGTAATCCTGCGGCCGAATGATGGTCAACGCCACGTACAGAAGGCTTAAGGTGAACATTCGGTCCGGGCGGCTTCGGTGGAGGTACGCGAGGTGGGATAGCTGAGCCATTCGGGCAAGGTCAGCATAGCGTCAAACCAGCCAAGCCCCATCATGCGTTCGACCGGCAGGCGATACAGCGCATGGCGTTGCAGCTGTGCCAGCGCATTGGTACCGCAGATGTAGCTGCAGCCCACCTGGTAACCCGCGGTGATGGCGGCGTCGACCACCCGGTCGTCGAAGGCGGAATCGCCACCGACCGGGTAGGAGATCGTCGTCGCTGGAACCCCCAGCTGGCGTTCGAGCACGGCCTTCGACTCGCACAGCTCGAATTCCAGCTCCTGCTGCGACAGCTTCGCCAGCATGCGGTGGTGAACGCCGTGCGAGCCGATCTCGAAGCCGGCGGCGTGCATTTCGCGAAGCTGCTTCCAGCTCATCGGCCGGCAATCCGGATGGCCGCCACCCCGCGGCATGCCCCAGTCGCGCTCAAGCCGCTTCATCAGCGCCGTCTGGGCCTCGCCGTCGAGCATCTTGATCCGACTCAGCGCCTCGCCAGCCAGGCGCCGGCGGGCGTCGCGACCGGCACCCGGCGCCAGCTCCAGCGACAGCTCGGGTATCGCGACACGCTCGGCCGGCGCCCGCAGGATCATGTGCACCAGCCAGTCGTAGTCGTAGGGAAGGCCGCTGTCGATGTAACCGGTGGAAACGAAGAAGGTCGCCGGGATGCCCAGCTCGCGCAGGATCGGATAGGCCACGCGATAGTTGTCGTCGTAGCCGTCGTCGAAGGTGACCACCACGGCATCCGGCGGCAGTGGCTGGCCCGCCACGGCGGCGGTTGCCACGGCCGTCAGGCTGATCGGTCGAAAGTGCCGCTTCAACAACAGCATCTGCTCGCGAAAGCCCTCCGCGGAGGCGCTGACCAGGTCCAGGTCGAAATCGAAATGCGACCGCTCGGCGAGCGTGAGTACCCGGTGATAGGCCAGAATGCGCAAGTCGTGGCGCCCCCACTGGCGTACCCGCTGCAGCATCCGCAGCATGCCGCTGCGGTGACAAAGCTCACCCAGCCGCCCCCGCATGCCCATCGCATGCCCGCTCTTTTCAGCAGGCATGGCTGACCGCCCCCACCGTCCATCGCGGCCATCGCGCCGGATCGCCATGTCGTGCCGGCGAGGCGCCGGCGCAGGGGTGGCTCATTGCGTGATTGCTCCCGTCCACTCTGCCCATGTCATCGCAGTCCCAGTCGCTGGCGCCAGCGTGCAAGCATCGACCCTTTTGCCGGGGTGGAGGCGTCCTGGGCCGCCGGATCCGGCAGTTCCGCCGCCAGCGACGCCAGCGTGCCGCTAACGACCTGCAACAGTCGCAGGGACACCGCGGTGTCGTTCTTCACGCGGGCGGCGAATTCCACGGCCAGCATGGAATGCCCGCCGAGATCGAGGAAATTGTCGCTGCCGCGGACCTCTTCAACCCCGATCAATTCCCGCCAGATCGCCGCCAGGTACAGTTCGCGCGGATCGCTCATGCTCTGCCCTGGCACGCTGCCCGCGACCGGCGACGGCTCCGCCGCAGGCGCTTGCGCCGGGGCGGCATCCGGCCGCGGCAACGCCTTGCGATCGATCTTGCCATTGGGGGTCTTCGGCAACGCGTCCATCACCTCGATGTGCTGCGGCAACAGGTAGGCCGGCAGGCGCTCGCGAAGATGCTCGCGCAACGCGCGGGCGATGTCGCTCCCGTCCCCCTGCACCACCACATACAGGACCATGCGCCGGTCGTTGTCGCCAAACTCGTGGGCGACCACGACCGACTCGCGTACCGCAGGATGGCTGTCGGCCGCCGCCTCGATGTCCCCTGGCTCGATGCGGAAACCGCGGATCTTGATCTGGTTGTCGGCGCGGCCGTGAAAGTAGAGCACCCCATCGCGTACGGCGCCGAGATCCCCGCTGCGATACATGCGCGCGCCGTCCGCGGCGAAGGGGTCGGCGATGAAGCGCTCCGCCGTCAATTCGGGCTGGAACAGATATCCGTCCGCGACGCCATCTCCGCCGATGTATATCTCGCCGACCACGCCGGGCGGCACCGGCTGGCCGCGCGCATCGAGCACATGAATCCGGGTGTTGGCGATCGGCCGACCCAGCGGTACGACGGACACGCCCGGGACAATGCGCGACACGGTGGACCAGATCGTGGTCTCGGTGGGCCCGTACAGGTTCCACAACTCCCGGCAGCGTGCGGCCATGTCGTTGGCAAGCACCAGCGGCAGCGCCTCGCCGCCGACGAACAGGCGCAGCCGGTTCACCGCGCGATCGCGGCCGGTGTCCTGCAACAGGCGCAGTACCGCGGGCGTCACCTGCAGCACGTTGCAGCCGCTGCGATCGATCAGATCCCAGAGCAGATGCGGGTCGAGCTGCTGCTCGTCCGTCGCAATCACCGTCCGCCCGCCCACGATGAGCGGCAGGTAGAGCTCCAGGCCGGCGATGTCGAACGACAAGGTGGTGGCGGCGCACAGGCTGTCTTCCTCGGCGAACCCCGGCTCGCGCGCCATGCTGAGCAGGAAGTTGACCAGGTTCCGGTGCCGCACCGCGACGCCCTTGGGTTGGCCGGTGGAGCCGGAGGTGTAGAGCACGTAGGCGAGATCTGCGCCGCCCACCTGCGGCAACGGCGTGTCGCCGACGGCTTCGCCCGCGAGCGCATCCACGTCGAGCAGCTCGCGCCCGCTGGCGACCACCGCCGGCAGCAGTGCGGCATCCGTCACCAGGATGTGGCGCAGCCGCGCATGCGCGGCCATGTATTGCAACCGCCCGGGAGGAAAGGCCGGATCCAGCGGCACGTAGGCGGCGCCGCTGCGCAGCACGCCGAGCACCGCCACCAGCATGGACAGGCTGCGCGGCACGCAGATGCCGACGAGGTCGCCGCGCCCCACCTGGCGCCGGGCGAGCGCGACGGCCACCGCGCGGGTGGCGAGTTCCAGGCCGGCATAGTCGATGCGCCGGCCAGCGCATTCCGCGGCGATGCGATGCGGCGTCCTGCGCATTTGCGCGGCGATCAACGCCGGCACGCCCTGCGTACGGTCGTAGTCGCGCGCCGTCGCGTTCCAGTCGTGCAGTACCTGCCGGCGCTCCGCCTCGCCCATCAGGGCGAATGCGCCGACCGGCGCGTCCGGCGTCGCCAGCGCCTGCGCCAGGATGTGCTGCAGGTAGCCGCTCCAGCGCGCCACGGTGGCGGCGTCGAAGATATCGGTGTTGTAGGTCAGGCCGCCGACCAGGCCGTGGCCCTGATCGATGAACCACAGGCCCAGGTCGTCCGCCGCACCGTGCTGGAACACCGGGATGTTTTCGTGCGCCAGGTCGCCCCAATGGCCGGGCCGCAGGCGCACATCCTGGAACGAGAACATCGCCTGGCTGATCGGTGGCCGGCTTTCGTCGCGCGGCACATTCAGGTCGATCACCAGCTGTTCGAACGGCACATCGGGGCAGGAGAACGCATCCAGCACCACGCCGCGAACGATCCGCAGCTGCTGCAGAAATGGCAGTTCGGGATCCATCGCCACCCGCAGCGGCAGCGCATTGACGAAAAAGCCCATGACCCGCTCCAGCTCGGCGGTATCGCGGCCGCGCACGGGCGTATTGACGATCAGGTCGCGCTGGCCGCTCAGGCGATGCAGCAGCACGTAATACGACGTCAGCAGCACCATGAACAGGGTCGACTGCGCCTGCCGGCCGAGCAGGCGCAGCGAGGCGGCCTGCTGTTCCGGCAGGCGGATCCACTCCGTGGCACCGGCACCGGACATCCGCGGTGGCCGCGGGCGATCCGCGGGGAGTTCCAGCGGCTCGAGCCTGCCGGACAGCTGGCGGCGCCAGCAGGACAGCTGCCGGGCCATTTCCTCGCTGCGCATCCATTGCAGGTGCCAGGCGGCAAAATCGCCGTATTCGATCGCCAGCGGCGCCAGCGACGGCGGCTCTCCGGCACAGAAAGCCGCGTACAGGCCGGACATTTCCTCGTACATCAGGTCGAACGACCAGCCATCCCAGATCAGGTGATGGGGCATGAAGAAAAACACGTGCTCATCCGCCTTGAGCCTGAACAGGCGGGCACGGAACAGCGGCGCGACCGTCAGGTCGAACGGTATCGCGATCAACGCTTGCAGCCGTTGCGCCAGTGCCGGTTCACGCTCGTGCTCCGGCAACCCGCCGAGATCCTCGCACGGCAGGAGGCTTGTCTCGCACTGGGCCTGAACGCGCTGGACCAGCGCGGTCCCGTCCAGCCCGAACGACGTGCGCAGCATCGGCTGACGCCGCACCATCTCGGCCAATGCACGCTCGAACGCGGCTTCGTCCATGATCCCGCGCAGGCGGTGCGCGGACGGGGCGTGATACACCACCTGGCCGGGATTGAGCTGCTCCAGGTACCACACCCGCTGCTGCATCAGCGACAGCGGCGCCTTGGCCCGGTCCGCCCGCCGGGGGATCGCCCCGGCGGCGGCACGGGACGGCGCCGCCCCGGTCCTGAGCTGCCGGATCGCCGCGGCCAGTTGCACAGGCGTGGGCGCGTCGAACACGGCGCGCAAGCTCAGGGCGAGGTCGAATTCGCGATTGAGCCGGGCGATCAGGCGCGCCGCGAGCAGCGAGTGCCCCCCCAGCTCGAAGAAATTGTCGTGCGCGCCGATGTCGGCGACGCCGATCGCGGTGGCCATGGCCATCACCACGCACTGCTCCAGCTCGTCGCGCGGCGCGGTGTTGGCGCGATGCGGGTCGGGCAATGGCTCGACCGGCGCGGGCAACTGCTTGCGATCGACCTTGCCGTTGGGCGACAGCGGGAAAGCGTCGAGCGCGACGTAATGCTGCGGCACCATGTATTCGGGCAGGCTCAGCCGCAGATGCCGCGACAACGCCTCGCCATCGATGCCGGCGCCGGATCTGGCCACCACATAGGCGACCAGCCGCACATCGCCGGGCCGGTCCTCGCGCGCCAGCACCAGCGCCTGCGCCACGTCGGCATGCGCGCTCAGCCGGCTCTCGATTTCGCCCAGCTCGATGCGGAAGCCGCGCAGCTTGACCTGGAAGTCGTTGCGGCCGAGATAGTCGATGGCGCCGTCGGCGCGCCAGCGGCCGAGATCGCCCGTCCGGTACATGCGCGCCTGTGCCTCGTGCACGAACGGATCGGGCAGGAAGCGTTCGGCGGTCAGCGCATCGCGATTGAGGTAGCCGCGACCGACCTGGACGCCGCCGATGAAGATCTCCCCCGCCACGCCCACCGGCACCGGCTCCCCGAACGGGTCGAGGATGTAGATGCGCGTATTCGCCACCGGCCGACCGATCGGCACGCTGCCGGAGGTATCGCCGGCCACGCAGGTCCATGCGGTGACATCCACCGCCGCCTCGGTGGGCCCGTACAGGTTGTGCAGGGCGATCCGCGGCAGCTGCCGGTGGAACGCCGCGACCAGCGCGACGGGCAGCGCCTCGCCGCTGCAGATCACCCGCGTCAGCGCATCGCAGGCCGTGCCGACGCCATGGTCGAGGAAGGCATGCAGCATCGACGGCACGAAGTGCACCGTCGTGATTTGCTGCCGCCGGATCGTGTCGGCCAGGTACGCCGGATCCCGGTGCCCGCCCGCGCGCGCCACCACCAGTCGCGCGCCGGTCATCAGCGGCCAGAAGAATTCCCATACGGAAACATCGAAGCTGTACGGGGTCTTCTGCAGCACCGCGTCGGCGCCGTCGAGGGGGAACATCTGCTGCATCCAGCGCAGCCGGTTGACGATGCCGCGGTGCTCGTTCATCGCCCCCTTGGGCTTGCCGGTGGAGCCGGAGGTGTAGATCACGTACGCCAGATGCGAATCCAGCAGATCCGCGCGCGGCGGATTGGCCACCGGCTGCGCCGCCCACGCCGGCTCGGCCCCATCAAGCGCCAGTGGCGCCCGCGACAGCGGCAACCCGGCCAGGCGAGCGCCCAGCGCCTGCTGGGTCAGCACGGCAACCGGCGTGCAGTCGGCCAGCATGTCGTGCAGGCGCTCGGCCGGAAGCTCCGGATCGAGGGGCACGTAGGCCGCGCCAGACTTCAGGATGGCCAGCAGCCCGATCACCATCTCCAGGCTGCGCTCGGCGAACATCGCCACGCGTTGATCCGGCCTCACCCCCGACTGGCGCAGGTAATGCGCAAGGCGGTTGGCACTGGCGTTCAGTTGCGCATAGCTCAGCGCCGCGCCTTCATGGCTGACGGCGATCGCATCCGGCGTACGCTCGACCTGCGCCTCGATCAGCTCGTGCAGGCAGGCGTCGGCCGGATAAGGCACGCGCGTGTCGTTGAATTTCTCCAGTACCTTGCGCCGCTCGATGTCGGCCAGGAGCGGCAGGCGCCCCAGCGCCTCGGTATCGGCGCAGGCCACCATCGCCTGCAGCAAGGTCTGCCAGTGCGCCAGCCACTGCCTGACGGTCGCCCCGTCGAACAGAGCGCGGTTGTACTGGCATTCGAGCCGCAATTCGCCATGGGCCTGCACGGCATTGATCGCCAGCTCGAAGTTCTCGAAGCTGCGCGGATTGCTGTCGAACTCCAGTTGCAGCCCGGGAAATGCCCCGCCCTCGTGGTCCAGCGCCTGGTCGATGTTGAACATCACGCTGACCAGCACCGGCCGCGACGCGTCGCGGGCCAGCCGCAGCTTGCCGAGCAGGGTGCCGAAGGTATAACGCTGGTGCTCCAGCGCATCGAGCAGGGTGGTCTGGGCCTGCTCGACCAGCCGGGCGGCCGGCTGCGACAGGTCCGGCTCGAACAGCAGCGGCAAGGTGTTGACGCAGTGGCCCACCAGGTTCTCGTTGCCGTCGACCGACTGCCCCGCCGTCGGTATGCCGATGACCACCTGCGACTGGTTGCACAGGCGTGCCAGCAAGCCGGCAAGGCTCGCCAGCAGGCTGGCGAACAGGCTCACCCCGTGGCGTGCGCCCATGCCGCGGATCGCCGCCAGCAACGGCGCATCGAGGGTCCAGTCCTCCCGCGCCGAGGCAAAACTCCGCCGTGCCGGCCGCACCCGATCGGTGGGCAGGTCGAGGATCGGAACCTCGCCGGCAAAGCGCGAGGTCCAGTAGCGCTCATCCTCCGCATGGGTGGCCCCGGCCGGACGGCTGGCCTGGGCCAGCGCATAGTCGGCGAAGTCGCCCGCGGGCGGCAGCGGCTCGACCGCATCGCCACGGTGCATGGCATACAGCGCTCCCAGCTCGCGCACCAGCAGCCACCACGACCAGCCGTCGCAGACGATGTGATGGGCGGTGAGCAGCAACACATGCTCGTCGTCCGCCAGGCACAGCAGTTCGGCGCGCAGCAGGCGGTCCCGGCCAAGCGCAAACGGGGTCTCCACCGCCTGGCGCTGGCGTTCGCGCACGCGCTCGTCGCGCTGCGGTGCAGGCGCGCCGGACAGGTCGATCCGGTCCAACTGCAGCGTGACGTGCTCGTGTATGCACAGTGTCTCGCCATCCGGGCCGAAGCTGGAACGCAGGGCGTCGTGCCGGTCCAGCAGAGCCTGCAGCGCACGGCGCAGGGCATCCTGGTCCAGCGCTCCCCTGAGGCGCAGCGATACCGACTCGTTGTAGGCCAGCGACGCATCCCGCCCCAGCTGGTCCGCCAGCCAGATTTCGCGCTGGGGTTCGGTCGTCGGCACCACCCGCGACAGCGCGCCGCCGGCGAACGGGTCGTAGTCGACCACCATCGTCATGTTCTTCCCTGGCCCGGTACCGCTCATGATTCCTCCAGCTTGACGAACCTGCCCGGCTGCTCCGCGCTGGGCGCGAACCACGCCGGACGGCCGTCCGGCTCGCGGCCAATACGCGCGCCGGGCCGTGGCGGCCGCCGCGCATCCATCACCGTGCGGGCGGTTGCTGTGCGGCGTGGCAGGAAGTCGGCCTGCTGCAACTCGATCACCGAATCCTTGTAGGCCTGGATGATCTGCCGGAAATCGGCCTCGCTGTGCGCGGTGGTGAAGAAGCACGGGAAGTTGTCGAGGATGTGCACGCCGCGACTGCGCATCATCGCGAACAGGAGATCCTGCAGCGGGTGGTCCTCGAGGAACTGGGTCTTCCAGACCGAGGCGAACTGCTTGATCGCGATCGGCGCGCCGATTTCGTTGCAGAACGCATTGAGCTCGTCCGCCAACGCCGCGGTGCGGGCATTGAGCCGCTCCTGCAGCGCCGCACCGTGCTGCTTGATGTGCTGCAGCACCGCCCTGGCCGCCGCCAGCGCCAGCGGATGGCGCACGAAGGTGCCGGCGAAATAGGTGACGCCCACCGTCGGCACCGAGTCGTCGCCGTAGCGCCAGGCACCGCCGTCGAGCGCGTCCATGAATTCACGCTTGCCGGCGATCACCCCGATCGGATAGCCGCCACCCACCACCTTGCCGTAGGTGGCAATGTCGGCCTTGATGCCGAACAGAGCCTGGGTACCGCCAGGATGCGCGCGAAAACCAGTGACGATCTCGTCGAAGATGCACAGCGCGCCTGCCTCGGCGGTGATCGCGCGGACGTCCCGCAGGAACTCGACCGGTTGAAAGTCGCAGCGCCGGCTCTGCACCGGTTCGATCAGGACGGCCGCCAGTTCATGCGCGCGCTCGCGGATGATCTGCAGCGATTCGGGCGTGCCGTAATCGAGCACCAGCACGTTTTCGGCAGTGTTGCGCATGATGCCCGGCGCCGCCGGCACGGCGCGCAGCTTCTTCGTGCCGCGCACGATCACCTCGTCGATGATGCCGTGATAGGCACCGTTGAACAGCACCACCGTGCTGCGCCCGGTGACCGTACGGGCGATCCGCAGCGCGCCCAGCACGGCCTCCGAGCCGGTGTTGCACAGCGCCGCGCGATCGTGGCCGGTGATCTCGCAGACCAGCCGCGCCACCTCGCCCGACAAGGGATGCTGCGGGCCGATCTCGTAGCCGAGGTCGAGCTGGCGACGCACCGCCTCGAGCACGAAATCCGGCTGCCAGCCGAACAGGCTCATGCCGAAGCCGTTCAGCGCGTCCACGTATTCGTTGCCGTCGATATCCCACAGGTGGGCGCCTTTGGAGCGATCGATCACCAGCTGGTAGATGATCTCCTTGAGCAGCGGACGGAAGCCGTTGACCACGCGCGGGTCGGCCATGTGCGGACGCTCGGCGTCGGTGTATTGCTTCGACTTTCCGGTGCGCGCGACATAGCGCTGGATGAAGCGGTCGAGGCGGTCGCGCTGATGGGCCGACAGGGACAACTGGCCGTTGTCGATGCGCGCGATCGCGCCGAACGCCTTCTTCACGTCGTAGCGCGTGTGCGCGAGCGCGGCCTCGTCGTCGGCCACCGTGGCGGCCACGCCCGGCGCAGGGCCCGGGACGGCCGCCCGCGGCGGCGACGCCACCGCAACCGCCGGCGGCGCCGCCTGGCCGCCGGCTAGCAGGGCCAGCTGCTGCGCCATCAACTGCATCTGCTGCGCGATCACCTGGCGCACATAATCGTCCCCCCCGCCGGACGGTGCGACGGGCACGGCCGGCACAGCGACCGCGCCAGCCACCGGCGCCGCTGGTGCGGGGGCAGCGGGCGGCGCCTGCTCGGCCGGCATCTGCTCGTCCAGCAGGGCGGCCAGCCGCTCGAGGCTGGCGTGCTCGACCATCAACTGGCGGAAGGTCACCTTGACCGGAAACACCCTGGACAGGTGCAGGGCGACCTGGGTCAACATCAGGCTGTCCAGGCCCAGCTCGATGAAGTTGGCGGCGGGATCGGCATCGTCCATTTCGGTGCCGGTCACATCCTCGAACACGGCCCTGAGCTGACTGAGCAGACGCGGGCGACGATCCACCGCGGACACGGGCGCCATCATCGGCATGGGGGACTCCTCGGCCGGCGGCAGGCCGGCGATCGGTGCGGGTTCGGCGGGCGTCAGCGCGGCGGTGGCCGGCGCGGCCTCCACCCAGTGACGCTGCCGTTCGAAGGGATAGGTGGGCAGGCGCACGCGCTGGCGCCGTTGGCGACGATCGAACCGGGTCGGATCGATCGCGACGCCATGGCACCAGAGCCGGCCGGCGGCGGCGAGGAAGGCGGCGTGCTCCTTCGCCGCCTCATCGGCCAGCGAGGCCACCGCGACGATGCCGTCGCGCGCCAGCCCGGCATGCTGGCGCGCCAGCGTGCTCAGCGTCGCGCGCGGACCCACTTCCAGCAGCACCCGTCCCGGCGTGTCGAGCAGCCGGGTCAGTGCCGTCGAGAAACGCACCGGTTCGCGCATGTGGCTGGACCAGTACTCCGCGGAACAGGCCTGCGCGGGATCCAGCCAGTCGCCGGTCGCGGTTGATACCAGCGGCAATTGCGGCGCGTTGAAGGCGACCTGCTCCAGTTCGGCACGGAACGGTGCCAGCACTGCGTCCATCATCGGCGAGTGGAACGCGTGCGAGGTCTGCAGCGCCCGGCAGGCGACGCCGTCGCGCTCGAGCGCGGCCTGGAAGCGCTCGATGGCGGCATGGGGGCCGGAAACGACGCAGGCGCCGGGCGCATTCTCGGCCGCCACCACCAGCTCGGCGGGCAGCCGCTCCCGCAACGCGTCCCACGACAGCCGCACCGACAGCATGCCGCCCGCCGGTTGCGCCTGCATCAGCGCGCCGCGTCGCGCCACCAGGCGTATCGCGTCGGGCAGGGCGAACACGCCGGCCAGCGTGGCCGCCACGAATTCGCCCACGCTGTGGCCGACCATCGCCGCCGGCACGATGCCGTGGCTCATCCACAGCCGCGCCAGCGCATATTCGATGGCGAAGGTGGCCGGCTGCATCACCGCCGTCGGCAGCAGCGCCTCGGCGGCGTCGGCGAACATCCGCTCGCGCAGGTCGAAGCCGAACGGGTCGCCGAGCGCCTGCACGCATTCGTCGAAGGCGGCGCGGAACGCCGGCTCGCACGCATGCAACGCGCGGCCCATGCCGGCGTACTGGGCGCCCTGACCGGGAAACAGGAAAACCACGTCGCCCGGTGACGCGGCGCTGCTGCGCGCCGCCGCCGCGGCAGCGTCCGCACCGGCCAGTTGCGCGCTGGCGCCGCGGGCATCCGCGGCCACCACCGCAAGACGGTGCGCGAACGCCTTGCGCCCGACCATCAGCGTCCACGCGACATCCGCAAGGTTGAGGTCCGGTTGCGCATCCAGATGGGACGCCAGCCGCGCCGCGGACGCCGCCAGGGCGCTGGCGGAGCGCGCCGACAGCAGCAGCAGCTGCGGGCCCGCCGACGGCTCGGACGGCTGCCGCGCGGGCGCCTCCTCCAGCACCACATGCGCATTGGTGCCACCCACGCCGAACGAGCTGACCCCGGCGCGGCGCGGCGCCGCCGATTCGGCCGTCCATTCGCACAGCTGGTCGTTGACCACGAACGGCGAGCTGGCGAAATCGATCGCGGGATTCGGCACCCGGTAATGCAGCGTGGGCGGAATCCGCCGCTCGGCCAGGGCCAGCGCGGTCTTGATCACGCCGGCGGCACCGGCGGCGATCACCAGATGGCCGACATTGCTCTTGAGCGAGCCGATGCGGCAGAAGCCGACATCGGCGGTATCGGCCGAAAAGGCGCTGATCAGCCCTTCCAGCTCGATCGGGTCGCCGATCGGGGTGGCCGTGCCGTGGGTCTCCACGTAGGAAATGCTGCGGGCATCGACCCCCGCATTGCGGTGCGCCATCGCGATCACCGCGCCCTGGCCCGCGCTGCTGGGCGCCATGAAACTGGCCTTGGTGGCGCCGTCGTTGTTGATCGCGCCGCCGCGGATCACCGCATGGATCGGGTCGCCGTCGGCCTGCGCGTCGGCCAGCCGCTTGAGCAGCACCACGGCGGCGCCATCGCTGAATACCGTGCCCCTGGCCTCGGCATCGAACGCCCGGGTATGTCCGTCCGGCGACAGCATCGCGCCGTCCTGGTACAGGTAGCCGCTGCGCGGGGGGCAGGTGATCGAGACGCCGCCGGCCAGGGCCATGTCGCATTGCCCGATGCGCAGGCTCTCCACCGCCTGGCAGATGGCCACCAGTGACGTGGAACAGGCGGTGTGCACGCTGACCGCCGGCCCGGTGAGGTTGAGCTTGTGCGCCACCCGCGGCGCGACGAAGTCTTTCTCGTTGTCGAGCATCACCTGGAACGCGCCGAGCTTTTCGATCAGCTCCGGATGCGCGCCGAGGTGGTTGCGGAAATAGCTGGCGTTGTACATGCCGCCAAACACGCCCACCGGACCCTCCTGCGCATCCGGCACGTGGCCGGCGCGCTCCATGCACTCCCAGCACAGTTCGAGAAAGAGCCGCTGCTGCGGATCCATCAGCTCCGCCTCGCGCGGGTTGATGCCGAAAAACGCCGCGTCGAACCACTCCACCGCATCGATCACGCCACGCGCGGGGACATAGGCCGGATCGTTGCGCAGTTCGGCCGGAATCGACGGATCGAGTTGCTCCGGATCGAAGCGGGTGATCGACTCGCGCCCGGCGCAGAGGTTGTCCCAGAACGCCTCCACGTCGCCGGCGCCGGGAAAGCGCCCGCTCATGCCGATGATCGCGACGGGCTCGGCCTGACCGGCCGGCGCGGCGGACCGCTGCCGTCCCATCCGCGCCGGACCGTGGGCGGCGGCATCGGCGGCGCCGCGACGGCCAGCCAGGGCGATCGGGGTCGGGTCCCGGAAGAAGTCGAGCACGCTCAGCTCGGGCTGGCCGGTGCGGCGCAGGTCGTTGACCAGGCGCACCGCCAGCAACGAACTGCCGCCCAGCGCGAAGAAATTGTCGCGCCGGCCGACCCGGTCCAGCCCGAGGATCGCGGCAAAGGCATCGCACACGCCCTGCTCCGGCCCCGGCATCGGCGCCTCGTACGCTTCGGCCAACGCCGGCCGCGCATTGCCCGGGGCCGGCAAGGCACGCCGGTCCAGCTTGCCGTTGGCGGTGATCGGCAGGGCGTCCAGCGGCACGTAGGCGGTCGGCACCATAAATTCAGGCAGCGACGCGGCAAGGTGGGCGCGCAGCTGCGGCGCCGTGGCGCCGGCATCCGCGGCCACCACGTAGGCGACCAGGCGCTTGCCCAGCGGCGGGTCGTCCCGCAGCACCACGGCACAGGCCCGTACGCCGGGATGGCGCGCCAGCACGGCCTCCACCTCCCCGGTTTCGATGCGGTAGCCGCGCAGCTTGACCTGGTTGTCGCCGCGCCCCACGAAGTCCAGCGTGCCGTCGGGCAGCCAGCGCACCAGGTCGCCGGTGCGGTACATGCGCTCGCCCGCCGCGAAAGGATCCGCGACAAACCGCTCGGCGCTCAACTCGGGACGACCGAGGTAACCGCGCGCCACGCCGGCACCGCCCACATACAATTCGCCGATCACGCCAATCGGCACCGGTTGCCGGCTGGAATTGAGCACGTAGGCCTGCGTGTTGGCGATCGGCCGGCCGATCGGCACGGCGCGCGCACCCTCAGGCAGCTGCCGCGGAATGCGATAGGTACAGGCGAAAGTGGTGCATTCGGTCGGACCGTAGCCGTTGATGATCGTGGTCTGCGGCAAGGCCGCCAGCGCGCGGCGCACATGCGCGACCGACAGCGCCTCGCCGCCGGTCAGCAGCTCGCGCAGGCCGGCCAGCTGGCGGGGATCCTCGTCGACCACGGCATTGAACAACGACGCCGTCAGCCACGCCGTGGTGACGCCGTGGTCGGCAATGCTGCGGGCCAGGCCGGCGGCGGTGGGAATCGGCTCGTCGTGGACCACGACGCAGCCGCCGTTCAACAATGCGCCCCACAGCTCCAGGGTCGAGGCATCGAAGCCGAGCGGCGCGGCGTGCAGCATGCGCGTGTCGGCCCCCAGCGTGACGTAGTCGACGCCGCAGACCAGGCGAATGATCGAGCGGTGACGGATCGCCACGCCCTTGGGCGTGCCCGTCGAACCGGAGGTGTACATCACATAGGCCAGCGCGTCGCCGTCGATCGCCGCCGCCGCGACGGCTTCGGCAGTCGAACGCTCCGCCCCGCCTTCGGCGACTGCCGCCATGCGGCGGACCGATGAGGGCAACGGCGGCACCGCGCTGGACGGATCGAGCACGACCACGCCCGCCCCGGCATCGGCGAGCGCGAAGGCCAGACGCTCGGGCGGATGCGCACGATCCAGCGGCAGATAGGCGGCCCCGGCCTTGAGCACGCCAAGGATGGCGACCAGGGCGACGGCCGACCGCTCCAGCATCACCCCGACGACATCGCCCGGCGCCACGCCGGCCTCGCGCAAGCGCGCGGCGAGGCGGCCGGCCTGCCGGTCGAGTTGGGCATAGCTGAGGCTGCCGCCGGCGTCGACCACGGCGGTGGCCTGCGGGTGGGCGGCCGCCACCTTGCCGAATACGCTGGCCACGGTATCGGCCCGGTCCCGCGGAACCCCGGTGTGGTTCCAGGCCGTCAGCAGGCGGTCGCGCTGGGCCGCGTCCAGCAAAGCGATCGATCGCAGCGACGCGTGGCCGGCGCAGAGCAGTTCCGTCAGCACGCGCCGCACGACGCCAACCAGCAAGTCGACCGCATCGTCGCCCAGCGGAGGGCGGAAACTCACCTCGATCGCGAGATCCGGGGTTCCGTCCAGGCGCCACACCGACGTCCCGTGCGCGGTGTCGTCGTCCACGGGCGCCTCATCGCCCACCATCCAGGCGCCGGGAACCACGTCCGTGGCGTGTTGCAGCGCCCGCGCGCACCGGCGCAACCAGGCCCGCGGCGATTCATCTTCAGCGGTGTCCAGCCCGGCCTGGCTGCGGCCTCCGGCGCCCTGCAGCGTCGCCGTCACCGTCGAGGCACCCGTCAAGCGCGATTCCGCCAGCGCCAGCGCCGCACAGAGCGCCACGCCGGGGTTGCCGCCATCGCTGCCAGCCAGCCGTTGCAGCTCGCTTGCCAGTGCCGGATCCAGCGGCACGCGGCGTTGCCGCCAAGCGACCGGGGCGGCGCCCGCGACGCAAGGCAGCACCTCAAGCAGCGGCTTGCCGTCGACTCCGGATTCGCGATCTTCTTTCGCGCTCACCGCCCCCCCATGTCGAGGCGGCCGGTGGCGCCGCAACGACCCGTTGTGTGGCTTGACAGACTACTCCGGGAAATCGCGCGGAGAGGTTCCCGGCGCCGACACCTGCTCCATCGTTTTCCACTCGATCCGCAAAATCTCACGCGGCTGCCGCTGAACGCAAGATCCGAACCACCCCGGCTCCGCATATCGCCCCATCGCCTGCACCCTGCATCCGTCGATATGCCCGCGTCGGCGGCTGTCTCCACTAGCGTCCGGGCCGGTTCGACCGCTCGAACGCGAACAGCCATAGTATCGCCCCCTGCGCCGGGCTGCCCGTCCAGTCCACCTTGTAGGTGCCGGCCCGGTCGACCCGCCTGGCAGCCACGGCGCACTGGACCCCGCTTTCCGGCGGCAGGTCGAGGAAACGGTCGATGACGGTGAAGCCATGGTCGGGCACCGCGGTCATGCGATACACCACGGCATCGCCCCACCACACCGCGATCAGCGTTGCCGGCCCGGTGGTGGTGACTTCGCCACTGGTCAGGGTGACGCTGTTGACGGGCGGTTCGGACAGCAGTCGTCGCACGCCGCGCGTCAACTTGCCCGCGATGCGAGCGGTCAGTCCGGGTACCGCGTAATTCTCGGCAAAGTCCTGCAAAACGTCGGCATCCCTGATCTCGATGAACGGGACCGTGATCTCCCCGCTGGCGTTGCCGTTCTTGCGCAGGCTCACCGTGTGGCGCGGGCCGCCCCTGGCCGACAGCGCCACATAGGCCTTGACGTCGAATCGGCCCTGATAGCCGTGATAGACCGCGTTGTCGCCGTGCTGCACCCAGTGGTTCGCATAGCTGTCCGCTGGCGCGCTGGTGTTGGAGGCGTAACCGCCGTTGAGCACCAGTAGCGAGCTTCCGTTCGCACGGGTGGTGATCGGCTGGGTGACGGCCGGACTGCTGCCTCGGCCATCCGCCTGGGCGAGCAAGGTATGTGCGCCCAGCGAAGGTCCGGCCTGACCCGACGGCGCGGGAATCTCGGCAGCGGTGACGTTGCAGACCCACGCCAGCCCGGCGAATATCAGCCATGCCGGATGCACGGCGCTCGAGCGGGCGGCGTTCGCCAGCATGGTCAGTGACGCCCCGGAATGGCGTAGGGCAGCGAATCCGACGCCATCGAATCGCTGCCGCGCAGGCGTACCGCGCGCTTCGCCCCCGCATACATTCGCGCGGCGGCGAGCGTGAGCGCATCCAGCGCCGGATATCGCCCTACGGCGGGCGGCGCGATGCCCATGCGGCGCATGGCCTCGTGGGTCCGATGCAGCTGCGCGTCGCGGCGGGTGGCACGGGTGTAGTAGGTGAAGCTCATGGTGACCGATGGCTCATCGCCGTTCTCGACCATGTGCGGACTGGTCGACGGCATGTAGGCACCCATGCCGGGCGTGAGGTCGAACACCTGCGCGCGCTGGCGGAGTTCCTCGCGCCACTGGACCAGGTCGCGGGAATGCCCCCGGTGGAAAAGGTCGCGGGCCGGTTCACTGACCGCCACGGTGTCATGCGGGTCCCACACGTAAAGCCGCTTGTGCCCGCGCATCTGCAGGATGAAATTGTGCTCCTTGTCCATGTGGAACGGGGTCACCGCGCCCGGCGAGGTGACGAAGATCCATCCCGCGCGGTAGCTCATGCCCGGGTCGACCGCGTCGATGTGCGGCTTGAGCGAATCAAGCACCTGGTCGACCAGGTCGCGGTACGGCGGATCAACCTGCACATTGAGCAGCGACATCCATGCCTGCGCGTGCTCGATATCGGCCAGCGTCGCGGCGGCGCCCTGGTTGTTGGGATGCAGCTTGGGAGCGTGATTGAACGAGGTACCCGCCGTTGCGCCGCTGCCGTGGGTGCGGACCCCACCCGACGACTCCAGGCGCTTGCCCAGCTCGATCAGCGCGGGCAGTTGCAGCGCGGGATGCTCCATCAGGCGATGCCGAACCGGCTGGATTCGCCAGGGGTCGAATCCACGCCAGTCGGCTTCCACGTAAATGGACGGATGAGTCACCGTGCTTCTCCCCTATCAGCCCAGCATGTCACCGCCAACGCCGGCGAAGGCAAGGGCTAGTGTGCATCGGCTCAACGCGCGTCGCAACAACCGCGCCGCTTCAGGCAAGCCGATCTTGACGCGGCGTAATCGGCAACGACGGCGCAGCACGTGGACGATGCCATCCACGCACCGTGCATTCAGTCGCTGCGCCGCAAATGGAAACCGTAATAGCAGTCGACCGCATGTGCCGGCTCGAAAGGAATCCGCACGTAACGCTCGAACGACTGCCACTGGTCGACCACCGCGTAGCCCGCCGACGCGGTGCCGGCGATGAACTCGGCGACGGAAGCGATCCGGTAGGGGCAATTGGCGATGCCCGCGCCATGGTGGGTGACGCGTTGCAAGGTGACGAACGAATGCTCCGGATGCAGCGGCGTCATGTTGACCAGGATGTGACGCGGCGGATCGGGCACGTCGCGCAGCAGTTCCGCCAGCGTGTAGTCCAGATACTGCAGCACCCCCCCGCATAGCAGGATGTCCGAGCCGTCGACATCCTCGCGCCTGCCGGTGAACTGAAGTTTCCGCTCGGGATCCTGTCGCTCGGCCCGCCTGCGCCCAGCTTCCACCACCATGGGAACGTCGTGGATCAGCCAGCGGACACCTTCCGGATAGTCGAGGTGGTGGCGGAACCCGTAATAGCTGGTGCCGACGTTGCCGCCCAGATCGAACACCGTACGGCAACCGGCCGCGAACAGCTGCGAGAGCCAGAACAGGATCGGGTAATCGGTGCCCACCACGCTGTCCAGGCGGTCGTTGTAGAGATCGCCCGACTGCACGAAGTCGAAGCTGGTGGGAAGTGATTCCGGCGCATTGGCCCGCGCCTCGTCCACGCTCGCGAACACACCGCAATAGCTGTTGCCCGGCAGCACGTCGCGGGAAAACAATTGCCGATACACCGGCTTGGCCAGCGACCGGATGAGTGGCAGTTCGGCGACCCCGCGAACGACCCGGCGCAGGCTTCCAGACGATACAGTGGACATGAATCCCCCTGCTTGTCGCAACCGCATGCAACGCTACCACATTCGCGAAGAGGGACGCCCAGGCCGCTCATGCCGGCGCGCATGGCGCGCGCGCTGGTCGCACGAGCGCCGGCGGTGGACGGTGGCATCGTGGTTCCGCTTCCAACCGCGGCTTGAAGTATCCTGTCAGGCGGACGGCGCATTCGGGTCCAGGCCGCAGTCGGTCACCACCGGGGCAGTCCGTCGAGGCGGAAGGGAGGATGGGGACGCGTGGCAGCCGAGATCGATTTCCTCATGTTGTACAAAATCCTCGGTTTGAACGCCGACTGCGAACTGGACGAGTTCAAGTTGGCTTATCGACGCCGGGTCGCCGTGCTGCACCCGGATCGGCGCCCCGACGGCGCGAACGCCGAGGTCGCCACCGAACGCCTGCGGCAGCTCACGACCTTGTACGGCAGTGCCATGGCCTTTCAGCGCCAGCATGGCCGCCTGCCGGGCGCCGCCGCGCCGCCGCGGCTCGCGGCAGGCGGAGGCAGGGCAGGGACCGACCGGCCGCCCAGCCGCGGCAACGATCCGGTGCAACGGCCCGCGCGCGAACCGAAAGGCGCAGGATTCTCGCCCCGATGGCTGATCGTGCTGGTGTTCGCCGCGCTGGTCTGGCTGCTGTGGCCGCGGGAAAGGACCACACCGGAATCATCGACAACGACCGCCGTCATCGCCTACGTCGGCGACGACAGTTCCCCGCAGGGTGCCACCCCGCCGGCGCCGGCCATTGCGCTGGGCATGGGCCCCGATGCCATCCGCGCCATCGAGGGTCCGCCCGGCGCCATCGTGTCCGGCGAGCGGTGGGAGTACGGCCCGTCCTGGATCCGCTTCGAGAACAACAAGGTCGTGGACTGGTACAGCTCGCCGCAGCGGCCTCTCGATGCTCCCGCGCATCCGCCACCGGCGAAGGAGTGACGGGGGCGCTCCCGTGCGTCGCGGCATCACGGCCCGGTGTAAGGCGCGGGGAACCCCGTTACCGGCATCGTACTCAGCGGCACGGTCGGATACGGCGGTGGTGGCGGCGCCGGGGGTGTCGTCTGTACCACGCCGGCAGCGGTCACATAGAAGGTCAACACCCCCTTGGCACTGCTCATGAGCGTGCCGCCGGCGCTGATGGCGATGTCCTGGACGCTGCCATTGACGCTCGCCGTGGCGGTGTAGCCGGTATTCGGAACCAGGTCGGTGACGACATGGTAAGCGGCCACCGCGGAAACGCCATAAGCCAAGGTTCCAGTCAGTGCGGTTCCGGCCGGCCCGGTGCTGCTGACCACCACGTCGTTGCCGTCGCTGGCCTGCAGTTGCACGCCCACGATGCCGCCCTGGCTGACGGTGACCGGGCTGGTGCTGGCCACGCCCGAGGCTGACGACGAAAGATCGAATACCGTGAGCCAGTTCTGACTGACTGCGGACGTGGGCGGGCGCACCTGCAGCTGCCACACCTTTGGCGGGCTGCTGGACGGATACAGCGGGATGATGGTGGAGGTGGTGTTCGCGGGCAGCACGTTGATCATCGCGCCCATGTACTGGCCTGCATAGGTCACGTCGAACCTGCCCTGGCCGCTCGGCGCGCTTGCGGCGACCGGGCTGGCGGGGAAATGCCAGGCGAGGAACTGGTCGTAGCTGGCGCTGCCTTCGGTGGTGCGGTCATACACGACGAACCGGTTCGGCCGCAGATACACCACCTCGCGCGACCAGGCCGACACCCCCGGCCCGGCCGAGAACGGCCGATACATGTCTTCCAGGTGCGTGGACAACACGTAGACGTAACGGCCGCCGTCCTCGTACGCCGCGACCTGCGTACGCACCTGGTTGTCCTCGGTCGTGTAGGCACCCTGCCCGTAGCGATCGAGCACCGTGGTTCCGCTCATGTTGCGCACGTAGAACACGTTGTAGAGCTGGCGGTTGCCGAGATACACCGTGCCATTGAACGAGCCGTAGTTGTCGTTGTAGACGTTGGTCTCGTCGGAGGTGCCGTTGGGCTCGTGCACGATCCATCCACCGGCATTGACCAGCAGGGGGTTCCCGCCACGGACCAGGGCGAGGCTGCCCTGATCGAAGTATTCCTCGCCCTGGCCGGGATTGTTGACGTACGGGCCGGCGCGGAACGACATCCACGAAGCCGCCGTGGTCCAGTCGGAACGTGCGGACACCGCGTTCATGCCCGGCGCGAAGTAGGACAGCGGCAGGGTGGACAGGGCGGCGGTCGGCGTGCCCGGGTCGCTGCCGAGGAAGAGCATCCATGCATCGGTCGGGCTGAAGTCGCTGGTCGCTGTCGTCACCTCGCTGAGGTACTGGTTGAACACGGCGACCTTCGGCGATTTCCAGTAGATCAGGTCGGCCAGTATCTGCTCGAACATGTCGACCGGCACCGTACCGGGAGGATTGACCGTGTTGCCGCTGGAGTGGTTGGTGTCGCGGTCATCGAAATACGCACGCGACGGCCAGGTGAAATGCATGGCGTAGTCCGCGCTGTCCAGCGGAAACGTATAGGGTGCGGTCGAGTTGACCAGGTCCTGGCCGGTCGCGGTTTTTACTTCGCGGGCGGGCAGACTCATGTTGAGGATGCCCAGCGGCGCATAATTGCCGTAACCCTCCGGCCAGCCACCGCCCAGCAGGTGCAGCGCGTAGTAGGGCTGTACGCGCACGCCGAACTGGTTGCCGATCCAGTCGGTCCATTCCGCCGGCCCATTCGGATTCTCGTCGTAGGTACCGAGGGCGATCACCGCCTTGGCATGGAAATAGCCGGCGAAGTAATTGCCCTGCGGATGCGCATAGGCGAAAGCGGCGCAGCCGTTGGCCTGTTCGAAGGCAGTGATCCACGCATTCGCCGTGGTGTAAACCTGGGTGCGTTGGGCGGCGGTCAGCAGCGGATAGAGCCAGTCGTAGCCCAGGCCGAAACCGACGCCAAAGAAGCGGATGCCGTAGCCGTCGTCGGTGCACGGGTTCTGGCCCTGGTTGCCGGAGGCGGTGGTGTAGGGCGTGGACATTTTCATGAGGATGTCCACGGCCTTGGCACCGTAGGT
Organism: Lysobacteraceae bacterium; assembly: GCA_028866435.1. GTDB lineage: Bacteria > Pseudomonadota > Gammaproteobacteria > Xanthomonadales > Rhodanobacteraceae > Rhodanobacter. Next base: position 81,852 of record JAGWIC010000001.1, on the reverse strand, counting down.
GGCGGCGGCCGTGGGGTTGCTGGTCTTCAGCACCTGGTAGCACATGCCTTCGGCCAGCAGCGCGGGCAGGTACGATTCGCCCTGATAGCCGGCACCGAGATCGGGCAGGTTGGGATAGGCATTGTCGGTCGGATAGCCCACGCTTCCGCCGATATAGGAATCGCACGTGCCCTTCAGCAGTTGCCATGCCGGGGTATTCGCCGCGGCGCGCTGCTGCAGCGTCGCCAGCGTGGCCGGATCGAGTATCAGCCGGGGATGCGCTGCCAGGGTGACCGCCTGCGGGCTGGCGTTGAACGGCACCACCGAATACGCGCTGGCGACCGGGCTGCCGGAAACGCCGGTGGATGAAACCCCGGCCGAGCTGCCGAGCAGCGATGGCTGCGCTGGCGCGGCCGATGCGATGACCGACGCCGTGACCGGCGCTGGCGCGACCGCAGCGGTGGGCGGGAGGGTAGTGGCGCGTTCCGCAGTCCGGGTCATCCTGGAAGACAGGGCAGCCGGTTCATGCGCCGCCGCGGAAGCCGACCGCACCGGGCGCATCCCTTGCGGCGGTTTCATCGCAGCCGCGCCGGTCGCCACCCGCGCGCCAGCAGCGTCGACCTGGGCGGTGGCCGATTCCCGCGGCGAACGACGGCCAACGGGCAAGCCGGTCGACCCCTCTGCCGACGGGGTTGCGGTCGTCGCCACCATCGGTGCATTCGTCGCGTCGGCGAGCGATGGCGAGGCCGATTGCCTCGCGCTGTCGTGCGCCAGCAGCGATGCCGCCGTCAGCAGCAAGGCCGCAAGCAAGCCACTTTTCAGCTTGCCTTGCCTGCCACCGGAAGTGCCCAGGCCGGTTTGCAAGCGCCGCAGTCTCAGCTTCGCCTTGCCGAGAACGATCAGGCGCCCAGGGTTTGCTCGAATACTGTTGGAGCGAGACATGGGAGCTCCATCGGTTTGGACAGGGCGACATGCGCAATCCCCGTCGACTGCCTGGATCGGCAGCGACCTACAGCCTAGCACCAGTCAATTCGGGCCGCTTGCGCTTCGCAGACGATTCACCCGCCACGCCCGCGGCTCAGCGTGCACCGCGCGCAAACACCACCACTTCCACGGTCTGGATCAGGATCATCATGTCGAACAGCAGGTTGTGATTCTTGACGTAGTAAAGGTCGTACTTGAGCTTTTCCACCGCATCGGCTTCCGAAGCACCATAGGGATAGCGCAATTGCGCCCAGCCCGCGAGCCCCGGCTTCATGCTGTGGCGCAGGCCGTAGTACTCGATTTTCCGTGCCAGTTCCGCCACGAACTGTGGCCGCTCCGGGCGTGGCCCGATGAAGCTCATTTCGCCTTTCAGCACGTTCCAGAGCTGCGGCAGTTCGTCCAGCCGCACTTTGCGGATGAAGCGCCCGACCCGGGTCACGCGATCGTCATTGAGGCTGGCCCAACGCGCGATACCGTCCATTTCGGCATCGGTGCGCATGCTGCGGAACTTGATCAGGTCGAAAACCCTGCCTCGCTCCCCGACCCGCTGCTGCCGGTACAGGATCGGCTGGCCCGGGCCAGACTCGATGCGAATCGCCAGGGCCGTCAGCAGCATCAGCGGGAAGGTAAGCAGCAGCACCAGGCCGGCAACGCCCAGGTCGAAACAGCGCTTGCTGAAACGACGTAGCGGGGTAACGTCGAAACCCTGCGAAAAGATCAGCCAGGAAGGGTTGGTCAGCAGCAGTTGCACCCGACCCGACTCGCGCTCGAAAAACGTGGTGAGGTCGGTAATCGCGATGCCCAGCTGCCTGCACTCGAGCAGCTCGGCCATGGGCAGCGTGCCGCGCCGGTCATCGACCGCGACCACGATCTCGTCGATCTGTTCCTGGGTGGCCCAGACATGGATAGGGAGATTGCCCTGCAGCAGGTATTCCGCCGGCACCGCGGTGGTCTCCCCTGGCGCCGGCATGTAGCCCACGACGCGAAAGCCCTGCCGATCGGAACGTCGCCGCATGCCGGTATGGATCTGTGCGGCACGCTGGCCCGCGCCGAGCACCAGGACGCGGCGGCGGAGCACCTCGACATCGCGCACGTGCAGGTAGGCGGCGCGAAAGGCGCAGGTGCCCACGTAACCCAGCAGCAGGGCGATGCCCATGACGCCGCGACCGACGTATCCCTGCGGCACCAGGTAATACATCACGAACAGACCCAGGCCACCCAACACGAAACCGACCAGCTGATGGGTGAGCAGGCCGAACCAGCTGTTGCGGATGTGCGATCGATACTGGCCCAGGGCCATCAGCCCCAGCTGGATCACCAGGGCGAACATCAGGGCGCGCTCGGGCATGTGGCGGGCATACAGGGCCCATTCGTCAGGTTGACGAAAATAGCGCAGGAACATCGCCGCGTTCAGGGATGCGCTCAAGAGCAGCAACTCGGCAAGGCCGAGCAGCAGCAACCAGCGAATGTTCTGACGGTGTATGAACCGAAACATGCCGTACCCCCTCCCCCCCTTTGCACGCCCGCATCCGGCGGGGCGAACTGAACCATAGCCCGAAGCGCGCGCTTAGTCCATGCGAGGGAGATGAATTCTCTGCTACAAGATGGGCATTTCGTCAAGTCCTTCCGTGCATGCATTGTGTGCGACGCATCATATTTTGGGCACAAAACCCCAGCCATCGGTGTCAGATGGCATCGAAACGGTGCAGGCCCGCCAGGGTAATGCCGGCGGGCACGGCAAGTGCGCCGACCAGTCCGGCACCCAGGTTCAACATCACAGCCCGGCACGGCGCTAGGCCGGCGGCGGCCGGCGGCGGCGCCACCCATGCGCCCTCGTCCGCCCGCAGGCTTGTCAGCGGCTCGGCCAGACCCACGCCGAATGCCTTGAGCAACGCCTCCTTGCGGGTCCACAGCGCTAGCAGCTCCGCTTCCCGCGGCACCTCCGCGAGCGTCGTCGCGCGCAGCGCCTCGGCCGGGGTGCAGATGGTCTGGATGAGGTCGCCCATGCGCAGGCGCGGTGGCACCTGTTCGATGTCGATGCCCACGCTCTCGCCGTTGCAGACCGCCATGGCGACCCAGCCGCCGCTGTGACTCAGGCTGGTGCTGAACCCGGTACCCGGCAAGCGCGGTTGCCCCGACGGTGCACTGAGCAACCGCAGGGCGCCCGGCGCCAGGCCAAGGCTCCTGGCCAGCAGCAGCCGCCATAGCGCGTGGGCGATGATGTAGTTGTCGCGGTCACGATCGAAGCGAAGGCGTGCGGCGCGCCCGACCTCGGCCCCGTCCAGCAGGCCTTCGGCAGCGCGAACGTGGGCGGACAAGGCCGACGTCGGGAACACCAGCGCGCGAACCTCGCCCCGGGCCGGCGGCATGAAGCCCGATTGCGTCAGCGCCGCCTCGGCCGCCTGGACAAATTCATCGACTCGCGCGTCCCGGCCTTTCAAGATCGCCCGCCCCACCCCAACCACCTTGTGCCCGCGCGCAGGCTACGGGAAGCCGCGCCGCGACCGGCGCTTGCGGCATATCGGGCTGGATGCGCCGTGGCCACGGCGGCCAGGCTCAGGCCGGGCGAAGCTTCGCACAGGCGGGCGGCGGCGGGCGGATAGCCATCGGCCCAGGCCTTTGGCCGGAGCAACGGACAACGGCGGCCATTCAGTCCCACCGGCGGTACGCCCGTGGCGAGCTTCCGGCGGGACGTTCGCCGCGATCCGGTCAGAGGATGTAGACGAACATGAACAGGCCCAGCCAGACGACATCGACGAAGTGCCAGTACCACGAGACCGCCTCGAAGCCGAAATGGTGCTCCTTGCTGAAATGCCCCTTCAGCACCCGGAACCAGATCACCGCCAGCATGATCGTGCCGAGGGTGACGTGCAGGCCGTGAAAGCCGGTCAGCAGGAAGAAGGTCGAACCATAGACGCCGCTGTGCAGGGTCAGGTTCAGCTCATGGTAGGCCTCGATGTACTCGTGCGCCTGGAAATTGAGGAACAGCGCACCCAGCAGCACGGTAAGGCCGAGAAACACCAGGATCTTGCCGCGGTGTCCGGCACGCAGCGCGTGATGGGCGATCGTGACGGTGACGCTGGAGGAAAGCAGGATCAGGGTATTGAGCAGCGGCAGGCCCCACGGCGACACGGTGCTGAAGGTGCCGCCGACGTGCGCCGGGCCATTGCCCCCGTTGGCGCCCCATGAGGCCGTGTAGTCACTCCACAGGAACTGGTGGGTGAGCGCGCCGTGGCCTGCGCCGCCCAGCCACGGCACCGAAAACATGCGGATGAAGAACAGCGCGCCGAAGAACGCACCGAAAAACATCACCTCGGAAAAGATGAACCACATCATCCCCATGCGGAACGAGGTATCCACCTGGTGGTTGTAGTCGCCAGCCAGCGATTCGTTGATCACCGAGCGGAACCAGCCGAAGAACATCCCCAGCACGCCGACCACGCCCACGGTCAGCACGGTGCGGCCGAAGCCTGCCTCGCCGGGCGCGGCATTGAGCCAGTGCGCGGCACCGAACATGGTGGTGAACATGACCATTGCGGCCACGAACGGCCAGTAGCTCTTGGCCGGGATGAAGTACGCGTCGTGCTGCTGACCCATGGTGAGACCCCGTGGATTTCTCTTGATGGCTTTTGCCCCGTCGGACCGCTCGGGGAACTGCATGCCGGTCGCGCCGACCCGGGCGATGGAACGAAAGCGTCGGTTGCTGGTGGATCACTACCTCATCAGCATGATCTGCACGAATGACAGCGCAAAGAACGTCAGCACCACCGCCACCAGGATGGTGACCGTGCGCCGGACACCGCGGCGATCGTCCGGGCTGCTCTTGTCTGTCATCGACTGCGTCATGCGGATGGTCTTCTACTGGCATGGCCCCGCCCATTCGCATGGGCAGGGCATCGGGATTGGTCAGCCGTGCACGTTGCCGTGCGCGAGCTCTTCGTCATGGATGATCGGTGGCACGTCGAAGGTGTGATGCGGCGCGGGCGACGGCACCGTCCACTCCAGGCCCTTGGCGCCTTCCCAGACGCGGTCCGTCGCCTTCTTCCTGGAGAAGAACACGCAATGGATCAGCACGCCGAGGAAGATCAGCTGCGAGGCGCCGAACAGGAAGCCGCCGATCGAGCTGATCATGTTGAAATTGGCGAACGCCACGTTGTAGTCGGGGATGCGACGCGGCATGCCGGCCAGGCCGAGGAAATGCATCGGGAAGAACAGCACGTTCACCCACACCACGCTGTTCCAGAAATGCATCTTGCCCCAGAATTCGCTGTACATGTGGCCGGTCCACTTCGGCAGCCAGTAATAGGTCGCCGCGATGATCGCGAACAGCGCGCCGGTCACCAGCACGTAGTGGAAATGCGCCACCACGAAATAGGTGTCGTGGTACTGGAAGTCGGCCGGCACCAGCGCCAGCATCAGGCCGGAGAAGCCGCCGATGGTGAACAGGATCACGAACGCGATCGCGAACAGCATCGGCGTCTCGAACGTCATCGAGCCGCCCCACATCGTCGACACCCAGTTGAACACCTTCACCCCGGTGGGCACCGCGATCAGCATGGTGGCGTACATGAAGAAGATGTCGGCACCCAGCGGCAGGCCCACCGCGAACATGTGGTGCGCCCACACGATGAACGAGAGGAAGGCGATCGAGGCAATCGCGAACACCATCGCCTTGTAGCCGAAGATCGGCTTGCGCGCGAAGGTCGGGATCACCTCGGAAATGATCCCGAATGCAGGCAGGATCATGATGTAGACCTCGGGATGACCGAAGAACCAGAAAATATGCTGGTACAGCACCGGGTCGCCGCCGCCGCCCGGATTGAAGAAGCTGGTGCCGAAGTACTTGTCGGTCAGCAACATGGTCACCGCGCCGGCCAGCACCGGCATCACCGCGATCAGCAGGAAGGCGGTGATCAGCCAGCTCCACACGAACACCGGCATCTTCAGCAGGTCCATGCCGGGCGCGCGCATGTTGAGGATGGTGGCGATGATGTTGATCGCGCCCATGATCGAGCTGATGCCCATCAGGTGGATCGCGAACACCACATAGGCCAGCGAGTCGCTCTGCAGCGACAGCGGCGGATACATGGTCCAGCCGCCGGCGGGGCCGCCGCCGGGCATGAACAGCGTGGACAGGAGCAGCAGGAAGGCGAAGGGCAGGATCCAGAACGACAGGTTGTTCATGCGCGGCAGCGCCATGTCCGGCGCGCCGACCATCAACGGGATCATCCAGTTGCCGAGGCCGACGAAGGCCGGCATGATCGCGCCGAAAATCATCACCAGCGCATGCATGGTGGTCATTTCGTTGAAGAAATACGGCTGCACCAGTTGCAGGCCGGGCTTGAACAACTCGGCGCGTATCACCATCGCGAAGCTGCCACCGATGAAGAACATCGTCAGCGCGAAGATCAGGTACAGCGTGCCGATGTCCTTGTGGTTGGTGGACATGCACCAACGCTGGAAAAAACTCTTTGGCGCGCCGTGGTGATCGTCGTGCTGATCATGGGTGGCTGCATGGGACATGGCCTAACACCTCTAACCTGTTATTTGGATGCGACTGCAAGAAACGGCATGAACGGTGTGAATCAACCCTGCGCGCGACCGACCGGTGGCGCGACGGCGACCGCCGCCGTCGCCGGTGCCGTCGATGCCGCGGCGGGCGCCGGCGCCGGCGCCGCAGCGGGTGCGGGTGCGGGTGCGGGTGTGGCCGACGCTGCCTCCTGCTGGGCCAGCCACTTGGCGAAATCCTCCTTCGACTTGGCCACCACCACGATCGGCATGAAGCCGTGGTCCTGGCCGCACAACTCGGCGCACTGGCCGCGGTACGTGCCCGGCGTCTTGATATTGGTCCAGGCCGCGTTGGCGATGCCGGGAATCGCGTCGAGCTTCCAGCCGAACGCCGGCACCCACCAGGAGTGGATCACGTCGCCGCTGGTGATGACGAAGCGGATTTTCGTGTCCACCGGAACCACCAGCGGCTTGTCGACATTCAGCAGGTAGGTGTTCTCGTCGCCGACCTTGACCGCATACGGATCCATGCCCGAGCCGAGCTGCCGGGTCTGGTCGCTCTGCGTATCGAGCTTGGACATGAAGCCCACCTTGTCGATCGGCTTGCCCATGTAGCTGACGTAGTCGTAGCGCCACTTCCACTGGTAGCCGGTGACCTTCACCGTCATCTGCGAGCCGGTGGTATTGGCCCAGGTGGTGAGCCCGCCGGTGGACAGGTAGGCGAGCACCACCAGGATGATCACCGGTATCGTGGTCCAGACGATCTCCAGCCCGGTGTTGTGCGACCACTTCTCGGCGACCGCGCCACGCGATTTGCGGAAGCGGAACATGGCGATGAACATCGCGCCGAACACCAGGATGCCGATCACCACGCATATCCCGAACGAGATGTTGTTCAGGTCGTAGGGCACCTGCGACCAGGTAGTGGCGCCGCGCTGCATGTTCAGCTGCCACGGCTGCGGGGCGGCCTGGGCCGCGCCGCCGAACGATGCAAGGGCAAGGGTCGCCGCTGCCATGAATGATCGCCTGATGCCGCCAGATGTCATGTCTTGCACCTTAAGTTCAGTTTGCGCGACTGTCCGTCAAGTCGACCAGCAGCACCTTGAGTTTCTTCGACAGCTCGACGCGCTCCTGATCCCCCAGAAAAACGCCGATCTCCAGATCCCGGCCATGCGATGTCAGCAGCAGGCGTTGACGACCATCTCCCATGTCCAGCAGCACGCGCACCCAGTGGGACGGAAAGCGCACACAACGCCGGCTGGGCAGCAACTGCACTTCCATCGACGTTTCGTCGAGGGTAATGCGCTCACCACGATCGCCAGCCCGCCACGCCACACTCAAGGCGCAGGCCACGGCAACCGATTCCACCAAAGCGAACAGCGGAGCAAACACATTCCCCTGCCACGCCCCCCAGCCTGCCGTTGCCAGCGCCAGCCCCACCATCACCATGATCAATCGATGCAGACCGCGACGGCTGAGCACACGGTTGGGCCTGAGCCACATCGTGACGCACGGCGAGCCCGCGGTAGCTGGTCGAAGCACGATCATGGTGATAGGGCGTGCCTGGAACGGTTCGATAATAGGCTGCGGCGAGGCGGTCGGCAAGATTGTCGCACCCCCCTTGACTTTTGCCGCACGCGCAAGGTCGATATCGGCCGCGGGACGCATGCGCGCGGATGCTTACGCCGGCAGGGCCACCACGTACAATGGCGCACTTTCCACCATGCGCAAGCAGCGTCCACGCGGACCATTTTGTGACCCCATCCATACTCAGCCCCGAACTCCCCACCCAGGTATCCGCGGCGCGCGCGCGGATCACGGCGGCCTGGCTGCGCGACGAAACCGAGGCGGTCAACGACCTGCTCGAGCAGGCCGATCTGCCGCCGGACGAACGCGAGCAGGTGGTCGACCGCGCCGCCGCGCTGGTCACCCGCGTCCGCGGACGCACCCAGGACCAGACCGTCGTCGAGTCCTTCATGCGCCAGTACGACCTGTCGAGCCAGGAAGGCGTGCTGCTGATGTGCGTGGCCGAGGCGCTGCTGCGCATCCCGGACAAGACCACCGCCGACAAGCTGATCCGCGACAAGCTGGGCGAAGCCAACTGGCGCAAGCACCTCGGCCGCAGCGACTCGCTGCTGGTCAACGCCTCCACCTGGGGCCTGCTGCTGACCGGCCAGCTGGTCAACCTCGCCGACGGCACCCGCCGCGATTTCTACGGTTCGCTGCGCCGGCTGGTCGCCCGGGTCGGCGACCCGGCGATTCGTGCGGCGGTGCGGCAGGCGATGCGCATCATGGGCCATCAGTTCGTGATGGGACGCGATATCGAGGAGGCGCTGGACCGCAGCCTGAAGAAGGAGAACTCGGCGTTCCGCTATTCCTTCGACATGCTCGGCGAATCGGCGCTGACCGCCGCAACCGCCGAGCGCTACCAGCAGGACTACCGCAATGCCATCGCCGCCCTGGGCGCGCGCGGCCCCTACCCCAACCACACCGACGCGCCGTCGATCTCGGTCAAGCTGTCGGCGTTGTTCCCGCGCTACGAGGTGGCCCAGCGCGCCCGCGCCCGCCAGGCGCTGACCGAAAAGCTGCTCGAACTGTCGCAGCTGGCGATGAAGCACGGCATCGCCCTGTCGGTGGACGCCGAGGAAGCGGAGCGGCTGGAGCTGTCGCTGGACATCATCGGCGATGTCTTCAGGCACCCCTCGCTGCAGGGCTGGAACGGCCTGGGCATCGTGGTGCAGGCGTATGCCAAGCGCACGCCATACGTGATCGACTGGCTGGTCGAAACCGCCCGTGCCGCCAATCGGCGCTGGTACGTGCGCCTGGTCAAGGGCGCCTACTGGGACGCCGAGGTCAAGCGCGCGCAGGAGCAAGGGCTCGGCGGCTATCCCGTGTTCACCCGCAAGCCGAACACCGACGTGTCCTACCTGGCCTGCGCGCGACGCCTGTTCAATGCCGGCGAGAGCCTGATCTATCCGCAGTTCGCCACCCACAATGCACATACCATCGCCGCCGTCCACCACCTGTCGCAGGGGCGTGCGTTCGAGTTCCAGCGCCTGCACGGCATGGGCGTGGACCTGTACGCCGAGGTGATCGGCAAGGACAACTTCAACGTGCCCTGCCGCGTCTACGCGCCGGTCGGCACGCACGAGGACCTGCTGCCCTACCTGGTGCGGCGCCTGCTCGAGAACGGCGCCAACACCAGTTTCGTCAACCGCGTGGTGGACGAAAGCCTGCCGCCGCGCGAACTGGTGGCCGACCCCTGCGCGACCGTGCGCGCATTCCACAGCATCGCGCATCCGCGCATCCCGCTGCCGGCCAATCTCTACGGTGAACTTCGGAAGAATTCCATGGGCGTCAATTTTGCCAACGACAACGAACTGAACGAGCTGGCCGCCGCGGTCAACGCCCAGCAAGGCCCGTGGAGCGCCGGCCCGCTGGTGCCGGGCGCCAGCAGCAAGGGCGCCACCGTGCAGGTCACCGACCCGTCCGACCGCCGCCGCACCATCGGCAGCTATGTCACCGCCGATCAGGCCACGGTCGACCTGGCCCTGGCCAATGCGCTGGCCGCGCAGGAACGCTGGAACACCCTGCCGGTGGCCAACCGCGCCGCCATGCTGGAGTTCGCCGCCGACCGGCTCGAGGCGCGCCGCGCCGAATTCATCGCGCTGTGCGTGCGCGAGGCCGGCAAGAGCCTGCCCGACGCGATCGCCGAGATCCGCGAGGCCGCCGATTTCCTGCGCTACTACTCCACCATGGCGCGGCGCCTGTTCGCCGAACCGGAGCAGCTGCCCGGCCCCACCGGCGAAAGCAACCAGCTGTTCCTCGGTGGCCGCGGCGTGTTCGTCGGCATCAGCCCGTGGAACTTCCCGCTGGCGATCTTCATCGGCCAGGTCAGCGCCGCGCTGGCCGCCGGCAACACGGTGCTGGCCAAGCCGGCCGAACAGACCACCCTGATCGGCCATCTGGCCACCGCGTTGCTGCACGAGGCGGGCGTTCCCAGGGACGTGCTGCAATACCTGCCCGGCGACGGCCCGACCGTGGGCGCGGCGCTCACCCGCGATCCGCGCGTGGCCGGCGTGGTGTTCACCGGCGCCACCGAGACGGCGTGGGCGATCAACCGCGCGCTGGCCGCGCGCAACGCGCCGATCGCCGTGCTGGTGGCCGAGACCGGCGGCCAGAACGCGATGATCGCCGACTCCTCGGCACTGCCCGAGCAGATCGTCAAGGACGTGATCGCCTCGGCCTTCCAGTCCGCCGGCCAGCGCTGCTCGGCCGCGCGCGTGCTGTACGTGCAGGAAGACATCGCGGACAAGGTGATCGAGATGCTGGCCGGCGCCATGGCCGAGCTGAAGGTCGGCGACCCCGGCCTGCTTTCCACCGACGTCGGGCCGGTGATCGACGAGGAGGCGAAGGCCATCCTGGTCGCCCATGCCGAGCGGATGGATCGCGAGGCGAAAAAGATCGCCGAGGTGCCGATGGACCCAGCGTGCACCGCCCACGGCACCTTCTTTGCGCCGCGTGCCTACGAGATCGCCTCGCTGTCGTTGCTGCAGCGCGAGGTATTCGGGCCGGTGCTGCACCTGATCCGCTTCAAGGCGAGCGAACTGAAGCAGGTCGTCGACGAGATCAACGGCACCGGCTACGGCCTCACGCTGGGCGTGCACAGCCGCATCGACGCCACCGTCGACTACATCAGCAGCCATGCCCGCGTCGGCAACTGCTACGTCAACCGCAACCAGATCGGCGCGGTGGTCGGGGTGCAGCCGTTCGGCGGCGAAGGCCTGTCCGGTACCGGCCCCAAGGCCGGCGGCCCGCATTACCTGCTGCGCTTCGCCGGCGAACGCACGCTCACCATCAACACCACCGCCTCCGGCGGCAACGCCTCGCTGCTGACCATCGGCGAATAACCCGCCAGCCCGGCACGCCGCCCGCGTGCCGGCCGGCGGCAGCCGCGTGACGACCCGGGGTTGTTCGCCACCGCCCCGCTCGTCCGCCGGGCTCGCCCGAACGTTCGCCAACCATCGCGCGCCGATCGTCTGGGTGTAGCGGCGCACTGCTGCTACCCTCACGAATGCTGCGGGGAAGGCACCCCGCCCTGTCCTCCCTGCGGGTACCGCCATGCCTTGTTTTGTCTATGCCAGCCTGCGCAAGATCGACAGCTACCTGTGGCTGGCGCGACGCGACGGGTTCGACGTACTGCCCGAGCCGCTGGCGTTGCTGCTCGGTGAATTGCGCTTCGTGATGGAGGTACAACTGGATGCATCGCGCAAGCTGCCGCTCGAGGACACCGCCCAAGTACTGGAGAACCTGGGCCGCCAGGGCTGGCACCTGCAGCTGCCGCCGCAGGAAACCCTGGCCGGCGCCAACCACCCCGCCTATACGCACTCGCCGCAGGCCGAGCGTGGCCATTGAGGCGCAGCATCCATGCGCCCTGCCACCGGCGTCCGGGAATGCCCCGATCAACCGCACGATTTCCATAGTGACGCCATGAATCCACCCAAATCACGCCGCCGCCCCCCGTTCCTGCAAGCGCTTGCCTGGTTCGTCCCCGGCCTGCTGACCGTGGCCATGGCCGGCGTGGCGGCGCACCCCTTGACCCTGATCCCGCTGCTGCTGGCCAATGCGCTGACCATGGCGGCAACCTGCCACGCCATCGGTTTCGACCCCGAACCCCGATTCGGCCGCACCGTGCTGCGACGTGGTGCCGCGTACCTGGTGATGTTCAGCACGTACACGGTGCTGATCTTCGTGCTGGTGGCATGGCCGATGCTGCAGCTCAGCCACACACCCAGCCTCGGCGCCGCCCTGCTGCTGGCGACGGCGCTGGTACTGGGGCTGGCGGTGCTGTGGCGCTTGTGGCCCGCGTTCGGGCTGGCTTTCGTATGGGACGACGCCTACCCCTGCCAGCGCGATGGCTCGTGGATTTCCACCGCCACCTTGCGCAGCATCGCGTTCGCCCGCCACCTGTCGCGTGAAGAGCGCTTCTTCACCCACTTTCTGCCCGCCGCGCTGTCCCTGCTCGTGCTGGCGTTTGGCGCCATCGCGCTGACCGGCCTGGTCGGCATGCTGCCGTCGGAGCTGCGCATCGCGGCGCTGACCCTCTACGGCGTGGCACTGCTGCCGCTGGGCTGCCTGATCATCGCCAACCGCACCTTGCGCGCCCTGCTGTGCGAACAGGTCCAGCCGCGTCGCCAGCGCGATCGCGACCCGCGGGCAGCGGCCATGCCGCGGCCCGTGCTGACCGCGCAGGAACGCATCGTCGGCACGCCGGAGCAGGGCCGGGCCCTGCTCGCCGCCACCCGCGAAGGCGACATCGAGCGCGCGCTGGCGCTGGTCGATGCCGGCGCCGAGCCGGGCACCGCGCCCGACCCCGGCGACCGCGACCAGCGGCCGGTGCTGATGCTGGCGGCACTGCTGCCCGACACCCGCCTGCTGCGCGCGCTGATCGTCAAGGGCGCGGACGTCAACCGCCGCAGTGGCGGCATCAGCCCCCTGCTCGCCGCCACCCGCGACAGCTGGCATGGCCGGGCCGAGGCGGTCATGACCTTGCTGGCCAATGGCGCCGACCCCACCGCCACCGACCACGAAGGCAATACGCCGCTGCATGGCGCCGTGCTCAGCGAGGAACCCGGCGTGGCCGCGATGCTGCTCGACGCCGCCGCGCCGATCAACGCGCTGAACCAGGCCGGGCTTAGCCCGCTGGCCTGTGCCTGCCGGGCCGGCAACTGGTCGCTGGCCAAATTCCTGCTCGAACACGGTGCCAAACCGGCACCCGCCGGCGGCGAACCGGCGCTGGTCGCCGCCGCCGGCATCGCCGAGGACGACAGCACCGGGGTCAAGCTGCTGCTGAAGCATCGGGCACCGGTCAACGCGCTCGATGCGCGCCACCGGCACGCCCTGCTCAGCGCCGCCGCCGAGGGCCATGAGCAGATCGCCCGCGCGCTTTGCGCCGCCGGCAGCGACATCAACCTGGCCGACGAGCACGGCAGCACCGCCCTGATGGAGGCCGCCCGCGCCGGCGCCGGCGCCATCGTGCAGCTGCTGGCCGAGGCCCACGCTAGGGTGGACGCGCGCGACCAGCACGGTCGCGACGCCCTGACCCTGGCCTGCCAATCGCCACATTCCCGCGCGGAAACCGTGCAGGCGCTGCTGGCGCTCGGCGCCGACCCGCGGACCGCCGACGGCGATGGCCGCAGCGCGCTCGACCACGCCGCCGCGACCGGACGCTGGGACCTGGTGGCCCTGCTCGATCCCGACACGCCGCTGCCGGCCAGCCACAGCAGCGACGTGCTGTCCGCCGGCAGCGACACGCCCGGCCACCTGCTGGAAGCCCTGCGCCTGGGCCACTGGGCCACCGTATCCGGCTTCGGTGCGCGCGTGCACGAATGGCCACAGGCCGAGCTGGCGCGGCTGTATCTCGAACTGGCCGCACCCGGCCTGGGCGCCGCCCGGCGCTGGCTGCTCGAGCATGGCCTGCAGGCTGAAGCCCGGCTCGAGGCACCGCGCATCGACGATGCCGAGACCGCCGATGCGCCGGGGCTGCCGCCGCTGGGCCGACGCCTGTTCGACGCCCTGCTGGAACAACTGCCGGCGTCCACCGAAGCGCTGGAGGAATTGATGCAGGCGGGGGCGAGCCCGGCCGGCAGCGGCCTGCTCGCGCTGGCGCTGTCCTCGCTGGCCGGTGCGGCACAGGCGGCCGCGCTGCCGCTGAACCTGCTGCAGCGCGGCGCCGATCCGTTCGGGGCGGATGCACGCGGGCGCACGCCGCTGCACCTGGCCGCGGCCAACGCGCAGCTCGACCTGCTGCAGGCACTGCTCGCCGGCGGCTGCGATCCCAATACGCGCGACCGCGACAACCGCACGCCGCTGTTCGCCGCGCTCGAACACGGCGCCGAGGCGCTGCCGCTGGTGCGTGCGCTGATCGCCCATGGCGCCAACCCCGAAGCCGCCGATGCCAACGGCGAAACGCCGCTGGGGCTGGCGCTGGAGCACCCGGCCGTGGAGCGCTGGCTGAACTGGCGCGACTGGCCCCGCCCGCATCGTCCCCTGCGCGCCGCCGACCTGCCGGCGGCCGCGGCCGCCGGCGCGCTGGTCACGGTCCAGCGCCTGCTCGAACTCGGCTTCGCCGTCGACAGCCAGGACGCCCAGGGCGCCTCGGCGCTGCTGCACGCCTGCGGCGGCGGCCACCGCGACGTGGCAGCCGCCCTGCTCGATGCCGGCGCCGACGCCACCCTGGCCGCGCGCAGCGGCGTGACCCCGCTGGCCGCCGCCGTGGCGGCGCGACGCGAGACGCTGGTCGCGCTGCTGCTGCAACAGCGGGTGCAGGCCGACCAGCGCCTGCCGCACGGCGCCACCGCATTGATGGTGGCCGCCGCGATGGGCTACCCGGAGGTCGCCGAACGGCTGCTCGATGGCGGCGCCGACGTCGGCGCGGTCGACGACAGCGGCCGCAACGCGCTGCATGCCGCGGCGCAGTTCGGCTTCGAAAACAACGACAGCCTGCGCGCGCGGCGCCAGTTCGACGTCCTGCTCAAGCGCGGTGCCGACATCAACCAGGCCGATCGCGATGGCAAGACACCCTTGCTGCTGCTGCTCGGCGCGCACCTGCCACCGGGCAGCAGCGCCGATGCCACCCATATCGGTGCGTTGGTGCCGCTGCTGCTCGATGCCGGCGCCCATGTCGTGCATGCCGATCAGCGCGGCGTCACCGCCTTGCATGCCTGCGCCATGCACGCCCTGCTGCCGCCGGCACGGATGCTGTTGGCGCGCGGTGCCGATCGCAACGCCACCGATGCGTTCGGTCGCACCGCCGCCGACGTGGCCAGGCAGCTGGGCCTCATCGACATCGCGCACGAGCTGGCTGCGCGCAGCCAGGCGATCCCTAGCGTGCGTCAAACCCTGCGGCAGCCGTCCCAGCCCAGCGAATAAGTGCCGCGGGTCAGGCCGCCACGACCTGCGGCGCTGTCGCCCGGGCGGGCAGGGCACGCCAGGCATCGATGACGAGCGCACGGTCCAGTTCGTCGACCCGCCGCACCGTGGGCAGGCCGCCGAGCAGGGTCACCGCACTGCCGCTGGCGCTGCGCGGCTTCCACAACTGCGGCGAGCGGGCACCCATCAGCACCACCAGCGGACAAGCCACCGCCGCGGCCAGGTGCGCCGGGCCGGTGTCCACCGAGACCATGCTGTGGGCCCGCGCCAGCAGGGCTTTGAGGCGATCCAGCGGCAGCGCCGCCGCGGCGATGCGCGGCGATGCGCCGGCAGCGGCGGCGAGGATGGTGTCGAGGTAGCGCGCCTCGGCGGGAGCACCGCAGAACAGCACGCGCGCCTGCGGCAAGTCGGTGGCGATCGCCCCCGCCACGGCCGCCCAGTGTTCGGCCGGCCAGGACTTGTCGTCGTCGTCCGCCCTGCGGATGCCGTTCCAGCGCATGGTGCGCTTGTTGGCCGGCTGCAGCAGTACCAGCGGGCCATCGGCGTAGCCACGCTCGCGCAACCAGGCCTCGGCGTCGGCCTGCTCGGCCGGGCTCACCCGCAGGCGCGGGGCCGGCAGGCCGTCGCGGGGCGAATCCGCCGCAACGTCGGCAAACGCCGGCGGGGTGACGTCGGCGAAGCGGTCCAGCCAGTCCGCCCAGTGTTCGCCGTCGACCGACGCGATCTCCTCGATGAAGCGGCAATGCGCCGGCGCGACCCCGGCCAGCGCCAGCATCGGCCGGATCTTGGTGCGCGCCCGGTACTCGGGCTCGCAGATGTAGAACGGCGCCTGCCGCCGCGAGCGCAGCGCCAGTGTCGCCCGCAGCCGCTGCGGTTGCAGCCACAACGCGCCGTTCTGGTGCGCCAGCGGGATGAAGGACGCCACTTCCGGCTGCGCCGAGAACAGCAGCGGTGGCCACTCGCCCAGCGCCAGCAGGTCGCAGGGGCGGCCATAGCGGCGATGCAATTTCTCCAGGAACGGCTGCAGCAGTACGGTGTCGCCGACGCGGCCGAAGCGGATCACTACCGGGTTGTGCGGAGAGCTCATGGCGGCCGCGGAACGCCTTGCAGGGGGGAGTCAGGCCCAGTCTACTAGCCCCGTTTCCTTGTCAACGGGATTGCCGTCCGGCGCACGCTTTTGCGTATCGCCGCGCAGGATGCTGCATCCCTTCGCCGGGTCACGTGCCGGCGTCGTCCCCGCCGTCCCGCTGGCGCGGCCGCCCGGCCGCCGGCTCCGCATCGGCGTCGAGCAGTTGCTGCAGGTCGAGCAAGGCATCACGGGTGCTCTGGATCAGCCGGCTTTCGTCGTCGTAGACCAGCGCCTGCCGGTGCAGCAGTTCCTCGTCGTGGCGGCGGAACCGTTCCACCCGGTCGGCGGCCAGCTCCTGCGACAGCCCGAGCGCCTCCAGCGTCTTGCGCGTCATCTTCAGGCTGGAATGGAAGGTCTCGCGCACCGGGTCGTCGACGCCCAGGTCCAGCAGCCGGAATACGTGCTGGCGATTGCGGGCGCGGGCGATGATCTTCAGGTGCGGGTATTGCCGTTTCACCAGCCGCGCCGTGCGCAGGTTGGCTTCCGGATCATCCGTGGCCAGCACGAACACCTCGGCGCTGGCGGCCTGCGCCGCCCGCAGCAATTCCGGACGCGTCGGGTCGCCGAAAAACAGGTTGACCGTGCCGAAACGACGCGAAACGTCGACCTGGTCGGCCGAGTGCTCCAGCGCCACGAACGCGATCCCCTGCGCACGCAGCACGCGGGCGATGATCTGCCCGACCCGGCCGAAGCCGGCGATGATCACCCGCGGCGCATCGGCCTCGATGCGGTCGAACTCGCGCGCGGGCTGGCGCGGGTACAGATGCAAGGCCCTGGCCGCCAGCACCACCAGCAGCGGGGTCAGCGCCATGGTCAGGGTGATCGCCAGCACCAGCGCATCGCGCTGGCCCGGGGAGATCAATTGCTGCTCCGCCGCCTGCCGCAACACCACGAAGGCGAACTCGCCACCGCAGGCCAGCAACACCACCAGGCGCCATGCATCGGAACGATCGAGGCCGCCCAGCAAGCGGCCCAGCGGCCACAACAACAGGCCCTTCAGCAGCATCAAGGCGCCGACCAGGCCGAGGATCTGCAGCGGCCGCTGCAGCAGCAGCGCGACATCCATCGACATGCCGACGCTGATGAAGAACAGCCCCAGCAGCAGCCCCTTGAACGGCTCGATGTTCGATTCCAGCTCGTGCCGGTATTCGGAATCGGCCAGCAGCATGCCGGCGAGGAAGGCGCCGAGGGTGGCCGACACCCCGGCCAACTCCATCAACCATGCCACCCCGGTCACCACCAGCAGGGCGGTGGCGGTGAACACCTCGGTCGAATCCGCCCTGGCCACGAAGCGGAACACCGGCCGCAGCAGATAGCGACCGCCGATCACCACGGCCAGGATCACCGCCGCCGTGCGCACCACGGCGAACAACTCGAAGTGGGTGGCCGTCGACGAGGCGAGCAACGGTACCGCGGCGATCAGCGGAATCGCCGCCAGATCCTGGAACAGCAGGACCGAGAACACCTGCCGCCCGTAGGCCGAACCGGCCTCCTTGCGCTCGGCCAGGATCTGTAGCCCGAACGCCGTCGAGGACAGCGCCAGGCTGCCGCCCACGATGGCGGCCGCCTTGCCGCTCAGCCCGAACAGCAGCCAGCCCACCGCCGCGATCGCCAGCGTGCTCGCCAGCACCTGCAGCAAGCCGGTGCCGAACACCGAACGGCGCATCACCCACAGCCGCTGCGGCGACAGTTCCAGGCCGATCACGAACAGCATCAGCACCACGCCGAACTCGGAGATCGCGGCCACGCCGCCGGTGTCGCGCACCAGGCCCAGCAGTTGTGGCCCGATCACCGCCCCGCCCAGCAGATAGCCAAGCACCGCGCCCAGCCGGAATCGCTTGGACAACGGCACCGCGATCACCGTGGCGAGCAGGAACACCACCGCGGTCTGCAGGAGATGATGGCTGTCCACGTGTGCGCTCCCGTCGGCAAGCGGGGATTATTCCACGCGGGCCGCAGACCCGTCGCCCGCATGCGTAGGCGGGGACCTGGGCGGCTTGTGGTCTGGCGCACAAAGCCCGATTGAACCACTTGCAGCAGCCCGCACACCCCGCGTCGGTGACCTGCCCGGCGGCGCACGAAAAGGCCGGCAACGCAGGCCTTTTCGTGCGGCATGACGACGGCAGCTACTTCTTCGGCACTTCCTTCAGCCCGCGGTTCTCCAGCATCGGCTCGATGCTCGGGTCCTGCCCGCGCCAGTCCTTGTACAGCTTGGCCAGCTCGACGGTGTTGCCGCGGGACAGGATCATCGCGCGGAAGCGGTCGCCGTTGGCGCGGGTCAGGCCGCCGTGGTCCTTGAAGTCGACGAACGCGTCGTCGGCCAGCATCTCGGTCCACAGGTAGGCGTAGTAGCCGGCCGCGTAGCCGTTGCCCCAGATGTGCTGGAAGTAGCTGGAGCGATAGCGCGGCGGCACGTAGCCGAGGTCCACGCCGTCCTTTTTCAGCGACGCGGCCTCGAACTTGTCCGCGTCCTGCAGCGGCGCGTCGGCGCCGAGCATGTGCCAGTTCATATCGAGCATGGCGGCGCCGACCAGCTCGGTCATGTCGTAGCCCTTGTTGAACATGCTGGCCTTCTTCATTTTCTCGACCAGCGCCGGCGGCATCGGCTCGCCCTTGGCGTTCTTCGCGTAGTTGGCGAACACCTTCGGATCGCTGGCCCAATGCTCGTTGAACTGCGACGGGAACTCGACGAAGTCGCGCGCCGTGTTGGTGCCGGACAGGGTCGGGTACTCCTCGTCGGCGAACATGCCGTGCAGCGCGTGGCCAAACTCGTGGAACATGGTGATGACGTCGTCGAACGAGAGCAGCGCCGGCTGGCCGGCGGCCGGCTTGGCGAAGTTCGCCACGTTGTAGATCACCGGCTTGGTGCCGAGCAGCTTCGACTGGCCGACGAAGTTGTCCATCCAGGCGCCACCGCCCTTGTTGTCGCGCTTGAAGTAGTCGCAGTAGAACAGCGCCAGCGACTTGCCGTCCTTGTCGAACACCTCGAACACGCGCACGTCCGGCTGGTACACCGGGATGTCCTTGCGCTCCTTGAAGGTCAGCCCGTACAGCTGGTTGGCGGCGTAGAACACGCCATTCTTGAGCACGTTGTCGAGCTCGAAATACGGCTTGATCTGGCTTTCATCCAGGTCGTACTTGGCCTTGCGCACCTGCTCGGCGTAGTAGTCCCAGTCCCACGGCTGCAGCTTGAATGTGGGCTGCTTCAGTGCCTTCTGGTCCTTGTCGATCTGCGCCTGGATATCTGCCGCCTCGCGCCTGGCGCGGGCGACCGCGGCGGGCGCGAGCTTGTTCATGAAATTCATCGCCGTGGCCGGGGTCCTCGCCATCTGGTCGTCCAGCTTCCACGCGGCATAGTTCGGGAAGCCCAGCAGCTTGGCCTGTTCGGCACGGATCTGCGCCAGTTGCTCGATGGTCTTGCGGGTGTCGTTGGCGTCGCCCATTTCGGCGCGGTTCCAGGACGCCTCGAACAGCTTGTGGCGGGTGTCGCGGTCGCTAAGGTCGCGCAACTCGGGCTGCTGGGTGGTGTTCTGCAGGGTCAGCACGTACTTGCCGTCGAGATGGCGGTCCTTGCCGGCCTGGAGCGCGGCGGCGAGCTCGGCGTCGCTCAGCCCGGCCAGCTTGCTCTTGTCATCGAACACCGGCGCCGCCGCCTTGGTCGCCGCCAGCAGCTTGTTGGTGAAGGCGGTGCTGAGGGTCGATTCCTGCTTGTTGAGGTCCTTCAGCCTGGCCTTGTCGGCATCGGACAGCTTGGCGCCGGCATGCACGAAATTCCGGTACACCACCTCGACCAGCCGCGCCGATTCCGGGTCGAGCTTGAGCGTGTCGCGCTGGTCGTAGACGGCCTCGACGCGCTTGAACAGCTTGTCGTTGAGGTAGATCGCATCCTCGTGGGCCGCCAGTCGCGGCGCCTCTTCTTGCTGCACCTTCTGCAGTGCGTCGTCGGTGTTGGCGGCGGTGACGGCACCGAACACCATCATCACGCGGTTGAGCATGACGCCGGATTTCTCCATCGCCACGTAGGTGTTCTCGAAGGTGGGCGCGGCCGGGTTGTCGGCGATCTTCTCGATTTCCGCCAGCTGCCGCTTCATGCCCTCCTCGATCGCCGGCTGGTAGTCCGCATCCTTGATCTTGTCGAAGGGCGGCGCCTGGAACGGCAGCGTGCTGGCGTGGAAGAACGGGTTGCTGGTCATGGCGGTGGCGGGAGCGGCGGCGGTGCTGGCGGAGGCGACCGGGGCGGTCGCGGCGGGTGCGGCGGGTGCGGTGGCGGCACCTTGCGGCGGCTGCGAACAGGCGGCCAGGGCCACGGTGGTGGCGATCACGATCGAACGGAGACGTAGCATGCGGGGTTCCCAAGGTTGTGCGGTCCGTTGCCGGACGCGGTGAGTCTTGGGCGCCGACTGTACCGACAGCGCGGGTGGTTTCCAAACACTACCGCATGCTGCAAAGCAGCGGAATTTCCCGCGTCGCCGACCCTTCGCGCCCGCTCACGCCGCGCGCATGTCATGCAGTTGCCAGCTCGCGCCGACCAGCAGGTTCAGCCGCTGCCGCACCACGCTCATCGGCAGGTCGGTGGTCAGCTCCACGTCGGTGTGCAGGTCGGCGACCCGTGCCACCACCTGGGCGTCCGGGTCGACCGCGGCCAGGGTGTCGTCGACCGCATCGGGATCGGGCTGCGCCGAGCGCCAGCGCTGGAACAGCCCGTCACCGCGAAGCGCGCCCTGCAGGGCCGCGGCGAAATCGTCGGGACCGATCCCCTGCCAGGCAAAACGCGGGTCGTCACCGCGGGCGTGGGCCAGATCGGCGATGGAAAGGTAGTAGCGATGGCGCGTCATACTGCCTCCAGGTTCGGGTGTTGCGTGATCACAGCAGGTGGAATGTGAAACCCGTCAGAACGCCGAGACCGCGGCACCCAGGCGGGCCGCCGCGCGTACCGGTGCCTCGCCGTGGGGTAACAGGCCCAGGCACGGTGCCGGCAGCAGTTCGCCCAGGGTGGCGATGTTCTCATCCACCGCCAGCATCGCCGGATCGATGTGGTTGCCGATCCAGCCCAGCAGCGTGCAGCCATCGGCGATGATCGCCCGCGCGCTGAGCAGGGCGTGGCTGAGGCAGCCCAGCCGCAGCCCGACCACCAGGATCACCGGCAACCGCCACTGCCGCGCCAGGTCGGCCGCCAGCAGGCCCGGCGCCAGCGGCACCATCCAGCCACCCACGCCCTCCACCACCACCCGCTGGTACCGCCCGCCCAGTTGCTCGAAGGCCGCCCGCAGGGGTGGCAGGCCGATGGTGACGCCGGCATGCGCCGCGGCCAGGTGCGGCGACAGCGGCTCGCTCAGCGCCAGCGGGTTGACCAGGGCGTACGGCGGCGGTGTACTGCTGGCCGCCTGCAAGGCCAGCGCGTCGTCGTTGCGCAGGCCCTCGGCGGTGGCCACGCAGCCGCTGGCCACCGGCTTCATGCCGCCTGCGCGGTAACCCGCCGCGTGCAGGGCATGCAGCAGGGTGCAGGCGGCATGGGTCTTGCCGATGCCGGTATCGGTGCCGGCGATGAACACGGCGCGGGTGGATTCGGGCAAGAGTGAGGATTCCATGGCAGAGCTGTGCGGCAGGCCCGACCCGCGCGACGGCGGCTCGGTCGCGACGGCCGTCGTGCAGGCCCGCAGCCCGTCCGGCGCATAATAGGGCTTTTCCTGGCGGGACATTCCTCATGTTCGATCTGCAGCCCCGAAGCTACGCCGGCAAGGGCGAACACTATGCCGACCTGGTGCAGCAGGCGCGTGGCCTGCTCGCCGGCGAGCGCGACCTGGTCGCCAACGCGGCCAACTTCAGCGCGCTGATCTATCACAGCCTGGCGGACGTGAACTGGGCCGGCTTTTATTTTTTCGACGGCACCGAACTGGTGGTCGGCCCGTTCCAGGGCAAACCCGCCTGCATCCGCATCGCCTTGGGCCGCGGCGTCTGCGGCACCGCCGCGCAGAGCCGCCAGACCCAGCTGGTGCGCGACGTGCACGCGTTCGCCGGCCACATCGCCTGCGATGCCGCCTCGCAGTCGGAAATCGTGGTGCCGCTGGTCAAGGCCGACGGCACGCTGCTGGGCGTATGGGACGTCGACAGCCCGCTCACCGCACGCTTCGACGAGGCGGACCGCGACGGCATGCAGGCGCTGTGCACGGTGTTCATGGCATCGATCGACGGCTGAGCGCTGCGGCACGTTGCCGCAGGCTCGCGCCCGGCGCCGGCCATGCGCCTCAGTGCTGGCGGGCCTGGTGCGCACCTTCCCGCGGCTGCCGCAGCAGCGCCATCACCGCCTCGCGCGCCTCCTCCACGCCGGTGCCGGCGGAGGAAGAAAATACCTGGACGGTGGCATGCAGCCCTTCGGCGGCGAACTGCTTGCGCAACGCGGCCAGCGCGGTGGCTGCCTGGCCGCGCGACAGCTTGTCGGCCTTGGTCAGCAGCAGGTGGCAGGGCAGTTGCGTGGCGAAACAGAACTCCAGCATCTGGCGATCGAATTCCTTCAGCGGATGGCGGATATCGACGATCAGGACCAGCCCGCGCAAGCTGCGGCGCTGCTTGAGGTAGGCGTCGATCTCCAGCCGCCAGTGTTCGCGCATCTCCAGCGGCACCTTGGCGTAGCCATAACCGGGCAGGTCGATCAGCCGCCGCGGCGAGCCGGCGGCCTGGACGTCGGCGGCAACGCCCGGCAGGCTGAAGGCCACCATCTGCTGGGTGCGCCCGGGCGTCTTGGAGGTCCGCGCCAGACCCTTGTGGTTGGTCAACGCGTTCAGGGCACTGGATTTGCCGGCATTGGAGCGGCCGGCGAATGCCACCTCGGCGCCATGGTCGACGGGAAGCTGGCTGACGCGGTGGGCGGCGAGCATGAACTGCGCCCCCTGCAACGGATTTGACATGGGAATGGTTTGACCAGGATGGGACGGCACGGGATAATTCTTCGGTTTCTGCTCACACGCAGGCTTCGTGGTTGCGCTCGGGGCAGTTGTTGCAAGTCACTCGGGAGTCAAGTGTATGAGTTTTCGCTCCGCTGGTTTTCGGCCTGCTGTCTTCGGCACCGCCTTGACCCTCATGTTTGCCCTGCCTGCCGGCGCCGCACTGGCCCAGGCCGGTACCCCCGCAACCGCCAGCACAGCCGCCGCGCCGGCTGCCGCGGCCGTGGCAGCCGCACCGCCCCCCGTGCAGGTGGCGCTCAGGCCCGGCGACGCCAAGATCGGCCAGGCCAAGGCCGCCGTTTGCGGCGCCTGTCATGGCCTGGACGGCAACTCCGTCGCCCCGCAGTTTCCGAAGCTGGCCGGCCAGAACGCGCAATACATCGTGCGCCAGCTGACCGACTTCAAGTCGGGCAAGCGGCAGAACCCGATCATGCTGGGCATGGCCACGCCGCTGTCTACCCAGGACATGCGCGATGTCGCCGCCTACTTCTCCAGCAAGAAATCCTTGCCGGGCGTGGCCGACCAGGCACTGGTCGAGCGCGGCCAGACGCTGTTCCGCGAGGGCGACCCGGCGCAAGGCGTGCCGGCCTGCATGGCGTGCCACAGCATCGACGGCCGCGGCAACCCCGGTGCGATGTACCCGCAGCTGGCCGGTCAGCACGCGCAATACGTCGAAGCCACCCTGAAGGCCTGGCACGACGGCACCAGCTGGGGTGACGATGCCCACTCGCGGATCATGCCGACGATCGCCAGGAAGCTCGACGCCAACGACATCGCCGCCGTAGCGAGCTATGTCGAAGGCCTGCACGGCGTCGGGTCGACTACCGCCGCCGCTCCCTGACCCCACCGCGCGCCGACCACCAGGTCGGCGCCGCCGGTTTTACGTCCCGCCGATCCGAGACCCGCCATGTTGAAACGTCTGCCCTTCCTGTGCGCCACCCTGCTTGCACTCGCCGCCTGCAGCCATGACAACAGTGGCCAAGCCGCGCAACCCGCCGCCGCGACCAGCGCCAGCGCCAGCGCGACGGCGACGCCCGCGCCGGCAGCCAGCAGCGCCGCGCCAGCCGGCAGCGGCACCAGCGCGGCAGCCTCGAGCGCACCGGCCAGCACCGCCAGCACGGCCGCCGCGCCCGCACGGAGCGCGCCGGCAGCGGCGGCGGTCACGCCGTTCGTCGACACCGGCAAGTGGGTCGCCGGCAAGAACTATTTCGTCATCGATCCGGCCCAGCCGACCAGCCACCCCGGCAAGATCGAGGTGACCGAGGTGTTCTCCTACGGCTGCCCGGCCTGCAACGCGTTCCATTCCACCGTCGACCAGATCGCCAGGAGCCTGCCCGCCGGCGCGGTGATGAACTATCTGCCGGCCGCGTTCCGGCCCGACGAGAACTGGCCGGTGTACCAGCGCGCGTTCTATGCCGCGAAGGCGCTGGGACTGGTCGAAAAGACCCAGGACGCCATGTTCGACGCCACCTGGAAAACCGGCGAGCTGTCCACCTACAACCTCAAGGGCAACGGCCTGAAGCCGAAGGAAGCCTGGCCGACGATCGACGACATGGCCAAGTTCTACGCCAAGTACGGCGCCAACCCCAAGGAATTCGTCGGCATCGCCACCTCGTTTTCGGTCAACACCCAGATGAAGCGGGCGGACGACCTGATCAAGGCCTACGGCGTGGAAGGCACCCCGACCATGGTCGTCGACGGCAAGTACCGTTTCGACCCGGGCTCGGCCGGCGGCTACGCACAGACGATCGAACTGACCCAGTGGCTGGTGGCGAAGGTGGCCGCCGGCAAGTAAGCCGGCCCGGCCGAACGGACCCACCGGCGTTTCCACCTGCCTGCGAACGGGAACATCCCCATGCTCAAGCGTTTCATCCGCCTGCCCCTGCTCGTGTTGCTCGGCGGCCTGCTGCTGGCCAGCGCCTGCACGGCCCAGCCCAGTGCCACGGCACCGTACACCGACGGCGTCCAGTACGTGACCCTGCCGGCGCCCTACCAGCGCTACAGCAAGGCCGGCAAGGTGGAGATCGTCGAGGTGTTCTCCTACGGCTGCATCCACTGCGCCCAGTTTGCGCCCGTCGCCGAAACCCTGCGCAAGGAGCTGCCGGCCGGGGTGGAGTTCAAGCTGATGCCGGCGCCGTTCAACGAGGAATGGATACCGTTCGCCCGCGCGTACTACGCCGCCAAGCAGCTCGGCGTGGTCGACCGCACGCACTTGGCGCTGTTCAAGGCCAAGTTCACGGATCATTACCCGATCAACTCGATGGGCGAACTGGGCGACTTCTACGCCCGCGAAGGCGTTGACCGCGCCAAGTTCATGAGCATCGCCAACTCCAAGGAAACCACCGAGAAGATGCAGCGCGACCTCGACCTGATCCGCCGCTGGCAGGTCGACGGCACGCCCACCCTGGTGGTCGACGGCAAGTACCGCGTGGCCACCGTCCGCTCGCATGAGGAGATGGTGGCGGTGGCCTTGTGGCTGGCCCGGCGGGAACTCGCCGGCAAGTGATTTCCGGCCGGTCGCGGCGTGCAGGCGCGGCGACTGGCGCAGCATTCACATCTGCCGGATCATGCTGGTCGCCCCGCCGGATGACGGCCTGCAGGCACCGTCCCCATTTCCCGCCGTATCCCGTGATGACCCGCGCCGCGTCCCCCTCCCCAGCCACAGCCCCCGCCGAACGCCGACTGCGCCTGCTGAGCTGCAACATCCTGGCCGGCGGCAGCGTGCAGCGCTACCACGAATACGTCACCCGCAGCCTCAGCGCGGTGCTGCCCGGGCGCCGCAAGATGGACAACCTCGACCGGCTGGCCGAGCTCCTGCCCCGGTTCGACGTGATCGGCCTGCAGGAGGCCGATGCCGGCAGCCTGCGCTCGGGCTTTCTCAACCAGACCCGCTACCTGGCCGAAACGGCGCGGATGCCGTTCTGGAGCCACCAGCCCAATCGTCCGATGGCCCGGCTGGCACACTCGGCGAACGGCTTGATCAGCCGCCTGGAGCCCTATTCGGTGCTGGACTATCCGCTGCCCAGCCGGATCCCCGGCCGCGGCGCCCTGCTGGCCCAGTTCGGCGAGGGCGACAGCGCGCTGGCGCTGATGGTCGCGCACCTGTCGCTGAGCGCGCCGGCGCGCGCGCGCCAACTCGGCTTCATCGCCGAGTTGCTGCAGGACTTTCCCCATGCCGTGCTGATGGGCGATCTCAACACCGAACCGGAAAGCGTCGAGATGCGCCAGCTGTTCAGCAAATGCAGCCTGCAGCCGCCGGCGCAGACCACGCCGACCTTTCCCAGCTGGAAGCCGCGGCGGGCGTTGGATCACATCCTCACCTCGCCGGCGGTGCAGCTGGACAAGGTGTGGACCCTGCCGCAGGCGTTCTCCGACCACCTGCCGCTGGCGGCCGAGATCCGCCTGCCCGCGCACGTCGGCCGCAAGCCCGCCGGGAAGCACCGGCGATGAGGCCCGCATGGCGACTGGCGCTGCCCTGGCTGCTGCTGCTGGCGGTGGGCCTGGGCGCGCTGGCCTTGCGTTTCGGGCTGGTCGAATCCAGCGCGATCGGCGCGCTGTGCAGCGACCGCCACGCGCCCTGGTGGTGCACGTGGCGCGAGTGGCTGGTGTACGGGTTCCTGCACCAGATCTACGGCGTGCTCGCCCTGCTGGCGGCGGCGGCCGCGTTGTTCTCGCGACGGCAGGCGCTGGCCTGGCTGGGCGCCGCCCTGGCGGTGTTCGCCCTGCAGCTGTATTGCGTCGAGCCCGCCGCGCTGGCCTTGCTACTGGCTTGCCTGCGCCTGCTGCGGCTGCAGGCCGATGCGCGCCGCGCGCCAATCGAACAGCACCGGCAGCGCGAGCAGCAGGTTCAATCCCAGCCATAACCAGGCCACTGGCGTCAGCCAGGCTTCCTGCATCAACACAACCAGCGCCAGCAACGGCAACCACGCCGCCAGGAAACGCTCTTCCAGTCGCGGCATCGGCAGCGCACGTGAATCGGACAGCCAGGCCAGCAGGGCGAAGCCGGCGCAGGGCAGGAAGAACAGGCCCAGCGGGAAATCGCGGTAGCGCCCGTCGAACACCAGCAGCAGGTCGTAGTACGTCAGCGCGAACAGCCAGCCCAGGCGCCACCATCCCGCCAACGGTGAAGGCATGGCCTGGGCGGCGAGGCGGGCGGCGATCCAGTGCGCCAGCCGCAGCGCGGTGATCAGCGCCAGCACGCAGGCGCCGAGCGATACCGTCCACTCCCATCCATCGCGGCAGGCGAACAGCATCTGCCGGTACTGCCAGGCCAGCGCACAGCCGCTGGCGATTCCGGCCAGCCCCGCCGCCAGCCGGCCACGCCAGCGGCGGCGCCATCCGCCGACCAGCACGAACAGGCCTCCCGCCGCCGCGCCGGCGAGCCAGCCAGCCCACCAGCGCGACTCCTCGACCACCGGCCCCTGCATCGGAAACTTCGCTCGCGCATGCGCATCGAAGATGCCCCAGTAACCGCCGGCGGTGCCTTCCTGCGCGCGTTTCCACGGCTGGTCGAAGGCCTCGATCACGTTGTAGGGCATGTCGACCCTGGCCGCGTAGGCAAGGAACCCGCGCAGGTAGCGCGCCTCGTTGACGATGCTGGCGCTGGCGGCCTGGCGCGGTCGCCCGGCGCTGGGCCAGCCGGTTTCGCCGATCATCACCCGGCGTCCGGGAAACGCCTTTTGCACCCGGGCGTACACCGCGGCCACATGCTGCACCGCGCGCGCCGGCGCCACCGGCGTGTCTTCCCAGTACGGCAGGATGTGGATGGTGAGGTAGTCGACCGCGTTGGCCAGCTCGGGATGACGCAGCCAGAACTCCCATACGTCGGCATAGGTCACCGGCTCGGTGACCGCCGCGCGGACCTGCTGCAGGTAGCCGATCAGTTGCGCCGGGGACAGGTCCCCGCGCAGCAGCACCTCGTTGCCGACGATCACCCCGCGCACCACCTGCGGATAGCGTTGCGCGGTGGCGATGCCCAGCCTGACCTGCTCGGCGTTTTGCCGCCGATCGCCGCCCAGCCAGATGCCGAGCAGCACCTTCATGCCGTGGCGGGCGGCGATCGCCGGCACCGCGCTCAGGCCCTGTCCCTGCGAATACGTGCGCACGCAGTCGAAACGCTGCGACAGCGCCGTCAGGTCCGCGTCGATGCGCTCGGGGCTGATGAAGGCATGCGGATCCAGCGGCGTCTCGCCCGGCTTGCGGAACGGCGCGTACGACACGCAGGCGATCCGCGCGGACGGCGCATCGGGCAGGTCCACCGGCCGGCCGGCCGCCCACCACCAGCCCGCCCCGGCCACGGCGAGCAACAGCAGCGCCAGCCACGCCAACCCCTCTCGGTAAGGCACAGATGCGGGGGATGACGACATGCGGATACCGTGGCGGGGTGGAAATCAGCGTGTCAGCTTAGCAGGGCCGCGCCGGCACTCATCGAACTCGTCAGCCCGGCCGGGCCTCCGCGCAGGAGCCGGTGGCCACGGCTTCGTCGCCGCCTCGCGGTTCGACCGGAAAGCGGCGGCTTACCGTGGACGGTGCAGGCGAATTCAGCGCCTGGTCGAACTGCATCCGGCACAGTCCGCGGCAGGCCGCAACGGCCCATCCACTACACTCGGCACCGATCGAACGCAGGAGTTGCCATGCCCGTTTCCACCCCACGCCGGCGCCTCCGCTCACGCTGGCTGGCGCTGGTCGTGACCGGCCTGGCCGGCATCGTCCACGCCCAGGGCGGCACGCCCACCACCGACCAGCGGGCGGCCTTCAAGCAGGCCTACGCCGCCGCCCGGCAAGGCGGCGATGGCTGGCGTGCGCTGGCCCGCGGCCTGCGCGACTACCCGCTGTATCCCTACCTGCAGGAGGCGGCGCTGGAACACGATATCCAGCAGACCGACCTCGCCACGGTGACCGCCTACCTCCGGCAATACCCGGACGGAATCCCCGCCGCCGACCTGCGCCGCGCCTTTCTGCTCGAGCTCGCGCGCCGGCGCGACTGGGCCGGTTTCATGGCGCTGTACCAGCCCGGTCTCGGCGTGACCCTGAGCTGCGATGCGCTGCAGGCGAAGCTGGCGGGCGGCGGCCAGCTGGATTTCGACAACGATCTGGCCCGCCTGTGGTCGCGCAGCAACCTGCCCGGCGCCTGCGACCCGGTACTCGACGCGGCGCACGAGCAGGGCCTGCTCAGCCGCGCGCGCCTGTGGACCCGCATCGACCGCGCCGCCGATGCCGGCCAGGCCGGCACCATCGCCAGCCTCGCCGGCTGGCTGCCGGATGCCGACCAGGCGAGCGCGCGGCGGCTGGCCCAGGCGCTGACCGATCCCGCCGGCGCGCTGGCCGCGGCGACCGGCTGGCCCGACACCGCACGCGCCCGACAGGCCGCCACGCTGGCCTTGACCCGGATGGCGCGGCGCCAGCCGGACAGCGCCGATGCGGCGTGGGCGCAGTTGCAGCCACGCTTCCGCTTCAGCCAGCAGCAACGCGACCGGATCCTGCACACGCTGGCCTTGTTCCATGCCACCGATTTCGAGGACGGCTCGCTGGCGCGGCTGATCGCCCTGCCCCCCGGCGCCCAGAGCGACAGCACCCGCGAGTGGCGCGTGCGCGTCGCCCTGGCGCGACAGGACTGGCCCGGCGTGCTTGACGCGATCGACGCCATGCCCGCCGACCAGCAGCAGGACGACGAGTGGCAATACTTTCGCGCCCGCGCGCTGGGGCAGACCGGTCATGCCGGGCAGGCACGGCGACTGTTCGCCAGCCTGGCGGAGCGGCCCACCTTCTTCGGCTTCCTCGCCGCCGACCAGGTCAACCAGCCCTATGCGCTGTGCCCGCTGCAGCTGCGCGACGACGCGCAGCGCGAGCGCGAGCTGCTGGGCCGCGCCGGCCTGGTCCGTGCATTCGAGCTCTACGCCGTCGACCTGCCGCGACTGGCCCGGCGCGAATGGGCACGCGCGCTGCAAGGCGCCGACCGGGCCACGCTGGAGGCGGCGGTGCAGCTCGCCCACCGGCGCGGCTGGTACGATCGCGCCGTCTTCGCGCTGAGCAGCGGCGATGCGCTGCGGCTGTATGGCCTGCGCTTCCCGCTGGTACCCCGGGACGGGCTGGTGGCGATGGCCGAACAGGCAGGCATCGAGCCGGCCTGGGCCTACGGCATCCTGCGCGCAGAAAGCGCGTGGATGAGCGACGCCCGCTCGGCCGCCGACGCCCGCGGACTGATGCAGCTGGTGCCGGCGACCGCCGCCCTGGTGGCGCGGCGCAACGGCCTCGCCTGGAGCGGCGGCGACAGCCTGTACGACCCCGCCGTCAATATCGACCTCGGCACCCTTTACCTGGCGCAACTGGCACAGCGCTTCAACGGCTCGCCGTGGCTGGCCAGCGCCGCCTACAACGCCGGCCCGAACCGGGTCGATGCGTGGCTGGCCGCGCGCGGCACACTCGCCCCGGACCTGTTCGTGGCCACCATCCCCTTCAAGGAAACCCGCGAATACGTGGCGCGGGTGATGGCGTTCAGCGTGATCTACGACTGGCGCCTGCACGGCACGGCGGTGCCGCTCGACGTGCGCATGGGCCCGATCGACCAGCCGTATGCGCTGCCGAACGACGCCAGCGCGCGTCGCGCGGTCAGCTGTCCCGCCGCGCCTTCGCCGGGACCGGCTCCCGCCGGCTCCGCGCCCGCCGGCGCCGGACGTCCGCGCGCCTAGGGCAGAACGGCCTGCTGGCCGGCGCGAACCGGATCGGGCAGTGGCAGCGGGCCGGCCAGCTCGACCCGGTCGCGTCCGGCCGCCTTGGCCCGGTACATGGCCCGGTCCGCATGCTCGAGCAGGGCTTCCATGGGCTGCCCGGGGTATGCCTGCTGCGCGACGCCCAGGCTTATGGTGACCACCAGCTCCGGCGCGATGTCGTCCAGCGCCACCCGGCGGGCGCATTCGCGCAGGCGCTCGGCCACCCTGCGGCCGGTCTCGAGCGGGGTTTCAGGCAGAATCAGAAGAAACTCCTCACCGCCCATCCGCCCCAGCTGATCGAGCGGCCGCAGCATCGCGCTGCAGGCGGCGACCAGCCGCACCAGCACGATGTCGCCAACCGCGTGGCCGTGGATATCGTTGATGCGCTTGAAGTGGTCGATGTCGAATATGACGACGCTCAACCTGTCGCCGCTTTCGCCGGCGGCCTCCATCGCCCTGGCCATCATCTGTTCGATACGCCGCCGGTTGGCGATGCCGGTCAGTGGATCGGTCATCGCCAGCGAGTGCAGCCGGCGCGAGTTGCGCCATTGCCGCCAGGCCAGGCCGAGCAGGCCGAGCAGCAACAGGCCGGCCAGGACGATGGCCAGGCTTTGCCAGCGGCGGACCCGCTGCAAGGCCAGCAGCTGGCGCCCCTGCATGGCGCTCTCCTCACGGATGCGGCGCTCCTCCTGATCCTGCCTCGCGCTGTCGAACTGATAGCTCATCAGCATGGTGTTGTAGCGTTCGGCATTCCGGTCCAGCGCCTCGCGCACGGCGATGTCGTGGCGCAGGTCGACCACCGCCTGCGGCAGCTGGCCCAGGGCCTGTTCCGTGCGGGCGCGCGCGCCCAGCAACTCGGACAGATAACGCAGGTTGCCGCTCGGGCCGAGCGAAAGCGCGGCCTTGTCGTACTCGGCCTCGGCCTGGGCGTACAGACCGAGCGCGGCATGGGCCTCGCCCGCCTGCAAGGCGATCATGTCGATATTGGAACGATCATGGACGCGGTCGAACGCCGCTTGCGCGAGCGTCAGCGACGCCAGCGCCTGCCGGGGGTGAGCGCTCAGGTTGAATGCCTGCGCCTCGCCGAGATAGGCCGAGCCGAGGGCCTCCTGCTGATCCAGCGGACGCGCCATCGCGATGGCCTGCTCGAAATGGCGCAGTGCCTGCGGCTGATGGGACGACTCCAGCTCCAGGAACCCCATCTGCTCTTCCGCCGCGATCTGCTGCGACACATCGTGGCGCTGGCGGGCGTAATCCAGGGACTGCTCCATGTACTGGCGCGCCTTGGGCATCTGGCCGATGCGCCGGTAGGCCGTGGCGATATTGAGCAGGTTCAACTGGGCGTCCACGGTCTCGCCAGCATCCTGGTAGTCGCGCTGCGCCTGCAGAAAGTCGACCAGAGCGAGCCCCGGCTCGCCGATCAACGACTGCACGTTGCCGCGATTGGAAAGCCCGTCACCGAGCAAGCGCAAGTCGCCCAGGCGGCGCGCAATGGCGATACCCGCCTGATAGTCCGGCAGCGCGTCCCGGGGCGTCGTCAGCACTTGCCTGTAATCGCCGCGGCAGTAGTGGAAATTGGCCTCCGCCTGCGGGTAGCCAAGACGACTGGATGCTTCGATGCCGTCCGCCGCGACCGACACCGCGCGCGCCGGCTCGCCATCCATGCCGAATAGGCAGTAGAGATATTGGTAGCGCAGCAGCCGCTTCGCATCGCCCGCCGGCACCAGGGTCCTGATGCGTGCGAGCAGCTTCGCCATCTGCGCATCGCTGCCGGCTGAAATTTCCCCGCTTTCGAGCTGCTCGGCCAACTGGTCGAAAGCCGTTGGCCGCCCCTGTCCCGGCGCATTCGCGCGCGCGTCGGCCTTGCCCGGCTGCGCCAGCGCCAGGGTCAATGCAACGATCGCAACGGTTGACTTGAGAAGGGACAAAGTTGGTCCAGCCGAAGCCTGTGCACCACTCCTTGGCAGGTCAATTGCCGCCGCTACCGGCAGGGCCGTAGCGGATACTTGCGCGCGCCGGCGCGCCTGGAGGCCCCCGGCGGTTCCCGCCTGTCTTGCCCAGCGCAAGGCGGTGCTGCCTGAAGCTCCAGATGGCTAGCGGCAGAAAGGCGGCAGAACTTGAGCCCTTCAGCCTCGTCGGAGCCGAAGGGGTGGGACGCCATGGCGGCAGCGCCGGTCGGTCGGCGTGGCAGAATCCCCCTCATGCGAATCTATCTGGTGGGCGGCGCGGTCCGCGACAAATTGCTGGGTCGGCCACTGGTCGACCGCGATCACGTGGTGGTCGGCGCGTTGCCGGATGAATTGCTGGCGCTGGGCTACAAGCCGGTGGGCAAGGATTTCCCGGTGTTCCTGCACCCGACCAGCGGCGAGGAGTATGCGCTGGCGCGCACCGAGCGCAAGAGCGGGCGCGGCTACCACGGCTTTGTCTTCCAGGCCGATGCAACGGTAAGCCTGGAACAGGACCTGGCCCGCCGCGACTTGACCATCAACGCGATCGCCGAGGACGAGCACGGCGCGCTGACCGATCCCTACCACGGCGTGCGCGATATCGAGCGGCGCGTGCTGCGGCACGTGTCGTCCGCCTTCGTGGAGGATCCGGTGCGGGTGCTGCGGGTCGCGCGATTTGCCGCGCGCTTCGCACCGCTGGGCTTCACCGTGGCCAGCGAGACGATGGCGCTGATGCGGCAGATGGTGGGCGACGGCGAGGTAAGTCATCTGGTCGCCGAGCGGGTGTGGGCCGAGACGCGCAAGGCGCTGGCCGAGGCGCAGCCTTCGGCTTTCCTGCGCGTACTGCGCGATTGCGGCGCGTTGGCGGTGCTGTTCCCCGAGATCGACGCCCTCTACGGCGTGCCGCAGCGTGCGGAATTCCACCCGGAGATCGATGCCGGCGTGCATCTGGAGCTGGTTCTCGACGCCGCGGCGCGGCTCGCTCCGGGCGATGGCCTGGTCGGCTTCTGCGCCCTGCTGCACGACCTCGGCAAGGCGCTCACGCCGGCCGGCGAGCTGCCCCGGCATATCGGCCATGAGCATCGTGGCGTGGCGCCCGTGCGTGCCCTGTGCGCCCGGCTGAAGGTGCCGACCGAATACGCGGTGCTGGCCGAACTGGTGTGCCGCGAGCACCTGAACGTCCATCGCGCGTTCGAACTGAAGCCGGCGACGGTACTCAAGCTGCTCGGCGCCGTCGACGCCTTGCGCCGGCCGGCGCGGCTGGACACCTTGCTGCTCGCCTGCGAGGCGGACAAGCGCGGCCGGCTTGGCCATGGGCAGGATGCCTATCCGCAAGCCGGCTATCTGCGCGAGGCGAACCGTGCGGCGGCGGCCGTCGACGCCGCCCACTTCGTGGCACAGGGCCTGGCCGGACCGGCGATCGGCAAGGCGATGACACAGGCGCGGATCGACGCCATCGCCGCGCTCAAGCGCGGGTATCCGCCCGGCCCACCGGCGCCATAGGACACCGCGCCTTACAGCCGGCCGCGCTGGTCGGCCGCGAGCAGGTCGGGCGGCAGCGGCAGGGCATCGGGCCCGCGCGTCAGCACCATGGCCTGGAACCGCTCGCCCATCTGGTCCGGCAGCAGCAGCTTCTTCACCTGCTGGGCCAGGCGATAGCTCTCATGGTCGTCCGCCGCCCGTGCCTGCGCCTCGGCGAAGACCTCCTGCAGGCCCGCGCCGATCAGGAACTGCGCCTGCGGAAGATAGGCGGCCAGGTCGAAGCCGGCGCTGCGGCCGGCCTCGGCCAGCGCGGTGAAATCGACCGACGCGGTGAGGTCGTTCAGGCCGGGCAGGTACAGCGGGTCGTTGTGCGCGTGATGGCGATAGTGCGCCATCAGGGTGCCGTCGCTGCGTTCGGGCAGGTAGAACTCGCGGCGCACGTAACCGTAGTCGATGAACAGCATGACGCCCGCGCTGAGCGAACCGGCCACGGCCTGCATCCAGTAGGGCAACTGCGGCAGTACCTCGGAACGATAGCCGTCGACGAAATCGGCGCCGAGATCACGCTCCAGATGCCGCACCGCGCCGCCCACCAGCGCATCGGCGGGGCGGTCCAGCAGCCTCAGCCGGCCTTCGCCATCCAGCGCCACGTATTCCTCGTGGACCTCGCCGCCTTGCACGCTGAAGCGGGTGGCCGGCAGGGCGTCGATCACTTCGTTGGCGAACAGCACGCCTTGCCAGTCCTGCTCGGGCGGGCGGTCCAGCCAGTGCACACGGGCGTTGATGTCGGCACCGAGATGGGTCCGCAGCCGTTCGCGCTGGCGTTCGCGCAGATCGGCGCTGGGCTCGAGGATCAGGTAACGCCGCGGCAGGCTGCCGCTGGCGTCGAGCGCGCGCAGCGCGGACTCGGCAAAGGCGCCGCTGCCGCCGCCCAGTTCGAGGAAGTCGGCCTGCGCGCCCAGCGCGGCCAGCGTCGGCTGCAGCGCACGCACGACACAGCGCGCGAACAGCTCGCCCAGCTCGGGCGCGGTGACGAAGTCGCCGGCCGCGCCGAACTTGGTGCGGCCGGCGCTGTAGTAGCCCAGCCCCGGCGCGTACAGGCAGCGCTCCATGTAGTGCGAAAACGGCAGCGGCCCCTGGGCCGCGATCAGCCCGCGCAGCAGTTGCAGCAGCCGCTCGGAATGCGCGCGCTCGTCGGCGCCGGGTTCGGGTAGGCGGGGTCGCATCGGTCTTGCCCATGGTGAAAAAAGCGCGGCCAGCATAATCGATGGGACGCACCGCGCATTCTTTCATCTCATGCCTGCAGTAGCGACTTCAGTGGCGAGGCTTTCGGCGGGTTCCCAAAAAGCTATCGCGACTGAAGTCGCTCCTACATTCCCTGTATCGGCTTTATGGCGCGATCAGAACTCCTTCTGCAGGCTCAGATACAGGCCACGACGCGGGCCGAACTGCGGCGCACCCACGCCGATGCCGGTGCCGTCGCGCAGCTGGTAGCTGCGGTCCAGCGCGTTGATCAGCGCCAGCTGGGTGTGCAGTTTGCCGAACGGGGCAAGGTCGAAATCGTGCGAGATGCTGAGGTCGAGCTGGAAGTAGGCCGGCATGGTATCGCCGTTCGGCACCAGGCCGTCGCGCCGCAGGCCGCTGCCGAACAGGTAGTTGGCGCCGACCCTGGTGGTGTCGCCCAGCGCGTAGGTGACGCCGCCGGACGAGGTGTACTTCTGATCGTGGTCGAGATGGATGAAATGGTTGTGGATGTAGGCCAGGTCCTCCGGCGAGAAGTTGTACTGGCTGGTGATCACCCGCTCGCCCTCGGCGTGGTTGTAGGCGAAGTTGAAATACGACGAGAACGGACCCTGGTCATAGCTGGCGCTGAACTCCACGCCGGCAATGCGGCCGTAGGCGTAGTTGAAGGTGGAGTAGACCAGGGCCTGGCCGAACTGGCCCTCGTCCTGCAGGCGATCGACCCGGCGCAGATAGCCGTCCAGGCCCAGGGTGAGGTTCGTGCCGACGTTCTGCGACACGCCGAGGTCAAGGTAGTCCGAACGCTCCGCCAGCGGCTGGTTGTTGCCGTAGTTCTTCACCGCGTTGGTGGTGTGGGCGAACGAGGCGATGTCGGTGGCGGAAATCATCTCGGCTGCCGGCGGCGTGAAATAGCGCGAATAGCCGGCATGCACGGTGGTTCCGGGCGTCGCCTGCCAGACCACGCCCAGGCGCGGGCTGAGCTGGCTCTCGCTGCCGCCGAACGCCTGGTAGCGGTCACCACGCAAACCGTAGTTCACGGTCCAGTTTTCGCCGATGCTCCATTCGTCCTGCACATAGGCCGCCCAGGTGCGGGCGGTGATGTGGTCGCCGGTGAAGACCGTGAACGGCACCGTGCTGGCTTGGCTGCCATCCGGGTTGGCGGGGAACACCAGCGAGTTGACGTGCGTGGCCGCCTGCTCGAAATCGCCGTACAAGCCATAGCGCAGGGTATGGCTGTCGCCCAGCGGCATGGAAAAGTCGGCCTGCAGCGTGCTGGCGCGGTCGGCTTGACGGGTCGCCGCGGCCACGCCGTTGAACATCAGGTCGCCGACGTCGTCGGGAATGTACTGCAGGCCGCTGTAACGCTGGCCCAGCGAGACCTGATAATCCGTGCTGCCCAGCCTGCCCTGCAGCGCCAGCACGCCGAAGCGGGTCTGCTCGTGCTGCCGCTCGTTGAGGTCGGCCGAGTTGAAAGCGACCGTGTCCAGGTAGCCGAACGCCGGTGTCTGGCCCGGACGATCGGGAATCTGGAAGCGGTTGTTGGAGATCCCGAACAGCAGGCTCAGCCGGGTATCGTCGTTGATCAGGTAGCTCAGGTTGCCGAAAGCCTTGACCTGGTTGGTGTGATCGTGGACGGGCTTCTTGCT
This sequence comes from Lysobacteraceae bacterium, assembly GCA_028866435.1. Classification (GTDB taxonomy): domain Bacteria; phylum Pseudomonadota; class Gammaproteobacteria; order Xanthomonadales; family Rhodanobacteraceae; genus Rhodanobacter. The sequence goes on along the minus strand of JAGWIC010000001.1, from coordinate 44,355 downwards.
GGCCGTAGGGTTCTCGATGCCGGCATCGTTCTCCATGTAGTTGGCGGTCAGGAAATAGCTCCAGCGACCGCTGTCGCCCCAGATCGAGGCGTTGGGGTTCAACATGCCGTTGCTGCCGGTGCTGACGCCCACGCTGCCGCCGTTGCCGAGCGCGTGGCCGCTCCTAGTGGTGATGTCGACCACCGCCGCCGTACGCTCGCCATACTGCGCCGGCAGGGCGCCATCGAGCAGCTTCACCACCTGGATCGTGCGCGCATCGAGGGTCTGGCCGAAGCCGGCGATCGACTCGGGAATGATCACGCCATCGATGCGGTATTGCAGGTTGGCGTGGTCGCCACGCACGTGCAGACCGCCGTAGGAGTCCTGCACCACGCCCGGCGCCTGCAACAGCACCTGGTTCATCGGCGTGGCCGCACCCAGCGGCAACTGGGTGATGGCCTTCTGGTCGATCACGTACTGGCTGCTGCCGGTATCGGGGGACAGCGCGTTGCGCGCCTGGTCCAGCCTGGCGGTGACGCTGACGCCTTCAAGATCCTGTGCCTTGCGCCGGTGCTGGTGCGGCGTGCCACCACCCTCGTCATTGCCGTTTGCGGCCGCCGCGGCGGGGGAGGCAACCGCGGAGGGAGCTGCTTCGGCGGGAGAACCCGGAACGGTGGCGAGGGCAACGGCAAGGCTCAGGGCAAGCAGGGAATGTTTCATCGGCGTACTCGGGCAGGCGGGAACGGGGAGAGAAAACGTGATGTTATAACATTACATACACCGCCCGCACGATGGCTGTCCCGAAAGTCATGCATGACCCCCTGTCCAACCGCGCATGCCAAGCCACGCCCGCGTCGGCACGCATGGCACGACGACCACCGCGGTTTCACGCCGATTGTCTACACTGCGCGCAAGCGGGCCGCCGCCAGCGCAGGGCCAGCCCCGGGAGCGTGGGCGGCATCAGTCGTCCGGGCTGCACGGCCCCGCCTGCGGTCCAGGCCCACTACCGGCCGCTTCCTGGCCCGTACAACCACCATGGACCGGCGAATCGCCGCAAAACCGTCCTCGCAGGCCAGGGATATCCGCCTCGAGCGTTTCTACCACCCACCCTCCCAGGGAGTCCGGCATGAGCAAACACAGTACCCAGGTGCCCGCGGTGGTCGCGCCGGCCGAGTACAGCCGCATCACCGCGGCGATCCTCGACTTCGTCAGCGAGGTGCCGGACAGCAAGGTCGATGGCAGCGGTGACCCCGCCACCGAGGCGCGCAAGCTGGCCAGTCGCGCCGCCCAGCGCGCCGCGCTGACGGCCGGTTCGCTGGCGCTGCCGGTGGGGCCGCTGGGCTGGCTGACCCTGCTGCCGGAGCTGGTCGCGATCTGGAAGATCCAGGGCCAGATGGTCAGCGACATCGCCGCCGCCTATGGCCGCAACCACAGCCTCGGCCGCGAACAGATGCTGTGGTGCCTGTTCCGGCACACCGCGGCGCAGGCGTTCCGCGATCTGGTGGTGCAGGTGGGCGATCGGCTGATCTTCCGCCGCATGTCGTACAACGTGGCGGAGCGGGTCGCCCGGCAGATCGGCGTCAGACTGACCGAGCGCACGGTAACCAAGGGACTCGCGCGCTGGCTGCCGGTGATCGGCGCCCTCGGCGTGGGTGCCTATGCCTATTACGACACCGGCCAGGTGGCGAGCACCGCCATCGCCCTGTTCGAGAGCGATACCGCGATGGAGGACGCCGACGCCGCGGCGGCGGGGGAAGAGCCAACGGCCACGCCAAAGGCGAAATCCCCGGCACGGGCAACGGCGAAGACAGCAAAAAACGCTGTCGGGCAGGCCGTGGGCGCGGCGGCGCGCAAGCTGGCCGGCCGCACGCGCAAGGCCGACGCCAGCACGCCGCGCAAGCCCGACAAGGCGTAGCCGGCTGCTGCCGCGACGGATGACGCCCGCCAGCCTTTGCGGCAAGCTGGCGGCTGGATCGCCGCAGGAACTCCCCGATGAAGCCACAGCATGAGCGACCCGTCGCACTGATCACCGGTGCCGGTCGACGCGTCGGCGCCGTGATCGCGCGAACCCTGCATGCGGCCGGCTACGACCTGGCCCTGCACCATCGCCACTCGGCGGACGAGGCGCGCGCGCTGGCCGATGCGCTGGAGCGGCAGCGCGCCGGCAGCACCCTGCTGTTGCGGGCCGAGCTGGCCGAGCTGGCCACCTTGCCGCCCATGGTCGAGCAAGTGCTGGCCCGCTACGGGCGGCTGGATGCGCTGGTCAACAATGCCTCGGCGTTTTACCCGACCCCGCTGGACACGGCGACCCCGGCGCAGTGGAACGACTTGTTCGCCTCCAATGCACAGGCGCCGTTCTTCCTCTGCCAGGCGGCCATCCCGGCGCTGCGCCAGGCGTGCGGCGCCATCGTCAACCTGCTCGACATCTACGCCGAACGGCCGCTGGCGCATCACACCGTGTACTGCATGGCCAAGGCCGCGCTGGGCGCGATGACCCGCTCGCTGGCGCTGGAGCTTGGCCCCGACGTGCGCGTCAACGGCGTCGCCCCGGGCGCGGTGCTGTGGCCGGGCGAGGGCAAGCCGTACGACGACCGGCAGGCGCTGCTGGCGCGCACGCCGCTGGCGCGCGCCGGCACGCCGGAGGATGTCGCCGGCGCGGTGCTGTGGCTGCTGCGCGACGCACCCTTCGTCACCGGCCAGACCATCCGCATCGATGGCGGCCGCACCCTGTCAGTGTAGGAGCCCGCTGGCGGGCGATGCTTCTGCTCTGGACGTCCAAAGCAAGAGCATCGCCAGCGCGCGGGCTCCTACAGGATGTCGGCAGGGCGCATCGCCGGCATCACTTCTGCTTCGGCGCGAAGGCCTGCTGCAGCAGCGCCTGGTCGAAGCCGACGCTGGCCTCGCCCGCTTCCGCGTAGCGGTACAGCGCGGCCGAGTAGATGCCCTGCAGCGAGGCCTGCACCAGGCCGAGCAGGGTCAGCCCCAGCACCACCACGACCGCCGCCAGCACGATCGCCGCGGCCGAATGCAGCGCGACCGCGCCCCCGATCAGCACCGCGCCGAACAGCACCGCCAGCACCATCAGCAGGCCGAACACCACGCCGAGGCCACCGTTGCCGATCAGGTTCTCGCCCCAGCTGCGCTTGAGCAGCTCCACGCTGCGCCGCACCGCATCGACCGGGCCCACGCCCTCGCTGGCCAGCACCGGCACCACCAGGAAGGTGGCCACGGTCCAGGCCAGGCCGATGAAGCCGACCACCAGCCGGCCGATCAGGCCGAGCCGCTCCTGGATCATCCGCAGCAGCAGGCCGACGGTGGCGGCGATCAGCGCGTAGCCGAGGATCTGCGGCAGCCTCGCCCGGGCCAGCGCGAAGCCGGCACCCACGCTGGTCGGCTCGCCGCGCAGGTGCATCAGCGCCACGCCGGTCAGCGCGGTCTGGAAGAACACGATCACGAAGTACTGCACCAGATAGAAGCCGAACATCAGCAGGTAGGCACCCGCGGACATGCCCCGGTCGAATGCCTGGCCCGCGTGCCCGTTGCCGATCACCATCACCCCCACCGGGATCAGGAAACTGGCCGCCACCAGCAGCGTGCACAGGCCCGACAACAGCGGAAACACCAGCAGCGACTTGTCCGAACGCAGCACCGCCGCGCTCGCCTTCATCAATGCCCAACTGCGTGCGAATTTACCGGCCATGCGTGTCTCCCCCTTCGTCCGTGGATCGTGAGCGTTCTTTCTAGCATCCGCCGCGCGCGGGCGACAGTGCGCCTGGTTCAATCCGGCAGCGTTTCGACCTGCAGCGGCTCATGCCCCACCGGGAACGCCGCCCACAGCTCGGCCATGCTCAGCCCGCTGAGCGGATGGCGGAACGCCGGCGCGATGTCCGCGATCGGCCGCAGCACGAACGCGTGCCGCAACTCCTTGCGTGGAATCTGCAGGTGGCCGGGGCCATCCAGTACCAGCGCGTCGTAGAACACGATGTCGAGGTCCAGCGTGCGGTCCGCGTAGCGCGGCTGGTCGCGGCGGCGGCCGTGGCGGTCCTCCAGCGCATGCAGCCAGTCGTTCAGCGCCGCGGGCGACAGCCCGGTGTCCAGCCCCACCGCCAGGTTGACGAAGTCCGCGCCGTCGAAGCCCACCGACTTGCTGCGGTACGCCGGCGATACGTCGATCGCACCGAAGCGCGTGCGCAACTCGGCCAGCGCGGCGCGCAGGTAGCGGTGCGGTTCGAGGTTGGAGCCCAGGCTGAGGTAGACGCGCGCCATCAACCGATCCGGCGGCCGCGCTCGATGCACACGCCGACCGCCTTGGCGCCGCGCACCGCGCCGGGCTTGGACAGCTTCAGCCTCACCCAGGCCACGCCGAACTCCTCGCGGATGATCGCCGCGCAGCGCTCGGCCAGGGTTTCCACCAGGCCGAAGCTGGAGCCACCCACGTAGTCGATCAGCCGCTTGGAGACGTCCTTGTAATTCAAGGTGTGCGCGATGTCGTCGCTGGCCGCCGGCACGGTGTTGTCGAACGCCATCTCGATGTCGAACGACAGCGTCTGCCGCACCCGGCGCTCCCAGTCGTAGATGCCGATGACGGTATCGATGCGCAGGTCTTCGATGAAAACGGTATCCATGGCGATGTTCACGGGGTCGGTAGCCGTACAGGGTCGGCGAGGCGGCGCCCGGATGCAAGCCGCCGCGTGGGCGGCCGGCGCCCATGCGATCATGTGCGCATGACTTCCTTCAGCACCCTACCGCTCAAACCCGCCCTGCTCGCCAGCCTCGACACGCTCGGTTACGCCGGGATGACGCCGGTGCAGGCACAGAGCCTGCCGCCGATGCTGGAAGGGCGCGACGTGATCGCCCAGGCGCAGACCGGCAGCGGCAAGACCGCCGCGTTCGGCCTGGGCCTGTTGCAGGCGCTCGACGTCGACACGATCCGGCTGCAGGTGCTGGTGCTGTGCCCGACCCGCGAGCTGGCCGACCAGGTCAGCAAGGCGATCCGCAAGCTCGCCGCGAACATCCCCAACGTGAAGCTGCTGACCCTGTGCGGCGGCATGCCGCTGGGTCCGCAACTGGCCTCGCTGGCGCACGACCCGCACATCGTGGTCGGCACCCCCGGCCGGGTGCAGGAACACCTGAAGCGCGAAAGCCTGCATGGCGGCGGCATCAAGGTGCTGGTGCTGGACGAGGCCGACCGCATGCTCGACATGGGCTTCACCGAGGCGATCGACGACATCATCGGGCGCATCGCCAAGCACCACCAGACCCTGCTGTTCTCCGCCACCTACCCGGAGGAGATCCGCGCCGTCAGCCGGCGTGTGCAGAAGGACCCGGTCGTGGTCACCGTGGATGCGCCGGCAGAGCAGCGGCCGGCGATCGAGCAGCAGTTCATCGAGGTGGAACAGGCCAGCAAGCCGGACGCCCTGGCGCAACTGCTCGGCGGCGAAAAGGGCCAGCACGCGCTGGTATTCTGCAATATGCGCCGCGAAGTGGATGCGGTGGCGCAGGAACTGGACCGCCGCGGCTTCTCCGCACTCGCGCTGCATGGCGACATGGAGCAGCGTGACCGCGACGAGGTGCTGGTGCGCTTCGCCAACCGCAGCTGCGCGGTGCTGGTCGCCACCGACGTGGCCGCGCGCGGGCTGGACATCGCGGCGCTGCCGCTGGTGGTCAGCTACGACATCGCGCACGACCCCGACACCCACACCCACCGCATCGGCCGCACCGGACGTGCCGGCGAGTCGGGCCTGGCGATCACCCTGTGCACGCCGCGCGAGCGGCCCAAGGCGGCCAATATCGAACAGATGCTCGGCATGGCGCTGGCCTGGCGGCAGCTGAAGATCGCGCCGCCGCGCGGCAAGACGCTCAACCTGGCGCCGATGAAAACCCTGGTGATCGACGCCGGCCGGCAGGACAAGCTGCGCCCCGGCGACATCCTCGGCGCGCTCACCGGCGACGCCGGCCTGGCGGCCACCGACATCGGCAAGATCGACGTGTTCGCCACCCGCGCCTATGTCGCGATCGGCCGCGCGCAGGCGAACAAGGCGCTGGAACGCCTGCGCGCCGGCCGGATCAAGGGCCGCAATTTCCGCGTCCGCCCGCTGGGCTGACGCCGACCCGATCGCCTTCCCCGACACCGCCACCTGGTATCCGCATGCGCCGCCTGATCATCGCCCTCGCCTTGCTGCTCGCCGCCACCGCCTGCCCGGCCGCCATCCCGGTCTACGGCTACAAGATCGTGCACGTCTACCCGCACGACACCTCGGCCTACACCGAGGGGCTGTTCTACAAGGACGGCTACCTGTACGAGAGCACCGGCGAACAAGGCCGGTCGACCGTACGCAAGGTGCAGTTGGCGACCGGCAAGGTGCTGCAAAGTCACGACCTGCCGGCACGCTATTTCGGCGAGGGCATCGTCGACTGGAAGGGCCGCCTGGTGCAGCTCACCTGGAAGAGCGAGACCGGCTTCGTCTACGACCTCGCCAGCTTCAAGCTGCAGCACACCTTCAGCTACCCCGGCGAGGGCTGGGCGCTGACCCGCGACAGCAAGCACCTCTACATGAGCGATGGCTCGTCGGTGCTGCGCATCCTCGATCCGGACACGCTGAAGGCGACCGGCAGCATCATGGTCGAGGCCAACGGCGTCCCGGTGACCAACCTCAACGAGCTGGAATGGGTCAAGGGCCAGATCTACGCCAACATCTGGCTGACCAACCGCATCGCCCGCATCGACCCGACCACCGGCCACGTGGTCGGATGGATCGATCTGAGCGGCCTGCTGGACGTCAGCCGCCTGCCCGTACCCAGCGACGACGTGCTGAACGGCATCGCCTACGACGCCGCGCGCGACCGCCTGTTCGTCACCGGCAAGTGCTGGCCGAAGCTGTTCGAGATCAGGCTAGTCAAAAAGCCGTAGCGCCGGATTGGCTTGTCCACGCGACTCGACCCGCGCGGGAACAGCCTTCCGTCGGCGCTGCGCTACGCGCCGCATTTCATCTCGGCGGCACGGTCGCACGGGCGATCACCCGCGGGCATCGGCCAGCAGCCACTGCGCCGCGCCGCGCCCGGCCAGCAGGCCGCTGGCGAAACTGGCAGTCAGCAGGTAGCCACCGGTCGGCGCCTCCCAGTCCAGCATCTCGCCGGCACAGAACAGGCCGGGATGTTCGCGCAGCATCAGCTGCCGGTCCAGCGCCTCGAGCCGCACGCCGCCGGCGGTGCTGATCGCCTCGGCGAGCGGTCGCGGCGCGCGCAAGACCAGCGGCAGGGCTTTGAGCCGGCCGGCCAGCGCGGCCGGATCGGCCAGCGTGGCCTTGTCGGTGAGTTCGAACACCAGCGCGCACTTCGCGTGGTCCAGCCCCGCGCGACGGCGCAGCCAGTCGCCGATGCTGTGCTTGCCGCGCGGCGCGGCCAGGCGCCCGGCGAGTGCCGCTTCGTCGCGACCGGGCACCAGGTCCAGCCGCAAGGTGGCCGTGCCGCGTTCGCGGATCTGCTCGCGCAGCTCGGCGCCGATCGCGTAGATCAGGCTGCCCTCGACGCCGTATTCGCTGAGCACGAATTCGCCCTGCCTCGCATGGGCCACGCCATCGCGGTCGAGCCAGTGCGCCACCACCGGCTTCAACGGCGCACCGGCGAAGCGGCTGGAAAGATGCCCGCTCCACGCCACCTCGAAACCGCAGTTCGCCGGCTGCAGCGGCGCGATGTCGACGCCGGCCGCACCGAGCGGCGCCACCCAGGCGCCATCGGAACCCAGCTGCGGCCAGCTGGCACCGCCGAGCGCGAGGACCGCAGCAGCGGCCGCCACCGTGCGTTCGCCCTGCGGCGTGGCGAAGCGCAGCGCGTCACCGCTCCAGCCCAGCCAGCGATGGTGCATGTGCAGGGCCACGCCCGATTCGCGCAGGCGGTGCAGCCAGCGGCGCAGCAGCGGCGCCGCCTTCAGGTCGGCCGGGAACACCCGGCCCGAGCTGCCGGCGAAGGTCGCCACGCCGAGCCCGCTGGCCCAGTCGCGCAGCGCGTCCGCGTCGAAGGCGTCCAGCCAGGTCCCGACGTCGGCCTGACGCGCACCATAGCGTTCGACGAAACGCGCGCGCGGCTCGCTGTGGGTGAGGTTGAGGCCGCCCTTGCCGGCCAGCAGGAATTTCCGCCCGACCGAACCCTTCGCCTCGTACAGCTCGACCGCCACGCCCGCCGCGCACGCGGCCTCGGCCGCCATCAGCCCTGCCGGACCGCCGCCGATGACTGCCAGGCGATGGGGACGCGTCCGGTTCATCCACGCATGGTCGCATGCCACCGGTGAGGAATGAACCGGCGGCCGCTTGCTCGGACGCTGGCCTGGCCTTGCTGCGCGGCGCGGCAGCAGTCGACTGAATCGAAAATAAACCCGATAGATCGACTCCCGCGGTTTTCCGGTTGGCCGCGGCGATAACCCATCCAATAGCCGCGCAACATATTTCGCGATACGTCCGGATTAATATCGTTCCAAACTCAATTAATTGCGTTTTCGCGCAAAATATTTCGATGGCGAGCGAACAAGTCTGCGCCTCCGTTTCGGCCCGGCGGAAATACCGGGATGGCAACCCGCTTGTTAATGCAACTACCTGATAAAGAAATTGAAGTTGCGTCGATCCCCCGCCGGACGGAACGAAGAATCGAAGGCCATCGCTCCGGCCCGTCGCGGCCTCGCGTGGCATGAAGATATTTTCGACGCAGCCAGAAAACGTAATTAACCGTGCATGTGATGGCGATCACCGGGCACTTGAAAAAGTCCTATTGACTGGTTTCAGCGGCAACCAATACCTTCGCTCCATTCGCCAATTGGGAGGTTGGCGATTGATCCCATTGTTACGCCGCAAGACCACTTGCGTTCCGTGCTCGGCCCCGAGGGAAAACCGGGGGTGGGTTGAGTACCGGATCCGGGATCGCGGGGCAATCCACGAACAATACCTTGTGCCACGGTTATCCACGGCACTCCATGCATGAGGGCCACACGGTCCCCATAGGGCTCGTTTGTCCTCAAGAAAACTTCGGGAGTTCGACATGCCAGGCAATTTTCGATTGAAATCATGGGCCATCGCGGCGGGTGTCGCGATCGTCGCGGCCGCCAATCCGGTGACCGCCAATCCCGCGTCCGCGCAGAACGGCGCCGCGCCGGCGGCGGCGGCAAGCAACCCAACGACGAACAACCCCTATTCGCCGGCCTATGGCCATCCCTACCGCCACGGCGTGTTTCCGACCAGGGAAGCCCACAGCCGGATGAAGCAGTACGAGGCCCTGCACGCGACCTCCACCGCCACGGCCGCCACCGGCACCGAGACGCTCAGCTACGGCGGCGGTGTCGACGGCATCGGCGTCACTAGCGGCACCCCGAAGGTCTACATCGTCGTCTACGGCAACCAGTGGGGCACGGCCGGCACCGACGCCAACGGCAACATGACCCTGTCCAACGACCCGGTCGGCGCTGTGCCCTACCTGGAAAACCTGTTCAAGGGCCTGGGTACCGGCGGCGAACTGTGGTCGGGCGTGATGACGCAGTACTGCGACGGTCCCCTGGTATCCAACGGCGCCACCTTCTGCCCCAGCGGCGCACCGACCATCGGCTATCCGACCGGCGGCGCCTTCGTCAACATCTGGTACGACAACTCGGTGGCGTCGCCATCGCAGGCCACCGGCGCGCAGCTCGCGCAGGAGGCGGTCAAGGCGGCGCAGCACTTCGGCAACACCACCGCCGCGTCCAACCGCTACGTGCAGTACATCATCCTGTCGCCGACCGGCACGCATCCGGACGGCTTCAACACCTCCAGCGGCACCTTCTGCGCCTGGCACGACTGGAACGGCGACCAGAACGTCAGCTCGCCCGTCGGTGACGTCGCCTTCACCAACATGCCTTACGTCTACGACATGGGCTCCAGCTGCGGCGCCAACTCGGTCAACTCCGGCGCACAGGGCAACCTGGACGGTTTCTCGATCGTCAACGGCCACGAGTACGCCGAGACGGTGACCGACCAGAACCCCGCAGGCGGCTGGACCAACCACACCGGCAACACGACCTACAACGGCCAGGAAAACGGTGACGAATGCGCCTGGATCACCTCCGGCCAGGGCGCCACCCAGAACGTGGTGATGGGCAACGGCACCTATGCCATGCAGTCGACCTGGTCCAACGACACCAACGAGTGCGACATCGCGCACCCGATCGTCGGCGGTAGCAGCAGCGGCGGCACGCCTACGGCCAGCTTCACCGACACCGTCAGCGGCCTGACCGCCAACTTCACCGACACCTCCACCGACAGCGGCGGCAGCATCTCGTCGCACGCATGGACCTTCGGCGACGGCAGCAGCTCGACCGCCACCAACCCCAGCCACACCTATGCGGCCGCCGGCACCTACAGCGTGACCGAGACGGTGACCGACAGCGCCAGCGGCCAGACCAGCTCCAGCACGGCTTCGGTGACGGTGGCCAGCAGCGGCGGCACGCCGGTGGCCAGCTTCACCGACACGATCAGCGGCCTGACCGCCAACTTCACCGACACCTCCACCGACAGCGGCGGCAGCATCTCGTCGCACGCGTGGACCTTCGGCGACGGCAGCAGCTCGACCGCCACCAACCCCAGCCACACCTATGCGGCCGCCGGCACCTACAACGTGACCGAGACGGTGACCGACAGCGTCAGCGGCAAGACCAGCTCCAAGACAGCCTCGGTGACGGTTTCCAGCGGCACCGCCTCGCAGCTGCTCGGCAACACCGGCTTCGAGAGCGGCGCGGCCTCGCCGTGGTCGATGAGCTCCGGCACGCTGTGCAGCAACAGCGGCTGCTCGGGTGAAACCGCCCACAGCGGCTCCTGGTTCGCCTGGCTGGACGGCTACGGCACCACCCACACCGACACGGTGTCGCAGTCGGTGGCCATCCCCAGCGGCAAGAGCACGGTGACCCTGTCCTACTACCTGCATATCGATACCGCCGAAACAACCACCTCGACGGCCTACGACAAGCTGACCGTGCAGGTGCTGAGCAGCAGCGGCACCGTGCTGCAGACGCTGGCGACGTACTCGAACCTCAACCAGGCCAGCGGTTACACGGTGCATACCAGCAACCTCGCCGCGTATGCCGGCAAGACCGTGACGATCAAGTTCACCGGCACCGAGGACAGCTCCCTGCAGACGTCGTTCGTGCTGGACGACATCACCCTGACCGCACAATAAGCGACACCGCCCGGCTCCCATTGGAGGCGCGGGTCGCCGAGCCACCACCAGCGACGGCGGCGGTTGACCCGTCGCCCGGTGTTGGCGGCAGCACGCAGCCGATGGCCCGGTCAGTGACGACCGGGCCATCTTCCATTCGGCTGGGTGATGCACAGCGATATGCCTGGCTCGCGCCACGGCTTTTGACGGCGATTATGAATAGGCGCCCGTGCTGCCTATTACGAGCCCCCGCTGGCTATTTGAATCGGGCGGGTGCCGGCTGGCCATCGATAAACTGTCGGGGTTGCGCATGCCACCCCGCGACCTGCCGCATGCGGGATTATCGGCAAGCGCAAGTTGGCATTATTGGTCGCAAATTATTGCGTATTTTCGACCCATGGCCGCGGCTGACGGACAAGACACGCCGTTTCACCGTTCCCGCAGGGCTTCTCCACGGCGAAGAAGGCCAAAAACAGTGCTTTCCCGCGGCCGCCCCTGGCCTGGGTCGGCCGCCGGGTTGGCCCTCGATCCATTGCCGGCGCGGGGTGCGTGGCTTCGGTTGCCGGTGGTTAAGAATTCTATTGACGCTAACCCAATGTCGAGATTATCTTCGCGACACCGTCAATATGGGGTCAGGGACGACGGACCAGGCCACGCCAAAACACGGGCACGGCGATCCGCCGTCATGGCTGGCGGGTATTGGCGGGCGTGGTTGCATTACGGGGAAATAATCACGATGGTGGAACGGCCCAGGCGAAAGAGGGGGGATCGCCTGTCATGCCGATAACCAGCCCCGCGCTGGTCGCAACATCAAGTTCATGGGGTCGATCCGACCGAACTCGCTTCATTGTGTCCTGAACATTCCTGGGGAGTCATATGACCAAGTACGTCAAGAGCAGCTTGCTGAAAGCCTTCGCCGCCTCCGCCTTGCTCGGCCTTTTCGCCGGTGCCGCGGTGGCGGGCAACAGCAGCGGTACCGAATTCGCGCCGACACAGAATCCCTACGCACCGTCCTACGGGCACGCCTACCGCCATGGTGCGGTTCCCACCCGGGAGGCGCTCGCCCGCATGAACCAGTACTGGACGCTGCATGCCGCCAAGCCGGGCAGCAGTGGTAGTTCGAAGACCCTCAGCTACGGCGGAGGCGTGGACGGCATCGGCGTGACCAGCGGCACGCCGAAGGTCTATCTGGTCGTTTACGGCAGCCAGTGGGGCACGGCCGGTACCGACGCCAGCGGCAACATGACCTTCACCGGCGACCCGGTTGGCGCGGTCCCCTATCTCGAGCGCCTGTTCAAGGGCCTCGGCACGGGCGGCGAGCTGTGGTCGGGCGTGATGACCCAGTACTGCGACGGCAGCGGCGTGGCCACTGGCGCCACCTCCTGCTCGTCGTCCGCCGGTCATGTCGGCTATCCGACCAACGGCGCCTTCGCCGGCATCTGGTATGACAATTCCGTCGCCTCGCCGTCGAACGCCACCGGCACCCAGCTGGCGCAGGAAGCGCTCAATGCGGCCGCGCACGTCGGCAATACCACCGCGGCGTCCAACCGCTACGTGCAGTACGTGATCCTGTCGCCCACCGGCACGCACCCGGACGGCTTCAACACCTCCGGCGGCACGTTCTGCGCCTGGCACGACTGGCAGGGCGACGGCTACGGCGTGACGTCCACCGTGGGCGACGTGGCCTTCACCAACATGCCGTATGTCTACGACATGGGCTCGAGCTGCGGCGAAAACTTCGTCAACAGCGGCGCAGCCGGCACGCTGGACGGCTTCTCGATCGTCAACGGGCATGAATTCGCCGAGACCGTGACCGACCAGAACCCGGCGGGTGGCTGGACCAACCACATCAAGGGATCGCGGAGCAACGGCCAGGAAGACGGCGACGAATGCGCCTGGATCAGCTCCGGCACCGGCAAGTCGGCGGACGTGGTGATGGGCACCGGCAGCTTCGCCATGCAGAGCACCTGGTCGAACGACACCAACGAGTGCGACATCGCGCATCCGATCGTGCTGTAACGGCAGGATCGGCAACATGCCGGGCCGCGGTTGCGGGCCGGCAGGCGGACACGATGGCCCGGTCGGTCTTGACCGGGCCATTTTCTTGCGCGTCCGCGCAGGCGGCAGCTGGCGACGGATCCGGCCGAACCGGACATGCCCGTTGTATCGTTGGCCCCCACCGCCCAGGAGGAACGACCGATGAATCGAGCCACGCCATGGCTGTCCCTCGTGCTGCTGGCCGCGGCCGGCAGCACCCGGGCGGCCCCGCCGGCCGTGCCGCGCGAACAGCCGGAACTGCAGCAGCTGGCCAGCGCGCCCAGCGAGGCCCGGTTGCGCGCGACCATCACCCGGCTGGTCGGCTTCGGCACCCGGCAGACGCTGTCGGACACGAAGTCGGCCACGCGCGGCATCGGCGCGGCGCGGCGCTGGGTGAAATCGCGCTTCGAGGCGATCTCCAGCGACTGCGGCGGCTGCCTGCAGGTGGTCACGCCATCGCAGATGGTCACCGGCAAGCGCATCCCGACCCCGGTCGAGGTGATGGACGTGATCGGGATCAAGCGCGGCAGCGGCGATCCCGGCCGGGTCATCGTGATCAGCGGGCATCTGGATTCGCGCGTCAGCGACGTGATGAACAACCACAGCGATGCGCCCGGCGCCGACGACGACGGCTCCGGGGTGGCCGCGGTGCTGGAGGCGGCGCGGCTGCTGTCGCGGCAGCACAACGACGCCACCGTGGTGTTTGCGGTGTTGTCCGGCGAGGAACAGGGCCTGTATGGCGGCAAGGTGCTGGCCGACTACGCGGTGGCCCAGGGCTGGCGGGTCGAGGCCGATCTCAACAACGACATCATCGGCAACAGCCGCGGCCAGAACGGCGTGTTCGACAGCACCACGGTGCGGATCTTCTCCGAGGGCACCAAGAGCAACGAAACCCCCGCGCAAGCCGACTATCGCCGCTACCACGGCGGCGAGGTGGATTCGCCTTCGCGCAATCTGGCCCGCTACATGTCCAGCCTCGCCGACGGCTACCTGCCGGACCTGCGCGTGCGGATGATCTACCGCACCGACCGCTTCGGCCGCGGCGGCGACCAGGTCGAGCTGCTCAAGGCCGGCTTCCCCGCCGTGCGGGTCACCGAGTCGCGCGAGGACTACACCCATCAGCACCAGGACCTGCGCACCGAGAACGGCGTGGTCTACGGCGACACCCTCGCCGGCATCGATTTCCGCTACCTGGCGCGGGTGACCGCGCTGAACACCATCACCATGGCCGCACTGAGCCGCGCGCCGGCGCCACCCGGCGGCGTCAGCGTCGAGGGAGCGGTAAGCACCGACACCACGCTGCACTGGCGCAAGGTCCCCGGCGCCGCCGGCTACCGCGTGCACTGGCGCGACACCACCGCGCCGCAGTGGCAGTTCGCGCGCGCCGTGGGCGATGTCGACCAGGCGGTATTGCGGGACGTGGTGATCGACGACTGGTTCTTCGGCGTGTCATCGGTATCCGCCGACGGCTACGAAAGCCCGGTGGTGTTCCCGGGCTTCGCCGGCAGTTTCGAGCGCTCGCCGGCCGCACCGCGCGGCGCGGACCATTGAGGTCGGCGGGGCCGCCGTGCTGCCCCGCACGACGCAGCCGCGCCGACGGTCAGCCGGCGCTGGATGATGCCGGTGCCGGTGCCGCCTTCGCCGGTGCCGCCGCGTGGCCGCGGGTGTAGATGATCTTCTTGCTGCCCTCGCACTGGCCCACCTCCTTGCCCTTGTCCACCGCCTGCCCGGCCGCTGCGACCGTGAGCGTGTAGCCTTCCAGGCCCTTGGCCTTCAGCTTGGCGTCGATGCTGGACTTGAGGCTGTCGCAGGAGGCGTGTGCCAGCAACGGCAACGCCAGCAACAGCAACGCGGCTACTCCGAAACGCTTGTTCATGAGCTTGCTCCTTCAGGCTGGGGGTACGGGAATCGGAACGGATACGGCGGGCGGATCCGCGGCGGCGGCGATACCGGCGCCGCGGACTCCCGCCCGGTGCATGCTGTCACCAACCCGTGTCGGCGAGAAGGGGCGAGCGGTCGATTCAGCGAACGCGCGGCTTGGCCCGGTGGGTCGCGGTGGCGGTCCACGGATCGTCCGGCCACGGATGCCGCGGGTAGCGCCCCTTCAGCTCCTTTTTCACCTCGGGATAGGTGCGCTCCCAGAAACCCCGGAGGTCCTGCGTCACCTGGATCGGCCGCCCGGCCGGCGACAGCAGGTGCAGGGTCAGCGGGATCCGCCCGTTGCCGACGCGGGGCGTCTCGGCCAGGCCGAACAACTCCTGCAGCTTGACCGCCAGCACCGGCGGCTGGCCGGGCGGATAGTCGATCCGCCGCCGCTGCCCGCTCGGCACGGTGAGGCTTTCCGGCGCGTGCGCGTCGAGCAGGCGCCGCTGCTCGTGGTCGAACAGCGACGTCAGCGCCTGCGACAAGGTCTCCCCGGCCAGCGCATCGAGCCGGTGCTTGCCGTCGAGCCACGGCGCCAGCCACTGGTCCAGGCTGGCCAGCAGGGCCGCGGCGGAGACATCGGGCAGGCCCAGCTCCGGCATCCATTCGCGCAAGGCCTGCATGCGCGTGCGCAGGCGGCGCGCCGGCTCGCTCCACGGCAGCGCCTCGATGCCACGCGCGCGCACCGCCGCGAGCAGGGCCGGCAGCGCGTCCTCGGCGCGCACCGGGACGCTGTGGCGCTGCAGCACGATGGCGCCGAAGCGGCGCTGCTCGAACGCCTCGACCGCGCCGCGTTCCTCGTTCCAGGCCAGCGTGCGCTCGTGCACGAACCGTTCCGTTTGCTCGCGTTCGAGCACGCGCGGGTCCAGCGGCGCGGCGGCGAACACCAGGCTGTCGCGGGCTTCCTGGCGCAGGTCCAGCACCACCAGCCACGGCTCGCCGAGCAGGGTGGTGTTTTCGTGCAGGCGCGCGCCGCGGCCGTTGGCGAGGGTGTAGCGCAGCGGATTGGCCTCGTCGCGACGCGCCACCCGGTCGGGAAAGGCATGCAGCAGCAGGTCGCCGACGCTGTGGCTGTCGGGCATGCCGCTGGCCGCCGTAGCGACGTCCAGGCGCCGACGCCAGCCGCGGCTGGCCTGTTCGATCGCCGCCAGCACGCCGTTGTCCAGCTCGCCGCGCGGCACGCCACCGCGGCGATCGCGCCAGGCATGCAGCGCCGCCACGCGGGCGCGAAAATCGTCGTTGCGCGACTGCAGGCCACGCAGTGGCGAGCGCGCCTCCATCAGGGCCAGCAGGTCGGCGATCAGCGCCCGCAGGCCGACCGGCGCGCGCAAGGCGGCGGCGGCCAGGCGCGGGCTGGCACCCAGGCCAAGCATCCGCCGCCCCAGCACCGTGATGCGCCCGTCCCCGTCCAGCGCGCCCAGCCGGCCCAGCAGGTCGGCCGCCTGGGCCAGCGCACCGGCCGGTGGCGGGTCCAGCCAGCGCAGGCTGGCGACATCGCCGCAGGGCACGCCCCAGGCGGCCAGCTCGAGCGCCAGCGGGGACAGATCGGCCTGGTTGATCTCGGCGCTGCGCGCCGGCTCCAGCCGGCGGCTTTGCGGCCACAGCCTATAGGCGGTGCCGGGCGCCACCCGGCCCGCGCGGCCGGCCCGCTGGTCGGCCGAGGCCTGCGCGATGCTGACCGTCTGCAGGCGGCTGAAACCGGTGGCGGGGTCGAACCGCGGCTCGCGCGCCAGGCCCGTGTCGATCACCGTGCGGATGCCGGGCAGGGTGATGCTGGACTCGGCCACGTTGGTCGCCAGCACGATCCGGCGGCGGTCCGGCGCGGCCGGCGCCAGCGCGGCCTGCTGCTCGGCCAGCGATAGCTCGCCATGCAGGACGACCACCTCGACGTCCTCGCGATCCAGGCTCTGCTCCAGCATGGACTGCATGCGGGCGATCTCGCGCCGGCCCGGCAGGAAGGCCAGCACATCGCCCTCGCCCTCCGCCAGCGCCTGCCGCGCGACGCGGGCGAGATGCTGCTCGATGCTTTCCTGGCTGCGCGCCGGCGGATGCGCGATCCGCACCGCAAAGCTGCGGCCGGGGCTGGACAGCCGCGGCGCGTCCAGCCACGCCGCGATGCGTTCGCCGTCCAGCGTGGCCGACATCAACAGCAGGCGCAGCCCCGGCCGCAGGGTGGCCTGCACCTCCAGCGCCAGCGCCGCGCCGAGGTCGCCGGCCAGGTGGCGCTCGTGGAATTCGTCGAAGATGATCGCGCCGATGCCGGCGAGCTCGGGATCATCCTGGATCAGCCGGGTCAGGATGCCTTCGGTGACCACCTCGATCCGCGTCGCCGCGCCCACCTTCGACTCGAAGCGGATGCGGTAGCCCACGGTCCGGCCGACCTCTTCGCCGAGCTGCTGCGCCATGAACTGGGCCGCGGCACGGGCCGCGACCCGGCGCGGTTCGAGCATCACGATCTTCTGCCCGGCCAGCCATGGCGCATCGAGCAGGGCCAGCGGCACCTGGGTGGTCTTGCCGGCACCCGGCGGCGCCTCCAGCACCAGCCGCGGGTGGTCGCCGAGCGACTGGCTGACCCGCGCCAGCAGCGGGGCGATCGGGAAGATGGGCGTGGACGAGGTCATCCGCGCGGATGATACCGCCCGGCGCGGCCCGGGCCGCCCGCGGTCGCGCCGGCAACCGGCTCAGGTTCCCGGCGGCGGCCGGCTGCATTCCGCCAGTTGCTTGCGCGCGGCGGCGACACCCGGCCCATCGTTGACCTGTTGGCGTGCCTGGATGATCACCTGCCAGTTGCGCTCGCACAGCGTGCCGCGATGGCTGCCCTGCTTCCACGACTGCATCGCCAGGTCCTGCGCGCTGGCGTAATCGGCCTGTTGCAGGGCGGCCTCGGCATGCTGCTGCAACTGCTCCGGCCAGGTCGGTGCCGACGGGCTCGCCGCGGCCAGCGGTGCGGCCACGCTGGGCACGCTGCCGGCCTGGCCCGCCTTGGCGCGCAACGGCGCGAGGGATTCGAAGCGGCTCTGGTAGTCCTCGGTCACCTGCCTTGCATCCTGGCCGTTGCGGATCACCCTCGGGGTGATCAGCACGATCAGTTCGGTGCGGTCGCGGTTGCGCGAGGTGGTGCCGAACAGGCGGCCCAGCCAGGGGATGCGGTTGAGCCCCGGGATGCCGGTGTCGGTGGTGCCCTGGTCGGCCTGGATCAGGCCGCCGAGCAGTACGGTCTGGCCGCTCTGCACCGCCACCTGGGTGGCCACGTCTCGCTGCGCGATGGTGAAGTTGCCCTGGGCGTTGGCCGGCCCCAGGGTCGAGCTGACCTGCTGGTGCACGTCGAGGTAGACCAGGCCGCCCGGATTCACCCTCGGCTTCACGTCGAGAATCACGCCGGTGGGCAGGTAGGTCACCGTGCTGGCCGTGGCATCGGTGGAGGTGCTGGCGCCCAGCCCGATGATCGAGGTCTGGTTGACCGGAATCTGGTTGCCGACCTGGATATGCGCCACCTGGTTGTTGAGCACGACCATCGACGGTGCCGACAGGGTCTTGGTGTCGCCGCTGGTTTCCATCGCGCTCAGGGCGACCTGCATCTTGCTGTTGATGAAGGAATAGAACAGCGAGTCGGAGCCGTTGTAGGTATTGCCGCCCGAGCCCAGCGCGATCTGGCGGTGCCGGTAGGGCTGCCCCGGGGTAACGCTACCATTGCTGTTGGTGGTGCTGCCGGTGAGCCCCTGCAGGTACCACTGCACGCCGAACTGGAAGTCGCCGGTGAGCGTCACCTCCATGATGCGGGTCTCGATCTGCACCTGCAGCGGCACGCTGTCGAGCTTGGTGATCGCGGCCTTGATCTCCTCCCATTGCGACGGACGCGCGCGCACCAGCAGCTGGTTGCTGCCGTCCACCGAGCCGATCCGCACGCTGCCGTCGCTGGAACTGTATTGCTGGTCGCTCGCCGCGCCGTCCGCGCCGTTGCCGCCGGCAAGGCCGTCGGCCGCCAGGCCGCCGCCTCGCGCGCCGGAACCGCTGCCGAAGCCGCCACTGCCGCCGGCGGCCGCGCCGCGACCGCCCAGGCCGCCGAACGCGCCCGACCCGCTGGCGCCGGGCGCGCCGAGGCCGCCCGCCGTCGAGCCGAAGCTTCCCGCCGTGCTGCCCATGCTGGTGGCGCTGGCGTTGTTCGCGCTGCCCAGCGTCGCGCTGCCCAGGCCGGGCGCCGTCTTGCCGCCGCTGTCGCCACCGCCACCGCCGCCGTTGGCGTAGATCTGCGCCAGGTAGCGGGCCAGGTCCGAGGCCTTGATGTTGCGCACGTCGTAGACGAACAGCCGCGGCTCGTTGCCGCCGCCCTGGTCGATGCGGGTGATCCAGTCGCCCACCTCCCGCAGGTATTCGGGCTGGGTGCTGATCACCACCAGCGCATTGGTGCGCTCGATCGGGATGAAGCGCAGCATGCCGGCCAGCGGCGTGTCGCCGTGCGCGCCGAACATGCTGTCGAGCTTGGGCATCAGGTCGTTGACGCTGGCGTATTGCAGGTTGAACACGCCCACCGACATCCCGCGCAGCCAGTCGACGTCGAACGTGTGCACCATGCTCTGGTAGTTGGCCAGTTCGTCGGGCGTGCCGGACATCACCAGCAGGTTGCGCGCCGGATCGACCAGCAGCACGGCATCCTTGCGGGCAAACGGCTTGATCAGTTTCTGCATCTCGGTGGCCGAGATGTAGCGCAGCGGAAACAGGCGCGCCTGCAGGCCGCCGGCCGGGGCAATCGCGCCGAGGCTGGGCACCAGGTTGCCGGCCACGGCGTCCTTGTCCGGCATCACCACGTAGCCGCCGGCGCGCTTGATCAGCGCGTTGTTGGTCCACGACAGCAAGGTCTCCAGGATCGGCAGCGCCTGGTCGGCATCGACCGGCGCGGAGGTGGAGAACGAGATATTGCCCTGCACGCCCGGCACGATCGTGTAGTTCTGCTTGAGCATGTCGCCAAGGATCGCCTTGACCACCGCCTGCACCGGCTGGTTCTCGAAATTGAAGGTCACCGCGTTGGCACCCGTGGCCGCGGGCCGCGGCCTGGCCAGGGCCGTGGGCCTGATGAAGCGGCCGCTGCCGCTGCTGATTTCCGACGGCTGCACCGGGCCGCCGGCCGCCGCGCTGGCATCCGCGTTCAGCGGCAGTGGCGCCGGCACCGGGTTCTGCGTGCCGGCCATCGCCTCGCGCTGCAGCGCGCCGTCGTCGTGCGGTTTGGGCAGGCTGGCGCAGCCGGCCAGCCAGACGGCAGCGGCGACCGTCGCCGCGCGCAGGACATGCTTGAAGTGTGTGCGGTACATGGCTCGACCTACTCCTTAATGGGACTCGGCGGCGCGCTCGGCGCGGCGCTTCTCGACGTTGTCTCTGAGCTGCTTGAGGCGATCGGCAAGCGATGACGGCGCGCGGCCTTGCGCCGGCGGCGCGTTGGCCGCGGCCGGCCCCCTGCCCGGCGCGAAGCCGCCCCGCATCACGCGATTGACTCCGGCGGGCGGCGGCGTCGGCCCGGCCGGTGGCGGCGCCGCGGGCTTCGGCCCGTCGATCGGCGCGCCAGCCGGCAGCTTCAACTCGGTGCGGCCGGAGGAGGAATCGAACACCGCCGCGCGCGGCAGCACCTCGACCAGGGTGATGCTGCCATCGGGCGTGCTCTCGCCCTGCCGCAGGCGTACCTCGCGGCCGCCCTTGCGGTCGTGCAACAAGGCGATGCGCACGGCAGGCGTGATGATCACGCCGGTCAACTCGAGGTCGCCCAGGCTGCTGGCGCCGGCGGCGACCGGCTTGCGATCCGGCGCGAACAACGGCTGCTGCCAGACCACGGCGAACTCCTGCAACGGCACCGGCGTGGGCAGGTTGGCCGGGTTGCCCGACGCCGGCAGCGCCGACGGCGCACGTGGCGCACCCCAGCGCACCTTGCCGCCCAGCCCGGCGAACAGCAGCAGCAAGGCGGTGCCGAGCAGCACCACGCCGGCGACCAGGAACGGTGTCAGGCGGCGTTGGTCGGCGGCATTCATGGCGTAGCTCCTGCCACCGGGGCCGCCGCGCGCGCCACCGCGGCCGGCACCGGACGCACATAACCGGACACGGTGAACTGCACTTCCAGCGCCGCGGCGGCGCCCTGCTGCGCCGCCACCGGGTTGCGGTAGATGCTGAGATCGTCGATGAACAGGTACGGCGTGCCCTGCTCCAGTGCCTGCAACACGGCCGCCAGCGGCTCGATGTCGCAGCTGAGGCTGATGCTCACCGCGGCCTTGCGATAAGGCTCGCCGGCCACCGCCGGCACCGCCGGTATCGGCATTTTCTGGCTGACCACGCAGCGGCCGCCGCGGGTTTCCGCGCCGACCACGTCCACCACCCGCTGCATCAGGTCCGCCGCCGCGGTGTTGACGTCGTCATCGGCGAGAAAGGCATGGCTGGAGGCCTGGCCCTGCCCGAGCAGGGCCAGGCGCTTCTCCAGCGCCGGTTTTTCGGCAATCGCGGCGGCATAGCGGCTGTGGGTGTCGCGCAGGTCGGCCATCTCGCTGCGGATCTGCCGCAGCGGCGCGACGAACCACCAGTGCAGCAGGGCGAAGTAGGCGATCGCCAGGCCCAGCAGCAGCAGGCCGACGGCCGCCAGGCGACGGTCGCGACGACTGCTCAGCAACGGCTTCATGGCGAGCCCTCGCCCGGGGTCGAGCTGGCGCCGGCCGGCGCGGCGACGGCCCCGGACTGGGGCATCTGCGCGGTGAGGTAGAAACGTTCCTTGCCGGTGGTCGGATCGGGCTGGATGCTGCCCTGGAAACTGGCGTGGGTGATCAGCGGCGAGTCCTTCAGCGCGTCCAGCAGTTTCGCCGCCTGCCGCGCCTGGCCCTGCAGCCCGATCTGGCCGGTGTTGTCGACACTCAGGCGCTCCAGCCAGGCGCTGTCGGGCAGGCGCAGGGTCGCCTCGCGCAGCAGGCTGAGCATGCCCACGGTGTTCTTCTTGCGCGCGGCCAGAAACCCGGCCGCACCGACGTTGTCCTGCAGTTGGGTGCGCAGCGCCGCGACCTGTTGCGCTTCGCCACGCATGCTGGCGACCTCGGCCTGCATCTGCGCCAGCGCCGCCTGCCGGTTGTGCAGCCATTGCACCAGCACCAGGAAGAGCAGCACCACGCAGGCGACGGCCAGGGCCAGGTTCAGGCGCAGGCGCGGGCGCGTGTGCCGCGGCCGCTGCTCCGCCGGCAACAGGTTGACGCCCAGCCGCCCCGCGCCCTGGGCGAGATCCACCGCGTCGATCGCGATGCCCGCCGCGCGCAGGCTGGCCAGCTGCGGGTCCAGCGTGTGGCGGGTGACCGCGACAAGCTCCGCCTGCAGCCGTCCCGGCGGCGCCGGCGCATCCAGCTCCCTGGCGCCGTAGTACACCTGCGCGAGCTGGAACGGGGTCTGCCGATCCATCTCGAAGCCGACCACCTGCTCCAGATTGGCGCGCGCCGCCAGCGGCAGGGTCAGCGGCCGGCGCAGGGCGCTGGCGCCGGACAGCAGCAAGGCCACGCGCAGGTCCTCGCGGTCCACCGACTGCAACGCGCTGGTGAAGGCGACCTGCTGCTCGCGCGCGTCGTCCCGGTCGCTCCAGCGCGCCAGGGGCTCGGCCTGCCCGACGCGACGCAGCAGCCAGTGGCCGTCCACCTGCTCGAGCACGTGCCAGTCCGCGCCGCGGCCCAGGCGGTCGCGCCAGCGCGGCGGCAACATGCCGCGCAACTCGGCGCCCCACCAGGCGAAGAACGCCGGCATCGGCGAAGCGCGCCACTGGCGGCGTACGCGATCCATCATCGGCCGCAGCGACTGCGTTGCCGTACTCATTCCCCTTTACCCTCCTGCCAGCGCAGCACCGCATAGGGCTGCGCTCCGGCTTGTCCTGGCTGCGCGCGAATGGTCGCACGCACGGTGGCGCTGGTGCCGTCGGCCAAGGTGGCCTCGGACTCGATACTATGCGTGGTTCCGTTGCTGAGAACCAGACTCGGGTTGTTCGCATCGACCAACCGCGCGGCCTGTATCGCATGTTGCCGCTGCGCTGTCATGCCGGGAATCGCGGCCAGCGCCAGCGGTGGCGCAACGGTCGGGTCCGGCGTCTGGCTGCCGGACCACACCGTAACCGCCGGCGCCACCTTCCGGTAGATCGCCGGGGTCATGCCGAGCACCATCTGCAGTTCCTCGATGCTGGAGAACGGCCCATGCCGCGGGCCATAGCTGCGGCCGGCGGCACGGTAGGCGGAGTCGGCACCGGCGGCGCCGCTGGCAGGGTCCGGCGCACTGCGCCAGTCGACCACGTTCTTGGCCAGAGCCTGCGCCTGCGGCGCGCCCACGCCGGCGGCCTTGAACAGGCCCAGCAACACCTCCGGCGTGGCCACGTTCAGGTCCACCTTGCCGCCTTCATTGATGGCGGACACCTTCACCGTGGCATCGTCGTAGCGGAAGGTGTAGACCTGCCCGTCGCCATTCCAGCGGTGGCGCGGGCGCGGGTCCTGCAGCTTGTAGAAGGCGAGCATGAGGCCGGCCTCGGCCGCGTAGTGCGCATGCGTCTCGGCGAACTGGTAGCGCGCCTGCAGGCCCTCGGTACGGGCCAGCGCGGCATAGCCGCCAAGCAGGATCGCCAGCAGGGTGCAGGCCCACAGCACCAGCAGCAGGGCCACGCCCGCTTGCCTGGCCGGCCAGGTCGGCGGCGGCCTCATGGCAGGGCACCTTGGCCGATCGCCATGCGCGGGCCGGCCGAGGCCGGACCGATCACCGCAGCGGCATTGGCACGCAGCGGCACCACCAGTGCCGGCCAGCCGATGGTGCCTTGCGGCTGCAGCGTGATGCCGACCAGCTGCGGCAGCGAGCGGCCATCGGGCCAGCTCTCCGACCACGGCACCAGCCGCCCCTTCGCGTCCACGCCGCGGTAGCTGAAGTGGCCCTTGCCGAGGTGATCGATCAGTACTTGTGGATCGCCCAGCGGCTTCGGCGGGCTGCCGTCCGGCGGCAGCACGGCGAGGCTCAGCACCAGCTGCATGCCGCCGTGTCCGTCGTCTTTCAGGTCCAGTTGCTGCAATTGCGGCCCCAGCCGGCCAAGGTAGCCCGGCAGCGGCGCGACGTAACGCATCCGCCGCGCCGCGCCGGCGAAGAACACCGGCTCGCCCATGTTGGTGTGCCCGATCGGCTGGACCATGCTTTGCGCCAGTTCGCGACGCAAAAACTGCTGGGCCGCGCGCATCTGGTCGACCCGCTCGATCGTCGCCGTGCCGGAACGCACGCCGTGGGCGGCGCTGCGCACGCCCGAATAGACGCCCACCAGCAGGATCGCCAGCAGCACCAGCGCGGCGAGCACCTCCAGCAGGGTGAAACCGGCGGCGCGCCTCATGGCCCGGCCTGCGCCAGGCCCGGTTTACCGACCCCGGGCATCGGCCCGCCCACGCGCAGGGTACGGAAATGGCTGCTGTACGGGTGCGCCGCGCTGCCCCACATCACCTCCAGGTCCAGCTGATAGAGCTGCATCGGCGCGCCCGGCGCCGACGCGCTGTTCCACGGCGTCACCTGCAGCTGCCAGCGGAACTGGCGGTCGAAACGCCCCGAGCGTTTGCCCGGCGTAATCGGCTCGCCGACGAAGGCGCTGTCGAGCAGGCTGCGCGCCCACATCGCCGCCTCGCTGTGCGCGGTCGCGTTCTGGGTCAGGCGGATCGAGGCGGCGGCGACTTTCATCAATGCCGTGAAGGCGATCGCCAGCAGCATGATCGCGGCGATCACTTCCAGCAGGGAAAAGCCCTGCTGCGCGCGCGAGCGGATCATCGCTGCGCCACCGTGTCGACCACGCGCACTTCGCCGGTCAGCCAGGACACGTTGACATGCCACTCGCGCCTGCCGCTTTGCAGGGTGATGCGACCGCCGGTCGAACTGCCGTCGGGAAAGAACCGGATGCGGCCGGTGTGGTCGTTGGGCTGTTCCTCCTTCGCACCGGTGATGCTGACGCGCAGACCCCTGGGCAGGCGCACCTCCTGCTGTTTCACGTTGCGGTAGCTGTCGGAGCGCGTGTCCACGTCGAACACCTGCTCCCGCGCCCGCACGATCGCCTGCGCGCGGGTGGCCCGCAAGGCGCCGGCCAGCTCGCTGCTGGCCGCGCGCACACGGGCACTGGCCAGGCCCTGGCTCACCGAGACCGAGACCGCCGCGGCCGCGATACCGATCAACAGGATCACCGCCAGCATTTCCAGCAGGGTGAAGCCGTGGGCGCGCTTTGCGCGCCCGGGATTCGGGATGACCGGACCTTCGTCTGTTGAGAGCCGGGATTCGGGATTCGGCAAGGCGCGCCAGCGCCAGCCGACCGCCTTGGCTCTGGCTCTGCCGTATCCCCAATCCCAAGTCCCGAATCCCGGCTTCATTGCCAGTTGCCCACGTCCTTGCTGTAGCCGTCGCCGCCCGGTTTGCCGTCCTGGCCATAGAAGACCAGGTCGAAGCTGCCGTGCTGGCCCGGATACTGGTAGCCGAAGGCGTGGCCCCACGGATCCTTCAGCTCCGATTCCTTCGCGTACGGGCCCTGCCAGTTCGTCGCGTTGGCCGGCTTCACCACCAGGTCCTCCAGCTGCGGCGGCGGTGCGCCGTTGTCCAGCGCATAGTTCTCGATCTTCTGGCTCAGCGTCGTCAGCTGCGCCTTGCCGGCGCCGTATTTGCCCTTGTCGACATTCTTGCCGACCTGGGTCACCACCACCGTGCCGATGATGCCGATCAACACGATGACCGCGAGCATTTCCAGCAGGGTGAAGCCGCTGGCGCGCGTGGCGCGCCCGGGAATCGGGATTTGGGATTCGGGTTTCGGCAAGGCGTGCCAGCGCCGGCCGTCCGCTTTGGTTCTTGCCCTGCCGAATCCCCCATCCCGACTCCCGAATCCCATCGCATGTTCAGCCATAAATGTCTCCATGTTTCATTGGATGTTGCTGGTCAGACTCAGAAGCGGCAGCAGGATCGCCGCCATGATGATCGCCACCATCACCGTCATCACGATGGTCAGCGCCGGTACCAGAGCCGCCAGCAGACGATCGATCGCGCGTTTGGACTCAAGTTCAAAGGTGTCGGCCACTTTCAGCAGCATGGTGTCGAGCTGGCCGGCCTCCTCGCCCACCTGCACCATCTGCAGCGCCAGCCGCGGAAACAGCCTGGACTGACCCAGCGCCAGGCTCAGGCCCGCACCGCCCTTGACCTGTTCGTGCGCGGCGCTCAACGCCGTGTCCAGCGCCTGGTTGCCGGTGACCTGGCGCGCGATGGTGAGGGCGCCGAGCAGGGGCACGCCGTTCTTCAGCAGCGTGCCCAGGGTGCGCGCGATGCGCGCCGTTTCCACCTTCAGCAACAGCGGGCCGACCAGGCGCAACTGCAGCTGGCGGGTATGCCAGGCCAGCCGCGTGGCCGGATCGCGCAGCCGCGCGCGCCAGTAAAACAATCCGCCGCCGAGCAACAGCACGATCAGCCACCACCAGTCCTGCAAAGTGTTGCCCAGCAGCAGCACCGCCTGGGTGATCCACGGAATCGGCACCTGCATGTCCTGGAAGATCGGCACGAACTGCGGCACCACGTAGGCCAGCAGCAGCACCAGCGAGCCGAGCACACCGACCATCAGGAACGCCGGGTAGATCAGCGCATTGACGATGCTGCCGCGCAAGGCCTGCGAGCGCTCGAGGTAGTCGGCCAGCCGGCGCAGGGTTTCCTCCAGCGAACCGCCGGCCTCGCCCGCGCGCACCAGGCTGACGTAGAGCTTGGGGAACACGCCGTTTTCCTCGTCCAGCGCCGAGGAGAGGGTGTTGCCGCCGCGCACCCGGTCGCGCACGCGCTCGATCAGCTTCTTCGCGGTCTCGCCCTCGGGCAGCTCCAGCAGGATGCCCAGTGCGCGGTCCAGCGGCTGGCCCGCGCCGAGCAGGGTGGCCAGCTGGTGGGTGAACTGGGCCAACTGGTCGCCGCTGAACGGACCGCGCTTGAACAGCGCGGCCAGCCCGCTGCCGCCCGCCGCGCCGTCGGCCGGGTGGGCCTCCAGCGGGGTGTGGCCCTGGTCCTGCAGACGGCCGATGACCTCCTCGACGCTGGCCGCTTCCATCTGCCCCTGCAGCATGTCGCCGGCCTCGTTGACGGCCTTGTAGCGGAATTGGCTCACGCGGCGGGCTCCGCCAGGCGGGATTCGGGGCCCGGGTTTCGGGATTCGGATAACGCTTGGGGCTCAGGCTGACGGTAGTGCGTCACCGCCACGGTTTGCCGCGGGTTGCTTTTGCCCTGGCGAATCCCGAAACCCGAATCCCGAATCCCGGCCTTCAATTCAGCCCTCCTGCGTGACACGCAGCACCTCCTCCAGCGTGGTCACGCCGGCAACCGCCTTGGCGATGCCGTCCTCGTACATGGTGCGCATGCCTTCGGCGCGCGCCTGCTTCTCGATCTCGCCTGCGTCGGCGCGCTGCATCACCAGCCGGCGCAGCGGGTCGCTCATGGTCAGGAACTCCATGATCGCGCGGCGGCCGCGGTAGCCGGTGGGGTTGGCCGCGCTGCTGCCCGGCCGCCACAGCCTGATCGGGCGCTCGTCGGTGTACTTCTCCAGCTCGAACTGCGCGATCACCTCGGGCAGCGCCTCGTACTGGATCGCGGTGGCCGGATCGAGCCGGCGCACCAGCCGCTGCGCCAGGATGCCGTTGATGGTGGAGCCGAGCAGGTAGTCCTCCACGCCCATGTCGAGCAGGCGGGTGATGCCGCCGGCGGCGCTGTTGGTGTGCAGGGTGGAGAGCACCAGATGGCCGGTGAGCGCGGACTGGATCGCGATGCGGCAGGTCTCCAGGTCGCGCATCTCGCCGATCATGATCACGTCCGGATCCTGCCGCACGATCGAGCGCAGCGCCCCGGTGAAGTCCAGCCCGATCTGCGGCTTCACCTGGATCTGGTTGATGCCCTCGATCTGGTATTCGACCGGGTCCTCGACGGTGATGATCTTCACGTCGGGGGTGTTGATGTGCGACAGCGCGGTGTACAGCGTGGTGGTCTTGCCCGAGCCGGTTGGGCCGGTCACCAGCAGGATGCCGTGCGGTTTCTGCAGCACGTCGACGAAGCGCTGCTGGAAGTTTTCGGTAAACCCGAGCGAGGCGAAGTCGAACACCACCGATTCGCGGTCGAGGATGCGCATCACCACCGACTCGCCGAAACTGGTCGGCACGCTGGATACGCGCAGGTCCAGCTCCTTGCCCTGCACCCGCAGCTGGATGCGGCCGTCCTGCGGCAGCCGGCGCTCGGCGATGTTGAGCTTGGCCATGATCTTGACGCGCGAGATCACCGCTGCGGTGGAGCTGGACGGCGGCGCCTCCACCTCGTGCAGCACGCCATCGATGCGGTAGCGCACCTTGAGCCGGTTCTCGAACGGCTCGATATGCACGTCCGAGGCGCGCTGCTCGACCGCGCGCTGCAGGATCAGGTTGACCAGCCGGATGACCGGGGCCTCGGAGGCGAGGTCGCGCAGGTGCTCGACGTCGTCCTCCTCGGCGGCGCTGCCGTCGAGGTTCTCCACGATCGTGCCCATCGCCGAACGGCCGCTGCCGTAATAGCGCTCGATCAGGCCGTCGATTTCCGAACGCAGGCCCACCCGCAGCGCCACCGGGCGGCCGGCGGCCAGCGCCACCGCCTGCAGCGGATAGGCATCGGCCGGATCGGCCACGATCAGGGCCAGGCCATGCTCGCCGTCCTGCACCGGCACCACATGCTGCTGCTTGAGGAAACGCAGCGAAACGTCGAGGTCGGCCGGCGGCAGCTCGGGCGCATCGCGTGCCGCCAGCAGCGGCACCTGCAGCAACTCGGCCCAGGCCTCGGCCAGGTCGCGCTCGGAAACCAGGCCCAGGCGCGCCATCAAGGCGGTCAGCGTGCCCTCGGTGGCCTCCTCGTGCAGGCGCCGCGCACGACCCAGATCACCGTCCTTCAGGCGACCGCGCGCCACCAGCAGCGCGCAGACTTCCGCTTCGCGTCCGTCCGTCACCGCGCCAGCCCCGCTCGTCGCCGGCTCGATCGCTGCCGACATCCTCCACCCCACTGAAATTGAATCAAGCCGTCCACGCCCCCTTCCAGCGAAACGGCAAAGGCCATAAGTAGCACATCCGGGCGACGGCAGGCGAATGCGGCCGCGACGGCCGATGACGCCCGCGGGCCATGCCCGCCGCCCCGCCGCAAAACACCCGTCGACGGCCGGCGACACCACGCCTTCGACAACGCGAACCCGGTCACGTTCGCGCAGGGCGGCGCGGCGCCCGGACCGGGGCGGCGGCGGATGGCCCGCCGGCGCCGGAACCTCGGGCTGGTGCCGCAGCGGCCGGCGTCTCGCGCCAGCCTGGACAGGGCCGGGCCATCGCGAAAACTCGACGGCATGGCGAACGTAAATCGCAAGTTCATGCATAAAGCGTCCCCCCAGGCCGCAGGACGGCTTTCGCACCATCTGCCGGGCTTTTTGCCGCTCCGGTGAACATGTAGGGCCGCGGGGACATGCGCCGACTGCGCCTGGTCGCCGAGGCGCGGCCGCGCGTTGCCAACGAAGCAGTCCACCCACGGGATGCGGACCGGGGTCGACCCTCGACCGGCGCCCCGATTGCAAGCATGCTTGCGCGTTGCCAACCTGCCATCCCGGGAAAACCATGCCTCTTGTCGATATCGGCGCCAACCTCGGCCATGAGTCCTTCCATCTCGACCTGGAGGCGGTGCTGCAGCGGGCGCGCGCTCATGGCGTACGGCGGATGGTCGTCACCGGCGCCTCACGCCAGGGCAGCATCGATGCCCTGGCGCTGGCGCGGGCGCACCCGGGCACGCTGTTCGCGACGGCGGGTGTGCATCCACACCATGCCATCGACTACGACGAGGCTACCGAGCTGCTGCTGCGCGAACTGGCGCGGTCGCCGGAGGTGCGCGCGATCGGCGAAACCGGGCTGGACTACAACCGCAACTACTCGCCCCGCGAGGTGCAGCTGCGCGTCTTCGAGCGCCAGTTGCAGCTGGCGGTGGAGCTGCAGAAGCCGCTGTTCCTGCACCAGCGCGATGCGCACGAGGATTTTCTCGCCCTGCTGCGGCGCTACCGCGGGCGCGTGCCGGGCGCGGTGGTGCACTGCTTCACCGATACCGGCGAGGCGCTGCGCGACTACCTCGCGCTGGACTGCCACATCGGCATCACCGGCTGGATCTGCGACGAGCGCCGCGGCACCCACCTGCGCGAGCTGGTGCGCGAGATACCCGCCAACCGCCTGATGATCGAGACCGATGCGCCCTACCTGCTGCCGCGCACGGTACGTCCGGCTCCCGCGCATCGCCGCAACGAGCCGATGTACCTGCAGCATATCTGCGCGGAGATCGCCCGCGATCGCGGCGAGCCGGCGCAAGTGACGGCGGCGGGCAGCCGTGCCACCGCCGAGGCGTTCTTCGGACTGCAGGCGACCGGGTAGGCGCGTCGTCGCCCGGGCGGCATGGTGTCGAACGCGGACACCGGTGTTGGAGGGGTATGTCCCCGCGGGCAGTGGATCCCGCCATGGCGGCGGGATCCGGCCTGCCGTAACGCGCATGCCGCTGATGGCGAACTCAGTCCTGCTTCCCGCTGCCGCTGCCCCAGGCCTCGAACTGCTGCCGCGTCCTGGCGGGGTTGAGACAGCGGTCCAGCCGCTGCGCCTGACGCCTGCTCAGCAAGCCGTCGCCGGCCAGCCGGTCGGCGTAGTTGTGGATGGCCGAACGGTACTCTCCCAGCGAGCCCGCCGCGGCGGCGAGCAGCCGGGCACTGGCCACCACATTGGCGCCGACGATCACGCCACCGGGGGCGATGGTGGGGATGTCGGTATCGCAGCCCAGCAGCCGCTGGTTGGCCTCGTTGAGCTTCCAGCCCTCGTCCTTGAACAGCGCCGGGGTCAGGTCGACGTCGATCTGGCCGGCCAGGTCGGCACTGATGGCGTACTCCATCAGCGCGTTCGGCGTCAGTCGCGTGTCGTAATGGGAGAACGACGAACCCTGCGCCAGCACGGTCGGCGCATACAGCTGGACATGGCCCGCGGCGTCGGCCCCGGCCAGGGTGTTGCCCACCACCACGCCACCGCTGAGCCCGGCGAGATTGGCCTTCATCGTGTTGCCATCGGCCTGGTTGACCGAGATCACCGGGATCGTGACCGGATTGACCGGCGTGCCGCCGGCCACCACGTTGCCGGGCTGGTTGTTGGCGATGATCACGCCGGTGGCACCGGCCAGCTGGGCGTTGTCGACCTTGACGGTGAAGGCGCAGCTGCCGCGGTCGACCAGTGCCAGGTGGCCGGTCACCTCGGCCGCATTGTCGAACGGCGTGCAGCCTTCGCGGTTGGCGCCGGTGACGGCCGCCACGATGCCGCCGCTGAAATTGGCGGGGGTCGCGACCGGGCCGAAGGCCGCCTGGTTGAAGCCGTAGTCACCCGCCGCCGCCGCCGGCGCCGAGATCCGCAGCTGCAGCAGCGGCGCCAGCGCAAAGGGCGCCTGCGCCTTCACGTTGGCGCCGGTGAACACCAGCTTGCCGTCGTTCAGGGCGGACGCGACGCGCTCGGTCGGGGTCATCGCGTACCAGCTCTTCTGCTGGGCATTGTCGAACACGAAGGTGGAGTAGACATCGGGGTAGCCGGCAAAGGGCAGGCCGGTCCTGAGGTTGCCGAAGCCCGAGAAGCCGAGGCCGTGCGCCATCTCGTGCAGCACCACGTTGAGGAAGTCGATCGAGCCGGCCGGCTGCTTGCCGTCCAGGCCGAAATACCACGACGCACCCTCCAGGCAGTCGGTGCTGCCCAGGGCGCCATTGAAGCGCGCCGTGATGTCCGCCTGGCCGGGCGCGGCGTCCTCGCCGGCGAGCGCGTCGAACAGGGCCGAGTGGTACCAGGTATTGGCCAGGGCACCGGCCGGCGCGGGCGCGTCGAAGCCGAAGACGTAGTTGGTGCCGGCCGACCCCAGCACGCCGGAGGTGGCCGTGCACGAAAGCCTGGCGAAGCTGGCGCTGACCGTGATCGGCACATCGCTCTGCAGCACCGCGCCCCAGAGATCGGCGGCAAACTGGAACACGATGCGCGCCTGCTCGCCGCGGGTGACGCCGGGATTGCCGCCCACCGGGTTGGCCGGGGTGGGGTCGTCGAGGCCCTGGGCGGTGCCCGCGTCGCGGTTGTCGATCAGGATCTGCGAGGCCGCGGCGGAGCCCACCGTGCCGAACAGGCCTGCGCCCAGCAGGGCGCCGAACCACACGCTGCGGCGGATCATTGGGTCACCTCCGGCGTGCCGGCCTGCGGTGCGTCACTTTGGTGGTGGATGGCCAGGCTGCCGTCGGCGCGGCGCTCGGCGACCAGGTCACTCATCAGGCTTTCCGGCACCTGTATGCCGGTGGCCATATGGCCATTGGCCAGGCGCAGCCGGTGCTCGGTCGCGCGTGCCTCGAGCTCGTTGCGCGGTGGCGCGGAGCGACCCGCGGCGCTCCGCGCGGGCGGATTCCCGCTGGCCGCCTGCTGGCCCATGCGGCGGGACAATTCATCGCGCTGCGCCTGGGTGGGCGCGACCAGCCGGCCGGTCCGCGGGTCGATCGCCACCTGTACCCCCTGGACCATGACCGACGTACCTGACTGCGCCTGCGCGACCGGCGCCTGGCCGGCGGCTGTCGCCGCGCCGGCGGCGGACAGGCCGATCAGCACCGACGCGATCGACCGGGCCATCCTGTTCGATTTCATGTGTGGGTTCTCCTGTTGAGGCTTGGACGCCGTCACCCCGCGACGACGCATGAAGGGTCGCGCCCGACCGGGCACATCCCGGATGGCGGGGCTGGGCGGCACGGTCCCGGCACGGACGGCGCGACGACGCCTCATGGCGGCGCGTCGGCAGTCGCCCGAGCCGCGGCAGCCTGGTGCCCCGCCTGCTTCGTTCACCGATCCGATCTCCACATCCCCGAGCTGGCCGCGGCGGCTCGAAACCGTCATGCCGATGCGAAAGCCCCATGGCCAGCCGGCCATTGCGCTGTCCTGCCGCGTCGCCCCAGGCGGCAGGACTGCGCTTGCGCAAGCTATCAGCAAATTCTTGCGTGCGTCAACGCATTTTCATGCGGGCGACAGCGGCACCAACCCGTGGCTACGGCCGGGGCCGATTCCCGTCGCCTGTCGCATGATCAGAACGACGCGCGTTGCATGGCGCCCGCGGCGGACCGGCCGGGCTCAGCGCGGCACGCCCCGCTCAGCGCCGACGCCCGCCGGCGGGTTCCTGCGGGAGGATGCGGGACTGGCCGGGCGCGAGCCCATCGAGCGCGTACCCGCCGATGCGTACGCGGATCAGCCGCAGGGTGGGGAAACCGACCGCGGCGGTCATTCGCCGGACCTGGCGGTTGCGCCCCTCACTCAGGCTGAGGCTGAGCCAGCTGGTGGGGATCGCCTTGCGGTAGCGCACCGGTGGGTCGCGCGGCCACAACCACTCGGGTTCGACCGCCGGTTCGGCCTGCGCCGGCAGGGTCGGGCCATCGTTCAACGAAACACCCCGGCACAAGGCGCGCAGCGCGGCATCGTCAATCGTCCCATCGACCTGCACCAGGTAGGTTTTCGGCTGCTTGTGGCGCGGCGCCGTCAGTCGGTGCGCCAGCGCGCCGTCGTCGGTCAGCAGCAGCAGGCCCTCGCTGTCCTGGTCCAGCCGTCCAGCCGCATAGACGTCTTTTTGCGAGATGAAATCCGCCAGCGTCGGGCGCCCGCCGGCATCAGTGAACTGGCACAGCACGCCATAGGGCTTGTTCAACGCGATCAGCATGCGAGGTGTTCGGCGAGGTCGGGAAACGACGGCTCAGCGCGAGCCCGCCGGCGGCGGCTTGACGAAGCGCAGGGTCATCCGGTCGGACTCGCCGATCGCCAGGTATTTCGCCCGGTCCTTGTCGCCCAGGGCCAGGGTCGGCGGCAGCGTCCACACGCCTTTGGGGTAATTCCTGCCGTCGTTCGGGTTGGCGTTGATCTCGCTGCTGCCGTCCAGCGTGAAACCCGCATCGGTGGCCAGCTTCACCACCTCGGCGGTGGGCAGGTAACCGCTTTGCGCGGTGCTCGCCGGCGAGGCGCCGGCGGCGGCGCGGTGGTCGACCACACCAAGCACGCCACCGGGCCGCAACACCGCGAAGAACGCCTTGAACATCGCCGGCGCGGTACCGGCCGCGACCCAGTTGTGCACGTTGCGGAAGGTCAGCACCATGTCGGCCGAAGCGGGCGCACCGAGCACCGGCGCGCGCGGATCGAATGCGACGATGCGCGCGTTGCCGTACTGCGCGGCATCGGCGGCAAACTTGCGATGCAGGGCGGTGTCGTCGCGTGCATCCTCGCGGTCGCCCGCGGTCGCGGCCTTCAGCGCGGCGATGTAGTGGCCATTGTCCCGCAGCAGCGGGGCGAGGATCTCGCTGTACCAGCCGGCACCGGGGGTGATCTCGATGATCGTCTGGTCCGGCTGCACGCCGAAGAACTGCAAGGTGGCCTTGGGGTGGCGATACGGGTCGCGCGCGCGATCGGCGGGCGAGCGCCAGCTGCCGGCCAGCACCTGGTCGATCTCGGTGGCGGTGAAATCGGCGGCGCTGGTCGGCGGCACCAGCGCCTCGGCCGGCTGGTCCGGCTCGACCGAAACGGCATGTGCCTGTCGCGCCAGCCCGCGACAGGGCAGAACCAGGCCCCCGGCGAGCAGCAGCCCGGTAGTCAGCGCCACGGCCAGGCGACCGGCCGGGGGCCTTGCTGATGCGGTTCCATGATTCATCGCTGACTCGTTCCTGGTGGGTCGTGGCGGGCGGCGCGGCGCGCAGACGGCTCGATGCCCCGCTCCCCCGTGGTTCAGGCAGCAAGTTAATGCCCCTGCCCCCGCGGCGCAACGCTCACAGGTCCTCCATCACCGCTGCCAGTGCGGCGAGAGCGACGTCATGGCGTTTGCGCAGGTCCGCCGTCACCGCCGCTTCACTGTCATCGAGCGCCTCGAAGTCGGTCGACCAGATGACCGTGCAGCCATCATCTTCTGGCTGTACCTCGAGACGGGAACGGCACCCGTGCAGGGGCAGCGAGCCGTCCACCAGCACGTAGACATAGCGCCATGCCAGGTCGTTGCGGGCCTCCAGACGCTCCACCGCGCGACTCCCGTCGACATAGTGCAGCGTGCGGATGCGGCCCTCCCACGACAGGTCCAGCCGGCTCACCTGCGGGTGCCAGCGATGCAGGCCGCCGAAATCGCCGATCAGGGCCCACACCGTTTCGGCCGAAGCGGGAAGCCGCTGGATGACCTGGATGCTCGACATACCCACCTTCCGGGTTGACCGCGCACACACTCGCGTCAAGGGCATGCAATACGTGCGCCAGCGCCGGCCCGCAGGCAGGCCCCGGCACGGCACGGCACGGGGAGGCCCGGCGCGATCCACTGTCGCGTTTTTGATGCACTCTCGCCATGGCACATGCGTATCAATTGCCACGCCCTGGGGGGGCCGAATGTTGCGGTGCAGTTTGCAGGCGACCTCGTGCAGCGCGATGCTCAAGATCGTTTCACCGGTATCAGGCGGCCACTGCCCACGGCGTCCGCATGCCGATGCCACCGCGATGTGTTGGTGATGAGGGAGAATCGCCCATGAGCAATGCCCTGTCGGCCCGACAGTCATCCTCGCAGGTCACCCGTCTGCTGCGCGCACGCATGGGAACGAGCCCGGTCGCCCCGCATGTGGCCGAATCCTGGGACCGCTGCTTCAACCGCTACAGCATGCAACCCGATGCCAAGCGCAATACCGTCATGCTCGACGCCGAGTCCGTGCGTGATCGCCAGCAAAGGCTTGGCGAGCTGTTGAACGTGGCGCGCGCGGAAATGGAAAACCTTTACGAGCAGATTGCCGGCTCCGGCTATGCCGTGATCCTCAGCGACGCCGACGCGGTGGTGTTGAGCGCGGTTACCGATCCCAACGTCAAGCGCGAGTTCCGCAACGGCGGGTTGTGGGTCGGTGCGGTGTGGAGCGAACAGAACGAGGGCACTAACGGGCTCGGCACGGCGATCGCCGAGCGCCGGCCAGTCATCGTGCATTGCGGCGAGCATTTCCGCCACTACAACATCGGCCTGTCGTGCTGCGGCGCGCCGATCATCGATGCCAACGGCGACGTGCTGGCGGTACTGGATGCATCGGTGGCCAGCTCGGCCGACACCCGGCTGGTGCAGAGCCATACGATGGCGCTGGTCAACATGTCGGCCAACCTGATTTCGCGCTGCCACTTCCTGAGCCGCTTCCAGGATGCCTGGATCTTGCGTTTCCACAGCCGCGCCGAGTTCGTCGGCCTGCTGCACGAGGCATTGATGGCGATCGATGGCGAAGGCCGCATCAAGGCGGTCAACGACAGCGCGCTGGTGCAGTTGGGCATGAGCGACCGCGGGCAGCTGGTGGGCCGGTCGCTGGGCGAGTTCCTGCCGCTCGACTTCGCCACCCTCGAGCAACGCGCGGCCGGCGAACCCGCCGCCCTGTGGCCGATGCGGGATCTCGCCTATGGCCGGCGCTTCTTCGCCAACGTCCGCGCGCCGCTGCAGCGGGTGCTCAGGGCATCCGTGCCGGTCGCCGCGGCCGAACCGGCGCACCGGCATGTCGACACCGACCCGCGCATGCAACACAACCTAAACTGCGGACGCCAGCTGTTCGTCCGGCGCGTTCCGCTGCTGCTGCGCGGCGCCACGGGGACCGGCAAGGAGGTCTTCGCCAAGACGCTGCACAATGCCAGCAGCTGGGCCGATCGGCCGTTCGTGGCGGTCAATTGCGCGGCGATCCCCGAGGCGCTGATCGAGAGCGAGCTGTTCGGCTATGCGCGGGGCGCATTCACCGATGCCGCCCGCGAAGGGCACGTGGGCAGGATCCGCCATTCCAGCGGTGGCACGCTGTTCCTCGACGAGATAGGCGACATGCCGCTGGCGCTGCAGACGCGCCTGCTGCGGGTGCTGGAGGAACACGAGATCGTTCCGCTCGGCGGCGATACCGCGATACCGGTAGACCTGCACATCATCAGCGCCACCCACCAGGACCTGCTCGGCATGGTGCGGCTGGGCAGCTTCCGCGAAGATCTCTACTACCGCCTCAACGGCATCACGCTCGAGCTTCCCCCGCTGCGTGAGCGCACCGACAAGCGCGAGCTGATCGGTACCCTGCTGCGCGAGGAGACCCCGCAGGGTCTGCCGCCCGCCATCGATGACGACGCCATGGACCGCCTGCTGGGCCATCCGTGGCCGGGCAACATCCGCCAGTTGCGCAACGTGCTGCGCACCGCCTCGGCCCTCAGCGGCGACAGTGGCCGCATCAGGCTGGTCCACCTGGAGGCGGGGATGAGCGCCACCGACAGCCCTCCGCCAACGCACGCGACGGCCACGGTTGGCCCGGGTGAGCCCGGCCCGCTGCGCAGCGCCGAGCGCGATGCGCTGTTACGCGAGCTCGAGCGCATGCACTGGAACATCAGCCGCACCGCCCAACTGCTCGACATCAGCCGCAACACGCTCTATCGCAAGATCCGCAGGCACCAGATCGTGCTGCCCGAGTGAGCGGGCCGGCGGCGGTCGCGCAGACCCCGCTCAGCCGCGCCCGGCGCTCTCGCCGAAGTCGTAGCCAAACCCGAGCAGCAGGGCGCGTGGCGCACCGGGCGCGGCGAACAGGGCCGGGCTGCCCGGACCGGTGAGGTCGATCAGCCGTTGCGGCGTGTCGAAGACGTTGTTGCCCAGCTGGCCGTTGACGAAATAGTGCCGGCCGAACAGGTTGTCGACACGCATGAAGAACGAGAGCCGTCGCGTCGTCTGCCAATGCAGGTCCAGCCCGACCACGGCGTAGCCAGGGATCGCGCCGCGGGCATCCCGATTGTTCTCGTCGCCCACCGCATACTGGCTGGAATACGCCTGCACGTTGGCACCCACCGACCACTGGCCGGTGAGGTGGTATTCGCCGCCCAGGTTGACCAGGTTGCGCGGCACCCCGGGCATGCGATCGCCGCGGCGCACCTGGATCACGCCGTTGGCATCGGCGCTGGCGTTGTCGGCGCTCTGCAGCGCGAAGGCGGTGCCGTAGGTGGCGCTCACGTAACTGTAGTTGGCCTGCCACTCGAACCGGCCCGACTGGCCGCCGAGGCCGACGTCGACGCCCTTGCGCAAGGTGCGCGGCACATTGGCGAAGTAACCCTGCGAGCTGCCGCCGGTGTAGATGGTCAGGATATCGTTGCTGACCCGGCTGTAGTAAGGCGTAACGTTCCAGCGCAGTCGCCCGCCATCGAGGTTCCCGCGCAAGCCACCCGCGAGCGTGCGTACCACCACCGGCTTCAGCGGCGGGTCGCCGATGAAATCGTTCGGCAGCGAACACGGCGCTGCCGGATCGGCGCACTCGAACTCGATCGGCGTCGGCGTGCGCATGCCCTCGTCATAGTTCAGATAGGCGCCGAGCTGCGGGTCGATCGCCCAGGTCGCACCCAGGCTAGGGTTGAGGCGGCGAAAGGTCTGCCGGCCGTTGATGCCCGGCGCGATGCCGGAGCGGTCGCTGACCGCCAGCTGGCTTGCGTTGTAGCGCGCGCCGGCACTGGCGTGCACGCCGGAGGTGAGGGCGAACACATCCATGAAGTAGACCCCGACGGTACGGTTGCCGGTGCCCGCATAGGTCAGCGGTTGCGGGCCAAACGGCAGCAGGCCGACGGCGTCGCCACGCCGGGCCGGGTTGTCGGGAAAATAGGCCGGCTGCGCATACTGGCTGAACGCGCTGGCGCCGGCGTCCAGGCTGATGCCCGCGGTGAACTGGTTGTCGCGCCCCAGCACGGCGCTGCTGTTCACCGCCTGGACAGAACCGCCGTAAGCCCGGGTATGGACGTTGCCAAGCACGTTGGAAGCGGGCACGTTGTTGATCGTCGCCGCCGGATTGGCCGGGTCGTACGCCGGAGTCAGTCCCGCGTAGTAGTACAGGCCGACCGAGCCGGGATCGTAGCGACCGCTGGCACTGTAGCCCGGTGCGCCGTCATGCGCCACGCTCAGGTAGGCATTGGTGTTGCTGTTGAAGCTGCGGCTCTGCGAGATGCGCAGGTAGGCGTCCGCCTGCATCGTCCAGTCCGCGCCCAGCTGCCGCGAAGCCTGCAGGTTGAACTGGTTGGTGTTGTCGGTGAAGTGGTCGGGCCAGGTGTAACCCGCCTGCGGCGCGGCGGCCCACGCCGCCGGCAGCGTCTGCGTGCCGAACAGCTTGCCGTGCGCGCCGGTATAGCTCAGCGAGACATGGGTATCCTGATCCGGCTGCCAGTCACCGCGCACGAACGCCTGCTGCACGCGGCTCGACGAATAGTCGCGCCAGCCGCTCTCATAGTCGTTGCCCGCACCGACATAGAGGCCGAGGGTGCGGCCGTGTGCACCGAAATCGGCGTCGTACTGGAGGCGCCCCCACGAGCCGCCGGAGACGTTGATCGAACCGCCCGGATCGGTGAAGCCGCTCTTGCTGCTCAGCAGCAGTGCGGCCGCCAGCGTGTTCAGGCCGTAAAGCGGGTTGGAGCCGGGCACCAGCTCGACATGGCGGACGGCGAAATCGGGGATGGACTCCCAGTTCATCGTTTCGGCGAACGACTCGTTCTGGCGCACGCCGTCCATGTAGACGGAAATGCCCGATGGCGAACCGAGCAGCGGCGACAAGGTGAAGCCGTGGAAATACAGGTTGCCCTGCCACGGGTTGCCTTGCGACTGGGTCAGGTTGACGCCCTGGAAATTGCGCTGCAGCAGGTCGGTCAGCGACTGGCCATGGATCTGCCGGACATCGTCGGCCTGCGCGCTCTGCACATTGAGCGGGATCTGCAGCAGCGGCACGTCGAAACCCGGCAACGGCGCCATGCCCACCACGGTGATTTCCTGCAGCTGCCGTACCGGCGGGTCGGCCAGGGCGGTCCCGGCCAGGGTCGCTTCGAGCCACAGTACCGCCATGACCGTGACCGCGGGATGGCGACGCTGGGGGGAACCGAACCGCATCCGAAAGGCTCCTTGGCCCGTCAACTCCCTCGACTATGACGCATGCCGCCACGGCGGCCAAGAAAGCTCTCCGGGCGGACCGTATTCCCTGGGTTGGCTGCTACCAGGACATGCGGACGCGATGCGACCGTCGGGCCTCCGCCATGACGGCCGCATCGCGCCGCTCCCCTCAGGCTCCGGCGTACAAGGTGCCCCTGGCTTTTGCCACATGGGTGGCGATGGCGTCCATCAGGGCCGGCGACAGGCAATCGTAGGGCGGCAGGCCCAGCGCGTTCAGGCGGGCGCGGACGGCACCCATGTTCGCGGGATTGGCGCCGGTTTCGATGATCGAGGAGACGAACGCCGCAAACACCGGTGCCGACCAGCCCTCTTCGCCGGAAAGCTCGGTATGCACGAAGTCGAGCCCGTAGAACGGGTGCCCCTTGTCCTCGATGCGGCCGTACATGTGCACGCCACACCCCTTGCAGGCATGCCGCTGGATCGTGGCCGTGGCATCCACGACGGCGAGCTTGTCGCCATTCTCGGACACGCTGACCTTGTCGCGCGGCACCACCGCGACCATGGAAAACAGTGCTCCCTTCGGTTTCCAGCACTTGCTGCAGCCACAGACATGATTGTGCGCGGTCTGCGCGCCGACCTTGACCTTGACCGGGCGGTCGCTGCACTTGCAGGTCAGCGTGCCTCCCGCGAACTGCTCCCTGCCCGGCTTGACGCCATTGTCGACCGACGGGTGGATCTGGGTGATAGCCATGGGTTACCTCCAACGATGGTGGATGACGGTGGCGCGGCCGGCGTCGATGGGAAGTGCCGGGATCTTCGAAGGCCGGACAGGGGCATGCCGCGCGCCTCGTCTTCAGTACCTGATCACGGAGCGGATGACCTTGCCCGCGTGCATCAGATCAAACGCGCGATTGATGTCTTCCAGCGGCATCACCTCGGTGATCATTTCATCGATCTTGATCTCGCCCCTGAGGTAGCGTTCGACGTAGCCCGGCAGCTGCGAGCGACCCTTCACGCCGCCAAAGGCCGACCCGCGCCAGACGCGGCCGGTGACCAGCTGGAACGGTCGCGTGCTGATCTCCTGCCCGGCACCGGCCACGCCGATGATGGTCGACTCGCCCCAGCCCTTGTGGCAGCACTCCAGCGCCGAACGCATCAGGTGCACATTGCCGATGCATTCGAAGGAATAGTCGACGCCGCCCTGGGTCATGTCGACGATCACCTGCTGGATCGGGGTGTCGCCATGGTCCTTCGGGTTGACGAAATCGGTGGCCCCCAGCGCCTTGGCCATTTCCCACTTGCCGGGGTTGATGTCCACGCAGATGATGCGCGAGGCCCTGGCCATCACCGCGCCCTGCACCACCGACAGGCCGATGCCGCCCATGCCGAATATCGCGACGGTGGAACCGGGCGTGACCTTGGCCGTGTTGAGCACCGCGCCGATGCCGGTGGTGATGCCGCAGCCGAGCAGGCAGACCTTGTCCAGCGGTGCCTGCCTGCTGATGTTGGCCAGCGAGATCTCGGGCACCACCGTGTACTCGGAGAACGTGCTGGTGCCCATGTAGTGCAGGATCGGCTTGCCGTTGATCGAAAAGCGCGAGGTGCCGTCCGGCATCAGGCCCTTGCCCTGGGTCACGCGGATCTTCTGGCAAAGGTTGGTCTTGCCCGAACGGCAGTACTCGCATTCGCCGCACTCGGGCGTGTACAGCGGAATCACGTGGTCACCGACCTTGACCGAGGTCACGCCCTCGCCGACCTCTTCCACGATGCCGCCGCCCTCATGGCCGAGGATGACCGGGAACAGGCCCTCGGGGTCCGCTCCGGACAGGGTGAAGGCATCGGTGTGGCACACCCCGGTCGCCACGATCCTGACCAGCACCTCGCCTTTTTTCGGGCCGGCGACGTCGACCTCCTCGATGCTCAACGGCTTGCCTGCTTCCCACGCCACGGCGGCTCTGGATTTCATGGATGGCTCCTCGGATGGAAACGGTTGAAGATGACGACCAGTCGACGCGGCATGATACGGGGCGGAACACGCTGACGCCGGCGCATCCGGCTCAGTCCTGCGCCGATGGCGGGCGTCCCACCGGAACCAGTTCGAGCTGGCGCGCCTTGATGTAGTCGTAGATGGCGCGAATGTCCTTTTCCTCGAAGAAACCCGCCCACGAGGGCATGCCCTTGGCCTCCCTGCCGGCCATCGCGGTACTCAGGAACTGCTCGAAGGTCATGCCGTTGGCGAGCGACTTGCGCAGGTCCGGCGCGTATTCCCCGCCCAGCGCATCGCCGCCATGGCAGCGGAAACAATACGAGTTGTATTGCTCGTAGCCGCTGAAGACGGTGGCCGTGACCTGCTTCTGGCCGGGGCCGGTGAATACCGCGAAGTCGGTCGTGACGCGCTTGCCCTCGGGCGTCCGGTAGCTGTGGCTGCCGGCTTCCTTCGTCGCAGCCGCCGCCGCGCCGGCGTCGG
The DNA here is from genome assembly GCA_028866435.1 of Lysobacteraceae bacterium. Taxonomy (GTDB): domain Bacteria; phylum Pseudomonadota; class Gammaproteobacteria; order Xanthomonadales; family Rhodanobacteraceae; genus Rhodanobacter. The sequence goes on along the minus strand of JAGWIC010000001.1, from coordinate 1,829 downwards.
CGCCCTGGGCGGGCAGCGACAGGATCCATTTCACCATCAGCGTGAGGTCGGCGTTGCTGAGCTTCGGGTGCGCGGTCATCGCGATGTCGCCCCAGTTGCCTTTCCCGCCCGCCTTGATCTTCCGCACCAGGATCGGGATCTCCGCCTTGCCCTTGCCGGCATAGCGTTGCGCCACCTGCCGATAGGCCGGACCGACCACCTTCTTGTCGACCGCGTGGCAAGCGAAGCAGTCGCTGGCACGTGCCAGCGCCTCGCCCTTGGGCATGGCCGAGGTATCCGTGGCGTGCACCGCCAGCGACATCGCCAGTGCGGATACCAGGGCCATGGCCGCCCGGGCCGGTATGGACAGCTGAGGCATATGCGCTTGCTCCGTGATTTTTGGGGTGCTTGCATCCGGCCGTGGCCCTCAGAGGCCGGCGGTGTCGCCGACGCCGCCAGCGGTGTCGGTGCCGGCCATTTCCACCCCGTGCCGTTGCAGGATCGCCTGCAGCTGCGGGGTATGCGCCTTGATCAGCGCATCCAGCCGCGTCTTCAGGGCCTGATCGTTCTTGCGCACCGCCATCGACATCGGGAACGAATACATCTCCGGCGAACCGGTGGCACGCGAGTTCGGCACCGTCACCGTGGTCAGCTCGGGATAGTCCTTCAGGAACGCGCCGATCGACGGCTGCCAGGTGATCATGACGTCGATGCTGCCGTTCTGCACGGCATCCAGCACGCTGCGCGGCGAGGTGCCGCTGTTGCCGCCGACATCGAACGGCCTGGCCTTCAGCACCATGCCGCGCAGCTGCAACCCGGTTTCGATCGGCGTCTCCGACTCGTAGCCGACCTTGAGCTTGCGCAGTTCGGGCGAGTCCAGGCTGCGCAGGTCGTACCCCTTGCCCTTCTTGAACACGAACACGTAGGACGACACGTAGTACGGGTTCGTCGTCAACTCCTCCTCATTGCCGTAGGGCATGTCGATGACCACGTCGCAACGGCCGTTGTCGAGGTTGCGCGCCAGGTATTCGGAGAAGCCGCCGTGCCCGCGCGTGTTGCCCCAGACGTAATCGAGCTTCGCGCCGAGCTTGCCTGCCACGAAGCGGGCGATGGCGTTCTCGAAGCCCTTGCCGTCCCGATCGGAGTAAGGCAGGTAGCCGGGGTCGGCGCAGACCTTGAGCGTGGCGCCGGCGGGGACGGCGGCGTGGGCTGGCGGCAGCCACATGCAGCCGCATGCCAGCGCGCCGGTCACGAGCATGGTCACTGGGGTTGTGTATTTCATGGGTATCTCCATGCCCTGGGCCGATTATTGAAAACGCCGAACGCGACGCCCTGCAGCCAGGGCATCGCGCTGGCGCAACGTGCCTCAGTTGAGGGCAAACACCATCAACGTACCGCCGAGATTGGTGTAGTCGCCCAGGGTGGCGGTGGCACCGACCGCGCCGAGTCCTTCGGTGGCCTTGTGCAGGTCGTTGGACAGGCCGATCGCGGCCCAGCCACCGACGCCGCTGAGCACCGCCACGTACTGCTTGCCGCCATAGGTGTAGGTGATGGGATTGCCGATGATTCCCGACGGCGTCTTGAACTGCCACAGCACCTTGCCGGTCTTCAGGTCCACCGCGCGCAGCCAGCCGGTCAGCGTGCCGTAGAAGACAAGCCCGCCCTTGGTGGTCAGCGCCCCGCCCCAGTCCTGGAAGCGGTCGTTGATGGCCCACTTGGTCTGGCCGGTCATCGGGTCGAAGGCGATGAAGCGGCCGCCGACGTCGCCGTGGTTGTAGGGATACATGCTCACCAGCGCGCCGACGAACGGGAAGCCGCCCTTGTACTTCACGTTGAAGGCCTGGTAATCC
>JAGWIC010000079.1 GCA_028866435.1 Lysobacteraceae bacterium | reverse complement strand
GGGTCAGCGGGGCCTGTCGCTGATGGCTGCCGCGACCACCGGGAAAATTTCCCGTGGTCGCGGCGCCCCTGGTCGCGAGGTGATCCCGGCCCCGATCCCGGTGGCCGGCGGTGGCAAGCGCGTGGTCGGCTACTTCACGCAGTGGGGCACCCACGACCGCGATTATCAGGTGAAAGACATCGACACCAGCGGCTCCGCCGCCGTGCTCACCCACATCCACTACGCGTTCGGCAACGTGCGCGACAACCGCTGCGAAGTGGGTGTAAACCAGGCGACCGACCCGGACACCGGCGCGGGTGGCGATGCCTACGCCGACTACACCCGGCCGTACGACGCCGGCAGCAGCGTCAGCGGCGTGGCCGACGCGTGGAACCAGCCGCTGCGCGGCAATTGGAACCAGTTGAAGGCACTGAAAGCAAAGTATCCGGGCCTGAAGGTGCTCATCTCGCTCGGCGGCTGGACCTGGTCGCGGGGGTTCGCCAGTGCGGCGACGGCCGCCCATCGCCAGTCCTTCGTGGCTTCCTGCATCGACGCGTATATCAGGGGCAATCTGCCGGTGATCGACAACGCCGGCGGCATCGGTGCCGCGGCCGGCGTGTTCGACGGCATCGATATCGACTGGGAGTATCCGGCCGCGCGCGGCCTGACCCGCGGCACCCGCGCCGACACGGCCAATTTCACCGCCTTGCTCGCCGAATTCCGTCGCCAGCTCGATGCGGTGCGCCCCGGCCTTTTGCTGACCGTCGCCGCGGGTGCCGACGCCGACAAGATCCGCGGCACGCAGCCGGGTCGGTACGCGCCGTACATCGACTTCGTCAACCTGATGAGCTACGACTTCCATGGCGCCTGGGAAAGCCCGACCAACTTCCACTCCGCGTTGTATGCGCCGTGCGGCGATCCCTCGACCGGCGACGCGGCCAAGTGCAACACCAACGACGGCGTCCAGGCGTTGATCGCTGCCGGCATGCCGGCGGCCAAGATCAATCTCGGCATCGGTTTCTACGGTCGCGGCTGGACCCACGTGGGCCGCGCCAACCACGGCCTGTTCCAGGCCAGCAGCACCGCCGCCCCCGGCATCTACGAGGCCGGCATCGAGGATTACAAGGTGCTGAAGACCCTGGGCTACCCCGCCTACGACGACACCAGTGCCGGTGCGCACTGGATCTTCAACGGCAGCACGTTCTGGACTTTCGACGACCCGGCCAACATCCGGCGCAAGATGGCTTACGCCAAGGCCCACGCGCTGGGCGGCGCCTTCGCATGGGAGTTCAGTGGCGACGATGCCGCTGGCACGCTGATCAAGGCGATGGCGAGCGGACTGGAGTAGGCAGGCCGGTACCGCACGGGAAAAGCCGTTCCGTTCGGGTCGGCCTTTTCCTGGGGATCAGGTACCGGTTTCAGCTGACGCTGGTGATGGCGGCCGATGTCAGTTGCGGGAAGCGCGCGCGGATCGCGTGACGGATGGACGGCAGGTCGAGGCCGGCCATGCTCAGCACCTCTTCGCGGCTGCCGTGTTCCAGGTAGGCGTCCGGCAGGCCCAGGTGCAGGATCGGCAGGGTGATGCCGTGCGCGGCGAGGGCTTCGGCCACGGCCGAGCCGGCGCCGCCGGCGACCGCGTTGTCTTCCAGGGTGACGAAGGCGTCGTGGCTGCTCGCCAGGTCGAGGATCATCGCCTCGTCGAGCGGCTTGATGAAGCGCATGTTGACCAGGGTGGCATCGAGTTCGGCCGCGATCGTGGCCGCCGGTGCCAGCATGGCGCCGAAGCTCAGCAGGGCCAGGCCGCGGCCACGGCGGCGCAGCTCGGCCCGGCCCAGCGGCAGGGTGTCCAGCTCGCTACGCACCGCGACGCCGAGGCCGGTGCCGCGCGGGTAGCGGATCGCCGCCGGACCGGGGTACAGGTAGCCGGTGCTCAGCATCATGCGGCATTCGTTCTCGTCCGCCGGAGCCATGATCAGCATGTTGGGCAGGCAGCGCAGGAAACTCAGGTCGAAGCTGCCCGAGTGGGTGGCGCCATCCGGGCCGACCACGCCGGCGCGGTCGATCGCGAAGGTGACGTCGAGGTTCTGCAGCGCCACGTCGTGGATCGCCTGGTCGTAGGCGCGCTGCAGGAAGGTGGAGTAGATCGCCACCACCGGCTTGGCACCCTCGCAGGCCATGCCGGCGGCCAGCGTCACCGCGTGCTGCTCGGCAATGGCCACGTCGAAGTAGCGCTCGGGGTATTCCCTGGAGAAGCGCACCAGGCCGGAGCCCTCGCGCATCGCCGGGGTGATCGCCAGCAGGCGCCCGTCGGCCGCCGCCTGGTCGCACAGCCAGTCGCCGAAAATCTCGGTGTAGGTCGGCTTGGCCGGCGCGCTCTTCTTCACCAGTCCGGCCTGCGGGTCGAACGGGCCGACCGCGTGGTATTCGATCTGCGCCCGTTCGGCCGGGGCATAGCCCTTGCCCTTGGTGGTGATCACGTGCAGCAGTTGTGGCCCGGGCAGCTCCTTCACCGTGCGCAGCGCCTGCAGCAGTTGCGGCATGTTGTGGCCGTCGATCGGGCCGGTGTAGTGGAAGCCGAGTTCCTCGAACAGGGTCGAGGGCAGGAACATGCCCTTGGTGTGCTCCTCCCAGCGCTTGAAGAAGCGCCCGAAGAGGGACTGCTTGGGGATCGCGCGCTTGGCCCGCTCGCGCCATTCGTTGAGTCGGCGGCTGGCCGTCGCGTGCGCCATGATCTTGGCCAGCGCCCCCACGTTTTCGCTGATCGACATGCCGTTGTCGTTGAACACCACCAGCATGTCCGCTTCCACGTCACCGCTGTGGTTGAGCGCCTCGAAGGCCATGCCGGCGGTCATCGCGCCGTCGCCGATGACCGCGACGACCTTGCGCTTGTCGCCCTTGCGCTGCGCCGCGATCGCCATCCCCAGGGCGGCGGAGATCGAGGTGGAGGAATGGCCGACGCCGAAGGTGTCGTACTCGCTCTCCTCGCGGCGCGGGAACGGTGCGAGGCCATCCTTCTTCTTGATCGTGGTGATCCTGTCGCGGCGGCCGGTGAGGATCTTGTGCGGGTAGCACTGGTGGCCGACGTCCCAGACCAGGCGGTCGTTCGGGGTGTCGAACACGTGGTGCAGCGCCACCGTCAGCTCGACCACGCCCAGGCCGGCGCCGAAGTGCCCACCCGAACTGGCCACGGCCTCGATCAGGTAACGGCGCAGTTCATCGGCAACGGCCGGCAGCTCGTCATCGGGTACGCGGCGCAGGTCGGCCGGGGTCTCGATGCTGGCGAGATGGGGGTAGCGGTCGAGCTTGTTCATCCGCGTATTGTTGGCCCAGCGGCGGGGCGGGGCAAGGGCGGATGCGTGAACAAGCCATGGCAAGGGGTCGCAGCCAGGCCCGTGCTGTGCGAGTCTGCCCAGGAGCCGCCGGGTACGATGCCGCGCGCCGATGGCCGCGAGGTGGCCCGATCAGGCGGCGGCCGGACGCCGGTCGCGCGGCAGGCGGCTGACCAGGAACTCCATCTGGTCGGCCAGGATGTTGCGATTGGAAAGGATCAGGTGCTCGACCCAGCTCGGACGATACGGCACCGCCAGCAGCGGCATGTTGGCCTGCTGCGGGGTGCGGTTGCTCTTGCGGAGGTTGCACGGCAGGCAAGCGCTGACCACGTTTTCCCATTCGTCCTTGCCATGCCGGGAAATCGGCAGCACATGGTCGCGAGTCAGCTCGGCACGGCTGAAATGCTCGCCGCAGTAGAGGCAGATGCCGCGGTCGCGGGCGAACAGGGCGGTATTGGTCAGCGCCGGCGCGGGGTCGATCGCATGATCGCGGCAATGGCCGGTGCTGGCGATGATCGGGTGCAATTGCAGCAGGCTCTGCGTGCCGCGCAGGCGGTTGTGGCCGCCATGCACGGTGATGCAGGGGTCGCCCAGGGTCCAGGCCACGGCTTCGCGGACGTAGAGGCAAACGGCGTCCTGCCAGCTGATCCAGTCGAGGATTCGGCCGCTGGCGTCCAGTGACAACACGCGGGTCGCGTGAAGATCGCCGCAAATGGGCACGTCCATCAGCATGTAAATCGTCCCTCAGCCAAGGCCAGAAAAGAGCGCTTCGTCAATGCATGTGGTGCTGGTCCGAGCCAGCATAGAACAAATCTGTTGCAATTCGCATGCAGCGCGGCCGCGCGACGGGCCGGCCGCGGCAGTCGCCGACGCCCGGAAGCGCTGATATCATCGGCAGTCAACACAGACCCGGCGCCGGGTTTGGTAGGGGCGCTCGGTGGTGACCCGGCACGGCGAGGGGCAAGGGAATTCAACGTGGCTGAAGTCATTTTCTACGAGCATCCGGTACCGCTGAACCGCACCGAGCACAAGGACCTGCGCCTGAAGGCCGTGCCGAACGTGAAGTTCGCCATGAACACCCATTCGGTGCCGCTGACCGGTGCCGAGTTCGGTGCCGCGGCGCGCGACCAGGTGATCGTGTTTGCCGGCAGCGATGCCGCCAGCGCGGGTCCGATCGCGCTGCTGGGCCTGCGCCAGAACGAGAACCTGTTTGTCGACGCGGACGGCCAGTGGGCGCCGAACACCTATGTGCCGGCCTTTGTCCGGCGCTACCCGTTCGTGCTGGCGGAGAAGCCGCCGGAGCAGGAGGGTGCCGACTTCACCGTGTTCCTGGACGAGCGCTACGAAGGCTTCAACACCAGCGAAGGCGAACGCCTGTTCAAGGAAGACGGCACCGACACCGAGATGCTCACCAATGCGGTGAACTTCCTTGGCGATTTCCAGCAGAACATCACCCGCACCAAGTGGTTCATGGAGCAGTTGGTGAAGCATGACCTGCTGGAGCCGCGCAACATCCAGTTGAAGAAGGGGGGCGAGGATCCGAACGGCCCGTCGATCAACCTCAACGGCCTGTTCGTGGTCAACGAGGAAAAGCTGCGCGCGCTGGACGAGAAGGTCGCCCACGAATTCGTTCGCGAAGGCGTGTTCGGCTGGATCTACGGCCACCTGCTGTCGCTGGGCAACATCGATCGCCTGGTCAGGCGCCTGGAAGCGCGCGAGCAGGCCGAGGCGGCCGCCGGCGCCAGCCGCAACTGACGACCGCGATGTGATGCCGCAAGAAAGCCGCCGCAGGGCGGCTTTTTTGTGGGCCGGCTCAACGTACCGGTTTTGCCAGCCGCAGCAGGTCTTCGCCGTAGCCACCGGCGGCGTACAGCTCGCGCGCACGCGTATTGCCCGGGAAAACCGCCAGCGTGACCAGCTGGCAATGATGTGCGCGTGCCCATGCCTCGGCGTGCGCGAGCAAGGCCTTGCCGACGCCACGGCCCTCGTGTGCGGGCGCCACGGCCAGATCGGAGATATGGCAGTTGCTGCGCCCGGTGAAGAAATCCGCCGTGCGTTGCAGGTGGATGAAGCCCACCCGTTCGCCGGCCGCATCCTCGGCCACGAACAGGAAGCTGTTCGCCGGCTGCTCGTCGAGATGCTTCAGCAGGTCGTCGCGGATGCCCTCGATGCATTCGTGCCGGCGTCGCCACGGCGGCAGCGGGAAGTCCGCGAAACGCGGCACCAGGGAGAGGATGAAATCGTCGTCGTCCTCGGCCAGACGGATCAGCAGGGATGGTGCAGTCATGGGGCGTCGATGGTGGGGTGGCGTTGCCGTTTCTACACCTTGCAGCGGGGGCCGGGGAAGTCCCATGCCGGCGGCCCGTGTATATTTTGTCGGGCGCTGGGGGGAGATGGCAGCGCGGGTTCCGGCCAGTGCAGCCACCAACCGCGGGGAAATTCATCGTGTCGACCACCCGTTGCATCCACGTCCAGCCCGACCACGCCGCGGTGCTCGCCCAGGGCATGCAGGCGATCCAGACAGAAATGGACTTGCCGCTTGCCTTCCCGCCGGAGGTGGAAGCCGCGGCAGCCGCGGCGGCGGCCAATCCGCGGCTGCCGGCGCTGGATCGCGGCGATATCCCGCTGGTGACGCTCGATCCGGCCTCGTCGATGGACCTGGACCAGGCGATGTACGTCCAGCGCCGCGACGGCGGCTACCGGGTGTTCTACGCCATCGCCGACGTCGCCGCGTTCGTGACGCACGGCGACGCGATCGACCTGGAGGCGCACCGGCGCGGCGAAACGCTGTATGGCGCCGATGCGAAGATCCCCCTGCATCCGAAGGTCCTGTCCGAAGGCGCCGCCTCGTTGCTGCCGGATCAATGGCGACCGGCGCTGCTGTGGACGATTGACCTGGACGGCAGCGGCGAGGGCGTTGCCGTGGATGTGCGGCGGGCGCGGGTGCGCAGCCGCGCCAAGCTCGACTACGCCGGCGTGCAGCGCCTGATCGACGCCGGTGCGGCCGATCCGATGTGGGCGGTCCTGCGCGAGATCGGCGAGTTGCGCAAGCAGCGCGAGCAGGCGCGCGGCGGCGTCAGCCTGCCGTTGCCGGAACAGGAAGTCGAGGTGGTGGATGGCCGCTGGCGGCTGTCGTTCCGGGCGCGGCTGGCGGTCGAGGACTGGAACGAGCAGATATCCCTGATGACGGGCATGGCCGCCGCACACCTGATGCTGCAGGCGGGGATGGGCCTGTTGCGCACCTTGCCCGAACCCGATCCGCACGCGCTGGACCGGCTCCGGATCACCGCACGGGCACTGCAGATCCCCTGGCCGGCCACGCTGGACTACCCGGGCTTCATCCGCTCGCTCGATCCGACCAGGGACACCCACATCGCGATGCTGACGGCGGCCACCAGCGTGTTGCGCGGGGCGGGCTACCTCGCATTCAACGGCGGCGCGCCGGCACAGTCGACCCATTCGGCGCTGGCGGCGCACTACACCCACGCCACCGCGCCGCTGCGCCGGCTGGTGGACCGCTACACCGGCGAACTGTGCGTGGCGCTGTGCGCGGGACAGCCCGCGCCGGATTGGGTGCTGTCCGCGCTGCCGGGGCTGCCGGCGACGATGCAGGTGTCGGCCCGTCGGGCGCACCAGTACGAGCGGGCGGTGCTCGACCTGGCCGAGTCCGCCATGCTGGCGCCGCGGGTAGGCGAGACGTTCGACGGCGCGATTGTCGAGGTTGCCGCCACGGACGCCCGGAAAGGCATCGTGATCGTCCGCGAGCAGGCGGTCGAGGCCGGCGTCAGCAGCGGCGGCAGCGCACTGCCGCTGGGCGGCGACGTCCGGGTGGTGCTGGTGGAGGCCGATCCGTTGAAGCGCGCCACCCATTTTGCCCTGCGCTGATCGGCACGCTCGTGCCGGCGGCCGGCACCGGTCGCACGGCGAACACGCAATGGATTGATCAATCGGCGTCGGTTGGCAAGCCTGTTGCATGACGTCAGCCATGAACAATCTCGCCTACGACATCTCGCATCTGTTCGAAGCCGACATGATCGAGCTCGACGGAAACCATTACCGGCCTGCCGCGCCGCAAGCCCCCGTCCTGTGCAAAGCGCCGAGCGTGCAGGCCCTGCAGGAGGCCATGGCACGGGAGCTGTTGCAGGCGGATGCCATGCACGAAGCCCTTATCCGGCAATACCTGCGCATCGCCGGCGACGCCCTGGCCTCGTGACATCGGTCACCGTCGCTGCAGCACTCGACATGCTGTAGCCGAAAATGACCTCTTTGGGCACATCGGCTGACGCAATCTGACGCCTTGCCGGCGCTGCCCCACCGCGAGGCCCGGCGCGCCGTTCGAAGCGGCTTTCCGGCCGCCTGGCGGGTGAATCGATGCCGGCGCCGGTTCCGTCGCGATGGTCGGCGGCTGCGCCATCCTCGGTGACGCCCCGGCCCAGCGCCAGACCGACGTCGCGGCCGCTTGCCGCTTCCGGGCAGCCGCCAGCGGATATTCCTGGACGGAAAAAAACATACCCCCGCGATTTGCGGGGGTATCGTTTTGCACTCTGGAAAAGCCGGGAAAGCCGGGGCTTTCCCGGAGTCGCTTCAGGCGATGCCCGGCAGGCTCTCCACGCCAGCTTCCATGGCGGCCTGGTGGGTCTGGCAGCGGGGCAGGATGCGGGCGAAGTAGAACGTTGCGGTGTCGCGCTTGGCCTGCTTGAAGGCGGCGGAGTGGGCGCCGGCGTCAGCCGCGGCGACGCCGCGTGCGGCCATGTAGGCCAGCGCGATGTAGCCGGAGTAGTACAGGTAGTCGGTGGCGGCGGCACCGAGTTCCTCCGGGTTGGCCTGCACGCGCTGGACCAGCTTGAGGGTGAGGTCGCTCCAGTTCCGGGTGGCGGTGGCGAGCGGGGCGATGAAGCCGCGCAGCGATTCGTCCGCACCGTGCTGCTGGCAGAACGCGCCGATCTCCTGCAGGAAGTGCTTCAGCCCGGCGCCCTGCAACTGGAGGATCTTGCGGCCGAGCAGGTCGGCGGCCTGGATGCCGGTGGTGCCCTCGTACAAGGTGATGATGCGGGCGTCGCGGACGAACTGCTCCATGCCGTTCTCGCCGATGTAGCCGTGGCCGCCGTAGACCTGCAGCGCTTCCTTGGTGCATTCCTGTGCCAGCTCGGTGACCACGCCCTTGGCGATCGGGATCAGGAACGCCACCAGCTCGCCCGCCTTGCTGCGCGCGGCCTCGTCGCCGCCGCGCGATTCGATATCGGTCTGCAGCGCGGTGTAGAGCAACAGCACGCGGCTGGTCTCGACGAAGGCGCGCTGGGTCAGCAGCATGCGGCGCACGTCCGGCTGCACCAGCAGGTTGTCGGCGGGCTTGTCGGGAAACGCCGGGCCGGACAGCGCGCGCGACTGCAGGCGCTCGCGGGCGTAGTTGAGGCTGTTCTGCAGCGCGCGCTCGGCCAGTGCCAGGCCCTGCACGCCGACCGACAGGCGCGCCGCATTCATCATGGTGAACATGGCCATCAGGCCCTTGTGCGGCTTGCCGATCAGGTAGCCCTCGGCGCCGTCGAAGTTCATCACGCAGGTGGAACAGGCGTGGATGCCCATCTTGTGTTCGATCGCGCCGGCCGCCACCGTGTTGCGTTCGCCCAGCGAGCCGTCCTGGTTGACCTTGAACTTGGGCACGATGAACATCGAGATGCCGCGGCTGCCGGCCGGCGCGTCGGGCAGGCGTGCCAGCACCAGGTGCACGATGTTCTCGGTAAGGTCGTGTTCGCCGGCGCTGATGAAGATCTTGGTGCCGGTCAGCTTGTACAGGTCGTGGCCGCCCGCATCCTGGCCCGCCGGTTCGGCGCGCGTCTTCAGCAGGCCGAGGTCGGAACCGGCCTGCGGCTCGGTCAGGCACATGGTGCCGGTCCAGCGGCCCTCGACGATCGGCTGCATGTAGCGTTGGCGGTGCCATTCCTCGCCGTGCTGCTCCATCGCATGGCAGGCGCCCTCGGACAGCAGCGGGTAGAGGCTCCAGGCCAGGTTGCCGGACTGGAACACCTCGGTGGTGGCGATGCCCAGCACGGCCGGCAGCGCCTGGCCGCCGTAGGCTTCCGGGTTGGTCAGGCTGGTCCAGCCGCCGTCGGCGAACTGCTTGAACGCTTCCTTGAAGCCGGTGGGCGTGGTCACCGTCAGGGTGGCCTTGTCGAAGCGGCAGCCTTCGCTGTCGCCAGGCGCGTTGGTCGGTGCCAGCACCTGTTCGGACAGCTTGCCGGCCTCCTCCAGCACCGCGTCGATCAGGTCGCGCGTATGGGCTTCGCCGCCTTGCAGGGCGGTCAGGGTCGGCTCGGCGCCCAGCACGTCAAACAGGGCAAAGCGCAGATCGTCGAGTGGGGCCTTGTACGCAGTCATGGTGTTTCCTCGGGAAGAATGGTCGGGTGTGGGGGAGTGTCAGCGCCAGGTGTTGGCAATGCCCGGCACGGGCGAGATCCAGCCGCTGCCGTCGAAACTGAAATCGCGCGGCTGCTTTTCCTGCTCGGGCCTGGCGCTGGCGCTGCCGCTGATGCGGTAAGCCACGGCAGCGGCGCTGCCCTTGCCGGCCGCCGCCTGCAGCGCCAGGCTCATCGCCGGGGTAGGCAGGACGTCGATCTCGATCACGTCGCCGGCCAGTTCGGGGATGTCGCGCTCGAACCTGGCGTGCAGGCGGATCGGTATCAGGGCGGCGATTTGCAGGCGGCCCTCGATCGACTTGAAATCCATCTCGTCGTAGCTGTTGTTCTGGATGCGCACGGTCAGCCGCCACTCGCCGTCGGGCTGCTGCACCAGTTGCTGGATGCTCAGCGTGGGCGGAAACACGCTCTTGCGCGCCGGCCCGCAGGCGATCAGCCCGGTGGCGAGCAGGGCCAGCATGAGGATTTGGAACGGTCGTTTCATGGGTTTGCCTCAAACGATTGTTTGAATCTTAGCAAAGTTCACGGAAATTCCCATGACGCCCTGCAACGGGCATCATCCCCGCTTCGTTCAGCCAGTCAGCCGATTCGCCCATGACCTCAGCCACCCACCGCCGCATCGTCGCCCGCCGCTCGCCCATCCACGGCAACGGGGTGTTCGCCACCCGTGCCATTCCCGGGGGCGAGGAGGTGATCGAGTACAAGGGCAGGCTGCTCACCCATGCCGAGGCGGACGAGCTTTACGGCGACGGCGGCGAGACCGGCCACACGTTCCTGTTCACGCTCAACGACGACTACATCATCGACGCCAACCAGCACGGCAACAGCGCGCGCTGGATCAACCACAGCTGCGCGCCCAACTGCCGCGCGCTGGTCGCCGAGAGCGCCAGTGGCGACCCGCGCCGGGACAAGGTGGTGATCGAGACGATCCGCGCGATCAGGCCGGGCGAGGAACTCACCTACGACTACGGCATCGTGCTCGAGGTGCCGCATACCGCGCGGCTGAAGAAACGGTGGGCCTGCCTGTGCGGCTCGCCCCGGTGCAGCGGGACCCTGCTCAAGCCCAAGCGCTGAGCGCCGGCGGCATCGCGGGCGAAGGCGCTGCGGTCCGGTCGCCGGTGCGCTGGCGACCGGGCCGCCGTGGACGGGTGGCGGGTGTGGCAGGGGCATGGCGGGCGATCCGCTCCTCAATCCTCCTCCACGCGTGGTTTCCAGGCGTCGCTGAGCTGGCGTTGCACGGTCGCCGGCACGGCCTCGTAGTGGCTGAGGTCGAGACTGTAGCGGCCGCGGCCGCCGGTGATCGACTTCAGCTCGGTGGGGTAGTCGATCAACTCGGCCAGCGGCGCCTGCGCCTTGATCACCAACTCGCCGCCACGCTGGCTGTCGGTGCCCAGGATGTGCGCGCGCTTGCTGGCCAGGCCGCCGGTGACGTCGCCCATGTGGTGCTCGGGGATGGCGACCTCCACGTTCACGATCGGCTCCAGCACGATCGGCTGCGCCTTGGCCACCGCGTCGAGGAACGCCTTCTTGCCGGCGCTGACGAAGGCCACCTCCTTGGAGTCGACAGAGTGGTGCTTGCCGTCGTACACGGTCACCCGCAGGTCCTGCAGCGGAAAGCCGGCGATCGCGCCGTGCGCCATCGCCTGGCGCACGCCCTTTTCGATCGCCGGCAGGAACTGGCCGGGGATCACGCCGCCCTTGACCTCGTCGACGAATTCGAAGCCGGCGCCGCGTTGCAGCGGCTCGACGCGCAGGAACACCTCGCCGAACTGCCCGGCACCGCCGCTCTGCTTCTTGTGCCGGTGGTGGCCCTCGGCCGGGCCGCCGATGGTCTCGCGGTAGGCGATGCGGGGCGGGTGGGTGTTCACCTCCACCCCGTAGCGCTCGCGCATGCGCTCCAGCATCACCTTCAGGTGCAGGTCGGACAGGCCGCGCGCCACGGTCTCGTTGAGCTCCTTGTGGTGCTCGACGCGGAAGCAGGGGTCCTCCTCGGCCAGCCGCTCCAGCGCCTGCGACAGCTTCTGCTCGTGGCCCTTGTGGCCCGGTTCCAGCGCCAGCCCGTACATCGGCGCGGGAAACGCCAGCGGCGCCAGGCTGATGCGGTCCTCGTCGTGGGAATCGTGCAGCACCGCGTCGAAGTGGATTTCCTCCACCTTGGCCACGGCGGCGAGGTCGCCGGGAATCGCCTCGTCGATCTCCACGTGGGTCTTGCCCTGCAGCCGGAACAGATGGCCGACCTTGAACGGCTTGCGGGCATCGTCGATCAGCAGCTGGCTGTCGCGACGGATCGTGCCCTGCCACACCCGGAACACGCCGAGCTTGCCCACGAACGGGTCGTTGACGATCTTGAAGACGTCGGCGATCACGTGGGCGTCGGCGGCCGCGCTGACCGCCAGCGGCGTGCCGTCCGCGCGCAGGAACGGCGGCGGGTTGCCCTCGGTGGGGTTGGGCAGCAACCGCGCGGCGAGGTCCAGCAGTTCGCGCACGCCGGCGCCGGTGCGCGCGCTGACGAAGCAGATCGGCACCAGGTGGCCCTCGCGCAGGCACTGCTCGAACGCATCGTGCAGTTGGGCCGGGCCGAGCGCGCCCTCACCCTCGTCCAGGTACTTGCCCATCACGCTTTCGTTGATCTCCACCACCTGGTCGAGGATGCGCTGGTGGGCCTCGGCCAGCGAGGAAAAATCGGTGGCGCCGTCGTTGTGGAAAAAGCAGTCCAGCACGCGCCTGCCGCGCCCGGCGGGCAGGTTCACCGGCAGGCACTCGTTGCCGAATTCGCGCCGCAGCGTCTCGACCAGCCCGCCCAGGTCGGCGCCATCGAAGTCGATCTTGTTGATCACCAGCACGCGCGCCAGGCCGCGTTCGCGTGCGTGCATCATCATGCGGCGGGTGCTGTGCTCGATGCCGTTGATCGCGTTGACCACCACCGCCACGGTCTCCACCGCGGCCATCGACGCCAGCGTGGCACCCCGGAAATCGGTATGGCCGGCGGTGTCGATCAGGTTGATGCGGCAGTCGCCATGGCTGAGCTGGGCCAGGCAGGTGTCGATGGAGTGCACCCGATCCTTCTCCTGGCTGTCGGTGTCGGACACGGTGTTGCCGCGTTCCACCGTGCCGACCGTCTGGATCGCGCCGCTGGCCTGCAGCAGCGCCTCGAACAGGGTGGTCTTGCCGCCGCCGGCGTGACCGGTCAGGGCGATGTTGCGGATGCTTTCCGTGGAATACGTCACGATGCGACCCTCCTCTGGTGGGGCGTGGCCTCATGGCATGAGCGGCGCCGCATGAGGCCGCGCGTTGGCGGCTGACGATGGCGGGCCGTCATGGTCGTCCAGCGGGAGTGCCGAGGGCGGTCATGGCGGGGGCGGCGCGTGGCGCCGTGGCCTTAGCCTTGAGCGAAGCGGCAGCAGCGTCAAGCTGCAATGCGGGGAACGCCGCCCGCGCCAGGCTGTCTGTGTGGCGGGCACCGGCCGGCGCCGCGCCGCCGGCCTGGTCCGTCGCGATTCAAGCCGCATGCGACATCCTGCCCCACCATCGTCCTTCGCCAGGAATCGCCATCGCCCGATCGCCGCTCCCTCCGCCCACCCGCCAGCCGCCGCCCGCGACAGCGCCAGGCGGCCTGGCCGCGATGCAGTGGCCGCTGCGGCCGCGCCAGCCGCAGCGGCGCTGGCACGAGTCGTCGCTGTCGTCGTGGCAACACCGGTGGGCGCTGCTGCTGGCGCTGCTGCTGCATGCGGTCTTCGTGGTGCTGGTCGGCTTGGGCATGCGCACGTCCTTGCCGCGGCCGGCGGTGGCGACCGCGCCGGTCGCGGTGATGCAGGTGCGCTTCATCACGCTGGCGCCGCCGGCGCAGCGGCCGCCGCCCCCGGCCTTGCTACCGCCGCCGGTGCCGCCGAAAAGACGCGAGCCGCCGGCCAGGGGCGCGCTGGTGGTGGTGCCGCCGCCGGTGCCTCGGCTGCTGTTGTATGACGCGCAGGGGCAGCCGCGGTTGCCGGCCGCCGCGGCCAGCGCGCCGGTGGCCGCCTACGTGCAGCGCATGCCGGCGGGCGATACGCAGATCATGCGCCATCGCAGCGCCGTGACCTACCGGCCGACCCGCTTCGCCAAGGACTGGACCGGTGGCGGCGACGCCATCGACAACGCGCTGCAGAAACTGGTGGACCGCACCACGGTGAGCAGGACCGTGCGCCTGCCGGGCGGCATCCGCATCCACTGCGGGGTATCGCTGGCGATGCTGGCCGGCGGTTGCCGTGGCGAGCCGCCGCCACCGCCGTCGGCCAAGGACGGCGACGCCCGCCTCAACATGGCGCCGGCCCGCTCGCTGGATGGTCTGCCGCACGGGCCCAGGCCGCCGGGCGTGGCGGCCTGCATCGCGATGTACCGCGCCGGCAAGCCGCTGGCCTACGGCTGCCCGGTGGATACGCCCAGCCGCGCGGTCGATGCCGGGCATCGCGCGCGTGCGGCGAACGAAAACGGCGGTGGTTGACGCGGCGGCGCCCGTTACACTGCTCCGATGCCGTTGCCGCCCGACCACCATGCGCGCCACGCGTCCAACCCGGCGCGGGTCATGCTCAACTCGCCGCTGGCCGCGGCGATGCGTGCGCGCGTGTACCACCAGCGTACCCGTACGCGCCCGCACGAGCGCGGTCTGCGTCTGCTGGCGATGGTCGGCACATTGCTGGTGCATCTGCTGTTTCTGCTTGCCTTCGTGCTCGGCCCGGCCTACCCATTGCAGCCTCCGGCGCCGGCCAGGCGGCAGGTGCTGCAGGTTCGGCTGATCGAAGCGGCGCCGCCACCGCCGGCACGGGGTCGTCCGCCGCGCGAGCGCGGGCCGGTCCACCAGGGCCGTGGCCAGCGCGTGGCGGTAGTCAGCCGGCGCCCTGCCCACACCGCGACACCATCGGTCGCGGCCGCGCCGCTGGCACCCGCCGCGATGGCACTGGCGTCGGCAGTGGCGCCGCCACCGACGAAGGCGGCGCCACCCGCGCCGCGAGCCGCCATGCCGCCGCGTGCCGCCTCACCGCCGGCCGCCGCCAGGCCGCAGGTGCCCCCAGCGCCGCCCCGGCCGGTAGTGGCACCGCCCCGGCCGGCGCCGTCCGCCCCACCAAGGAGCCAGCCCGAAGCCGTGCGCAAACCGCAGGCCGAGGGCAACCGGCCGATGCTGCCGCCGACCTCGCTGCTGCTGCCGAAGCTGGCGCTGCCTGCGGCGCCGATCGCGCTGCCGCAGGCGGCGCCAGCGGTCGCGCCGCCAACCGGCGTTGCGCCACTCAGCATCGTGCCCGCGCCGGTATCGCCAGCCCCGTCGCCGGCGCCGAACCCGCCGCCGTTACCGATGGCGCCGGTGGCCATCGCCGCACCGGTACTGCCCCAGCCCACGGTGTCGGTGCCGTCGCTGGGCAAGCTCGCCCTGGTCGCGGCGCCGCCCGCACCCGCACCCGCACCCGCACCCGCACCGGCCGCGCCGGCGGAAAAAATCCAGGCCATCGACATGGCGCCGCTGCCGTCCCCACCGCTGGTGGTGAAGCCCGCCGTCATGCGGCCGCCGCTGCCCGCACCGGTCAGCGTGGCCGCGCTCGCGCCACCGTCGCCCGCGCCCGCCGCGGCGCAGTCCAGCGCCGCACCGGCATCGGCCCCGGCGGCGGGGGCCGGCCCGGCGGACGTCAGCCGGGCGCCCGATGCCACCGCGCAAGGCAGCGACAGCGCCGCACCGGGCCAGCCCGATGGCGTGGCGATGCCCGCCGCGGCCAGTTCGGCC
>JAGWIC010000078.1 GCA_028866435.1 Lysobacteraceae bacterium | reverse complement strand
TCGTATTCGTCGTCGCTGAGTTTCTCGAACTCGGCCTCTGCGCTCAGTATCCCTTCGTCCACCGCCAGCGCCATCACCGGACCCAGCAGTTCCATCAGCTGGGGATCCTCCGCCAGCCGCCTTTCCCACAGGTTGGCGCGCAGATCGATGCCACGGCTGAATCCCTCGCACCAGCCGGCGGCCGACAGCATCAGGCCGGTTTCCAGCTCGACTTCGCCGAGAATCGGCTCGTAGGCGTCGACGTCGAGCTCGGCGGGGATCGAATCGTTGAGCTTGGCCAGCAAGGCCAGTACGCGATTGCCTTCGTTTTCGTCGGCAAACGGCTCGTGCAGCACTTCGGGCAGCCATTCCTCCGGCAGCACCGGCATCGGACCGACCGCCAGCGCGCTGAGCAGGCCGTGCACGCCATCGAGCAGCAGATCGCCCTCGCCGGTGTGCACGCGCAGGTAGCGGTCCAGTTCATCCAGTTCATTGTCGTCCAGCGAACTGGGCCATTCGGTTCTTGCGGTCATCTCACGTCCAGTTCCAGCGTTACCGGCGTGTGGTCGGAAGGGCGCTCCCAACCACGCGGTACGCGGTCAATCGCCGCCGCCGTAGTGGCGGATTTCAATGCCTCGCTGACCAGAATCAGGTCGATGCGCAAGCCCATGTTGCGACGAAATGCGGCTTGCCGATAGTCCCACCAGCTGTAATGTCCGGCGCCCTGCTCGAACAGCCGGAAACTGTCGTGCAGCCCCAACTCGGTGATCGACTTGAGACCGGCGCGCTCCGGAGGCGAGCACAGGATATCCTCGCCCCAGGCGACCGGGTCGTACACGTCGCGGTCGTCCGGGCAGATGTTGAAGTCGCCCAGCACGACCAGCCTGGGGTGGCGTTCCAGTTCGCCCGCAAGAAACTCGCGCACGCGCGCCAGCCATTCCAGCTTATAGGCGTATTTTTCGTCGCCGACGGCCTTGCCGTTGACCACGTACAGATTCACCACGCGCAGAGCCTGCCCCTGACTCGACCCGGGAGCGCCGATGGTGGCCGCGAGGATGCGCCGCTGCGGATCGTCCAGCCCGGGGATGTCGGTGACGATGTCGCGCGGCGGCTGGCGGGCCAGAATCGCCACGCCGTTGTAGGTCTTCTGGCCTGAATACACCGCGCGATAACCCGCCGCCGCCAGCTCGGCGACCGGAAACTTCGCGTCTTCCAGCTTGGTTTCCTGCAGCGCCACGATGTCCGGCTGCGCGTCGGCCAGCCACTGGGACAGGTACGGCAGGCGTACCTTCAGTGAATTCACGTTCCACGAAGCGATTTTCATCGTGGCATTGTAAAGGATGTGCCTTTCCGGGCCGCACCCATTGCCTTCGCTCAACCGACGCTCGACCCGCAGGGCATTCCGGATGGTGATCAGCGACCTCCCCGGAAAACACCGGAACGTCGCTGCCACACGGCCCGCGGCCCGAATGGCGCGGCCGGAACACATGCCGTGATGATGGCTTGGGCCACCTCCCGAAATAATATTGCCCGCGGTCTTGCATTACAGTGTATGCTGGTGGGGCAAGATCCCCTGGCAACTCGGTGTTCCTGCTTCTTCTGCGGTAACGTGCACTTCGCTCCGAGCCGCAAATCATCAATAAGCTTCAAAGGTATGTTTCATGTCGGATCGTCAGAGCGGTACAGTCAAGTGGTTCAACGACGCCAAAGGTTTTGGCTTCATCACCCCGGAAAGCGGTGATGACCTGTTCGTGCATTTCCGCGCGATCCAGGGCACGGGCTTCAAGTCCCTGCAGGAAGGTCAGCGCGTCACGTTCACCGTCACCAAGGGCGCTAAAGGCCTGCAGGCTGAAGAAGTCCAGGTTGCCTGAGTCCAGCGGACTCGCGTGATCTTGAAAAGCCCGCTTCGGCGGGCTTTTCTTTTGCGCGGCGTTCGCCCTGGTGCGGCTGCGGCCCGCGGAGGACCGCACCCACGCGGCGACGCTCAGGCCAGGCCGTGGCTGCGCAGCAGTGCTTCCGGCTCCGGCTTGCGGCCGCGGAACGCCATGAAGCTCTCCAGCGCCGGGCGGCTGGCGCCGACCGCCAGCACTTCGCGACGGAAGCGCTCGCCGGTGGCCCGATCCATCATCGTGCCACTTGCCGCCGCCTGCTCCTCGAACGCGCCGAACGCATCGGCACTGAGCAGTTCGGCCCACAGGTAGCTGTAGTAGCCGGCCGCATAGCCGCCGGCAAAGATGTGGCTGAAACCGTGCGGGAAGCGCTGCCATGCCGGCGGATGCAGCACCGCGACCTGCTTGCGCACGTCCTCCAGCACCGCCAGGGTGCGGGCGCCCTGGGCGGGGTCGTATTCGAGATGCAGCAGGAAATCGAACAGCGCGAACTCCAGCTGGCGCACCAGGAACAGGCCCGCGTGGAAGTGCCGCGCCGCCAGCATGCGCCCGAACAGTTCGTCCGGCAGCCGTTCACCGGTCTGGTAGTGGCGGGCGAACAGGTCCAGTGCCTGCCGGTTCCAGCCGAAGTTCTCCATGAACTGGCTGGGCAGCTCCACCGCATCCCACTCGACGCCCTCGATGCCGCCAATCGACGGCAGCGCGATGCCGGTAAGCAGGTGGTGCAGCCCGTGGCCGAATTCGTGGAACAGGGTCAGCACGTCGTCGTGGGTGAGCAGGGCCGGCTTGCCGTCGGTGGGCGGCGCGAAATTGCAGGTGAGGAAGGCCACCGGCAGCTGCCGCTGCGCGCCATCATCGAAACGGGCACGGCACACGTCCATCCAGGCGCCGCCGCGTTTGCCGTTGCGCGCGTACAGGTCCACGTAGGCGCCGGCGAACACGCGGCCGTCGGCATCGCGCACGTCGTAGTAGCGCACCGCGGGGTGCCACACGTCGACGCCTTCGCGTTCGGCCAGGGTGATGCCGTAGAGCGTCGCGGTGATGCCGAACAGGCCTTCGATCACGGCCGGCAGCGGAAAATACGGCTTGAGCTGTTCCTCGTCCAGCGCGTAGCGCTGCTGGCGCAGCTTCTCCGAGGCATAGCCGACATCCCAGGATTCGAGGTTGTCCAGCTTCAGCTCGCGCCGGGCGAATTCGCGCAGCGTGGCCAGTTCCTGCTGCGCCACCGGCCGGGCGCGTGCCGCCAGGTCATGCAGGAATTCCATCACCTCGGTGGGCGAGGAGGCCATCTTGGTCGCCAGCGACTCTTCCGCCGCATTGGCGAAGCCCAGCAATTGCGCCGCCTCGTGGCGCAGAGCCATGATTTTCTCGATCCGTGCGCCGTTGTCGAACCTGCCCGCGTTCGGCCCCTGGTCGGAGGCGCGGGTCTGGTAGGCCCAGTACACCCGCTCGCGCAGGCCGCGGTTGTCGGCGTAGGTCAGCACCGCCTGCACGCTGGGTTGCTTCAAGGTCACCAGATAGCCGGCCAGCTGCTGGTCCTCGGCGTACTGGCGCAGTACCGCGAGCCCGGATTCGGGGATGCCGGCCAGGTCGCGCTCGTCGCTGACGTGTTCGTGCCAGGCCTCGCTGGCATCCAGCACCGCATTGGAAAATTCGGTGGAAAGTTTCGACAGCTCGACGCCGATCTCGCGGAAGCGCGAGCGCGCCGGCTCCTCCAGCGCCACGCCGGACAGGCGGAAGTCGCGCAGCGCATGCTCGACCAGGGCGCGCTCGGCGCGCGGCAGGCCGGCGAAGTCCGGGGCATCGGCCAGTGACTGCACGGCGGCGTAGAGGTCGCGGTTCTGGCCCAGTTCGATCGCGTGCTCGGTGAGCTTCTCCTCGGCCGGGCCGTAGACCGCGCGCAACGCCTCGCTGTCGGCCACCGAATGCAGGTGGGAAACCGGCGCCCAGGCCCGCGCCAGGCGCTGCTCCAGCCGCTCCTGGGTCAGCATCACGCTGGCGAAGTCGTGCCGCGCTCCCGCGGCCAGCAGATCGTTGATGGCGTCGCGGTAGTCCGCCAGCAGGGCATCGATCGCCGGCGGGACGTGCTCGGGGCGGATCTGCGAGAACGCCGGCAAGGTGTCGTCGCGGAGCAGGGGGTTGTCGTGGCTCATGGAATCTCCTTGGAAGCGCCAGCGTGGCGATGGTGCAGGCCGAAATCAAGCGGAACCGCATCGCGTGGGCATCAGGACGCGCTGTCGGCAGCGATCTCCTCTCGCTGGGGCGCTCGAACAGATTGTCGGCCCCGATGATCACGCAGACGCAGAAACGGTCGTTCGACGACATAGTGAAGCAGAGCGCCCCCGACCAAAGTGACGGCAGCAAACAGCGCGAAACGCATCAGTCCGTATCCGGACAAATGTCTGCCTAACGCCGAGGCGAGCAAGGTGAACAAACCTTTGTGACAGAGATAGAGGCTGTAGGAGATAGCGGCCAGCCACCGCGCACCAGGCACATTCAGTCGCGCTAGCCAGCTTTCGCCCGACGCGGCTGCGACAAAACCGGCCATCGCCAGCGCCACCAGCGGATAGCCGAGAACACAGGGCCAGAATTGCGTCCGGGTACCGTCAAAGAGGAGCAACGCAGCGGTCAGAGCCAACGCCGAAAAGCCTGGCAAAGCAAAGGTATGACGTTGCAATGCAGCCATCCACGTCGGGCGATGCACCGCACATGCGGCCAGCGCGACGCCAGCCACCAATCCATCCAGCCGCGCATACGTGGGGTAGTAGAGATATCTTAGGTAGATTAGGCCGTGCGCTGCGCCGTCGTTCAGCGCTGGCGCCATGAGATGAAGCCAGAGCCAAGCGCGCAAAGCGATGCCACCCAACACCACGGCGGTGCACACGGTGATGAACTTCCACGCGGCCATCCATCGCGTCAGCAGCAATGCAAACAGCGGAAATAGCAGATAGAAGTGCTCCTCGACGCAGAGTGACCAGACATGGGAGAAGGCGTAGTTATCGCCGTTGTCGAACAAAAGATTGAAAGTGAAAGTGAAAAACTGCCACAGCGGCTGCATGTGGGGCGTCTCGCGCCATGCGGGCCAGAGTGCGTAGAGCGCCAGAACTACGAAGAATGCGGGAAGGATGCGCGTGGCGCGACGGCTGTAGAAGGCCACAAAGTCCAGACGGCCATTTGCCTTCAGCGAGTTCAGCACCTGGCTGCCGATCAGATAGCCGCTGAGCACAAAGAACAAATCCACGCCCATCCAGCCAGAGCGTTCAAGTTGCCCGAACCCATCACCGAGACCGCCTATGAGGTAACTGTGGAACAGCATGACCCAAACGATGGCGATGGCTCGCAGCGTGTCGAGTCCGGGAACACGTGACATGGCTTTCCTTGGAAGGGCTTTGTGAAAAAGATGCAGTGGAAGGTCATAGTGCGACCGCGCCCAATTCGCCTGGCCGCATCTTGTCAGAGACTTTGCTCCACCGATGCCCTCGGCTTGGTGGTCGATGGCGATAGCGCTGCAAGCAAAGTGTCGATATAGGTGCGGCTAGCGCGCAACGTGGTGCCGTCGCGCAAACGCAGCACCGCATCGCGATTGGAGCGTGGCATCAGCTCGGCAATCTGGTCGATTCGGACAATGGCCGAACGGTGCACACGCAGAAACCGCGTCGAATCAAGCTTGTGCGACAGCTCGTACAGTGATTCTCGCAACAGATGCCGATGCCCATCGGCGTGCAGTGCGACGTAGTCGCCATCTGCTTCGACCCAGACGATGTCATCTGCGTCGACGAAGCACGTTCGCGAACCGACGCGAATGGGAAAGCGTTTTACCTGCCTGTCGCTGACGCCGCGCCCCAGTGCCCGACGCGCTCGGTCAATTGCCTCGCTGAAGCGCTCATCGTCGATCGGCTTCAGCAGATAGTCCACCGCGGCTAACTCGAAAGCGCGAAGCGCGAAGCTGTCGTGAGCAGTGAGTAAAATCGCCAGCGGCCGATCACCTGCGGGTATCGCTGCCAACCCATCGAGACCGCTGAGCCCCGGCATCTGCACATCGACAATGGCGACATCCACGTCGCGGCGTCGCAACTTGGCCAGGGCGTGACCATCGGCGCATTCGACCACCACCTCGACATCGATCTCTGCACGCAGACGCGTCAGTATTCCGCTGCACGCCAATGGTTCGTCGTCGACGACGGCCACACGGATCATGCCGCCACGGCCCGGGCAGGCATGGCTAGCGCAACGTATGGTAATGTGATGCGCACCTTCCAGCGAGACTCTTCACCACCGGCGTCCAGTGAGTACGCTCCCGCGTGCAGAGCCTGCAATCGGGCTCGAACATTGCTCAGGCCGACCCCTTGACCGCCATCTTGTGCAACTCCGTTGCTGTCGTTCTCGACACGGACAATCAACTGCTCACGCTCGCGCTCGAAGCGGATCGTCACGACGCCGGGCAACAGACTCGGCGCGATGCCGTGGCGAATGGCATTCTCGATCAGGGGCTGCAGCAAGAGGTAAGGTACCCGCGCGCCCAACGTTTCCGGATCCGTATGGATGTCGACATGCAAGCGATCGCCGAGGCGCGCCCTCTCGATATCGAGGTAGGCGCCCGCCAGGGCAATTTCGTCCGCCACGGAGATCTCGTGGCCGCGCGACTCTTCCAAGGTCGCGCGCAGAAAATC
The DNA here is from genome assembly GCA_028866435.1 of Lysobacteraceae bacterium. Classification (GTDB taxonomy): domain Bacteria; phylum Pseudomonadota; class Gammaproteobacteria; order Xanthomonadales; family Rhodanobacteraceae; genus Rhodanobacter. The sequence goes on along the minus strand of JAGWIC010000078.1, from coordinate 9,056 downwards.
ACCCAGGCAGGCAATCATCCGACTGGCTTCGCGCTTGCGGTCGTCGTTGACCAGGGCGGAGATCGCATTGAGCGTGTTGAACAGGAAGTGCGGCTGCAGTTGATAGCGCAGTGCGCGCAGCTCGGCGTCACGTGCAGCCTGTGCTGATTCCCGCAGCCGCTCTCCTTCGGCCAGCAACGCGGCACGATGCAGAATGATGGCCTGAATGCCGCAGAATGCGATCAAGGCCAGCCAGCAGCCATCCAGACCACCCAGGATCATGGTCCAGTCGGCCCTGGCACGGATGCTTTCGCTGGCGATGAAGCGCAACGCCAGCAGGGCATTTCCCACCGACATGGCGTAGCTGATCGGCAGCAGCACCGCAAACATCACCCACCAGCTCACCTTGCGCGCCCACAGCCAACGCTGTGTCCAGCCCAACGGCACGATCCAGACCAGATAGGCCACAAGGTAGAACAGGCGAAATGCCAATTCATGGATGTCGGCCAGCGCGGGCGCACTCATGACCAACATGCAGCCGAACACAGGCAGCCCGGCGAGCAAGGTCATGCCGGGCGACAAGGTGACGTTGCAATTTAGCGGCATGGCCTCTTGCCAACCCTCATCAGAAGTTGGACGAGTAAAGCATGGCGGCGATCTTCCAGCCATCATCGGTCTTGACTAGCTGCCAGGTCTCCGCGCCGCGGTTCTGCACTTTGCCGTCCATCAGAAACTCGAAGGTGAAGTAGACCGAGGCTATCGAACCGTCGGTGTCGATACGCACATCGTGAAACTCCTCGTCAATGTCCGATGAGTTGGAACTGACGAAATCAAGGAAGGATTTGCGTGTGCCCACCTTGTAGCGCGGTGCGGTCGGGTGCTTGTCGCGCATCGTTTTTAGTGTGGTGTCTCCAAGTGTGGTTACCCATGCATCACTGCCGGACACAAACAATCGCCCGAGCGCTTCTGCATCGTGCTTCTTGAGTGACGATTGAAAGCGGGCAATCACCTTGTTGATCTCGGCTTTCGGCGACTCAGTGGCTGAGCAAGGGAGCGCAAACGCGAGTGCAAGGACAGGGACCAAGAATTTGAGTTTCATGGCGAATTCCGCGATGTGGTGCAACGAGCAAAGCAGTCATGAAAGTGCAGCGCCAGAGAGCATGCGGCGAAACGGTAGATGGAGTCGTTGAAGCGGGGAATCGCACGAGCAGCTATGCATCGAGCAAGGCTCGCGTGAGGTAAAAGCATCATGCCGTCTAGCCACCGGCAGGCATTGACGTCGCCAGCGCAGTGATCGCGAAATGGTTTCCCGCCGCGTGGCGGCATCCCTCTCGGCATGCCGCTGCCGTTTTGTCATGGTTGGCGCCGTAACCTTGCTGCCATGTTGCTATCCGATGTCCGTCAACTGCTGCGACGCAGTGCCATGTTCGGGCACATGGAGCCGGCCGCGAACGAGGCACTGGCGCGCGAGCTGGTCTGGCTGGGCCTGCCCGGCGGGCGGCCGCTGTTCAAGTCCGGCGAGGCGGCCGACGCGTTGTACCTGCTCAGGAGCGGCAGCCTGGGCGTGTTCGAGGATGGCCCGTCCGCAGACGCCGCCCGGCTGGTGCACCTGATCGCCGCCGGCGAAGTGGTCGGGGCGGTCAGCCTGCTCGGCGACGGGCGGCGCAGCCGTACCGTCCGCGCGCTGCGCGACTCCGAGCTGCTGCGGCTGGATCGCGGCCGCTTCGAGGCGCTGTTGGAACGCTTTCCGCGGGCGCTGCTCGGCGTCGGACGCTGCGCCATCGAGTGGCTGCAGCAGCGCCATCGGGGCGACCAGCCGCCGGGCCTGCCGCGCACCTTCGCCCTGCTGCCGCACGATCCGGAGGTGCCGGCCCGCGTCCTCGCCATGCAGCTGGCGCAGGCGCTGGAGGCCCATGGCCACTGCAGCATCATCGATGCCCGGCAAGGCCATGGCCGCGGCGCCGACTGGTTCGCCGAACACGAGTCGCGGCAGCGCTTCGTGATCTATCTCGACACCCACGGCGACCCGCTGTGGCGCCAGCGCTGCATCCGCCAGGCCGACGTGCTGTTGCTGCCCGCGCTCGCCGCGCGCCCGGCCGGAGCGTGGCCGGAGGCCGAGTTGCTGGAGCCGCGGCGCAGCGGCCATCGGGCGCGGCACCTGCTGCTGTTGCATGCCGGCCATCGGGTCAGCCTCGGCGCGGCGCAACGCTGGCGGGCCCCGTTCAGCGGCGAGCTGCAGCACCACCACCTGTGCCACCGCGACGACATGGCCAGGCTGGCCCGCCTGGTCAGCGGGCATGGTCGCGGCCTGGTGCTGGCTGGCGGGGGCGCACGCGGGCTGGCGCATCTGGGCATGCTGCGCGCGCTGCATGAGGCCGGCCATGCGTTCGATGCCGTCGGTGGCACCAGCATCGGCGCGATCATCGGCGCCGGCCTGGCCTGCGGCTGGTCGCTGGAGGCGATCACCGACACCTTGCGCCGCGGCTTCGTGGAAGGTCGGCCGCTGTCGGACTGGACCCTGCCGCTGGTGGCGATGACCCGCGGGCGAAGGGCCTCGGCGATGCTGCGGCAGGCGTTCGGCGCGCTTGAGATCGAGGATCTGCCGCTGCCGTATTTCTGCATCTCCACCCAGTTGTCCGGCGGCGGCATGGCGGTGCATCGGCAGGGGCCGCTGTGGCTGTGGCTGCGCGCGTCCAGCGCGATCCCCGGCGTACTGCCGCCGGTACAGCAACACGGCCGGGTCTACGTGGACGGCGCGCTGGTCGACAACCTGCCCACCGACGTGATGGCGGCCGACGGCATCGCCCACATCACCGCACTGGACATCCGCGCCGATATCGCGCTGCGCACCAGCGCCGAGGAATCGTCCACGCCGCCGCTGTGGCGACTGTTGCTGCAGCGGCGCCAGCGGATCCTCCGCCCGGGCCTGGTGTCCACCCTGGTCCGCGCCGGCATGGTCAACGGCGAAACCGCCAGCGCCGCCCGGCGTGAGCGCGCCGACCTGCTGATCACGCCACCGCTGGAGCATCTCGGCATGCTCGACTGGAAGGACTGGCAACGCGCGATCGATGCCGGTTACCGGCATACGGTTCACTTGCTCGAAAGCGGTCGGGCCGAGTCTGGCGTGGCAAGTTCGAACCTGTCGTCGGCCGCCCATTCCCCGCGGCGGAACTGACCGGCATCACCCGCGCAACGGATCGGGCGCACCGGTCGCACCGATCACGTGGACTGACCGACCACCGAACATCTCTGCCGGAAACGTGCTGCAGTACAGCAAGCAGCCCATGCGTGGCTCGTCAACAAGGCGCTGATGCCGAGCAGCCCAAGCGAAACATCCCCCTTCAACTGCAGGCACCGAATCGCGCGGCCAAGATCGAGCGGCGTTACGGCAAAGCCAACGGCTGGCTGGAGGAGAAACCGCTCTGCTGACTCGGCAGGTAGGCAAAGGCAGCATCACCTCTGGGGGGCGTGGCTGGACAAGGGACCGCTGGATCGCCTCGGACTGCTGCTCGCCGTTCCCGATGCCAGAGCACAGTTCGCCTTGACCCTGCAGAGCGGGCTTCAGCGAGGGCCGGCGCCGTGGGGCGTCGGCCTGTGGTGCTACTGCCTAATTCCGACTGGCGAGGCAGGCTTGGGAAGCGCCCGTCGGCGGTGCATCCGCAGGCCAGGTCGCCTGCGGCAGCATCACCGCGCCCTGGCCCTGGAAGAGGGTTGCAGAGTGCCCCAACTGCAGCAGATAACTTCCAGCCGGCCGCTGCCAGCGCTGATTGGTGCCGTCGAAGTCCGCCAGCAGGCGCGGATCGGCAACCACTTGCAGGTGCGCGGATTGACCCGGCTTCAGGCTGACCCGGCACCATCCCACCAACCGCCTTGTTTTGCCGCTGCCGGGCAGCGTCGCGTACAACTGGGGTACGTCGACGCCTTTGCGCGAGCCGCGGTTGGTTACCGTGAACGAGGCCAGCACGCGACCATGCTCGATGCGCGACTGGAAATCGCTGTAGGAGAACCGCGTGTAGCTCAGCCCGTAGCCGAACGGGAACAGTGGCTGGATCCCCTTGCGCTGGTACCAGCGGTAGCCAACATCAGCGCCTTCGATGTCGTAGTCGACATGCTCAGCCGGCTGGCCCTGCGGTGGCAGGCCGATGCTGGCCAGTCCGGCACCCGGGATTTGCGGGCGTGGCAGTTGCGCTTCGATGCGTGGCCAGCTCAACGGCAGGCGCCCGGCCGGATCGATTTCGCCATACAACAGCCGCGCGATTGCCTTGCCGCCTGCCGCACCGGGATACCAGGCTTCCAGCACAGCACCCACCTGGTGCAGCCAGGGCATTGCAACCGGCCCATTGTTTTCCAGCACGACGATGGTATGTGGATTGGCCTTGGCTACGGCCGCCACCAGCGCGTCCTGGTCACCGGGCAGGGTCAGGTCAGGTGAGTCGAAGCTTTCCGCCGCCCATTGCTCGACAAACACCACCGCCACGTCTGCGTGCGCCGCCAGCTGGGCGGCGGCAGCTACATTCTCTCCATCGGCGTAGCTCACCTTACCATGCGCTCGTTGCACGATTGCCGCCAACGGCGCCGAGGGCTGGTAGATGCGCGGCCCCGGCCAAGCCGCGGGCGGCAGGCCCGGCACAGCGTTGCCTTCTGGCGACTGCACGGCCGAGGAACCGCCGCCGGTCAGCACGCCCTTGTCAGCGTGGCCACCGATGACGGCTACCGACTGCGATGATGAGAGCGGTAGCAGCGCAGCCGCGTTGCGCAGCAGCACCGCCCCCGCTTCCTCGGTCCGTTGCGCCACTTTTTTGTCGGCGGCGAAATCGATGGGTGCCTGCTGTGCCGGATGATCGATCACGCCGTTCGCGAACAGGCTGCGCAGGATGCGCCGGACCATGTCGTCGATACGCGACTGCGGCACCTGACCGGTCGCGACCGCGGCACGCAGTGGCTGGTCGAAGTACACCGCCTTGTCGAAGGTCTCGCCGGCCGATTCCTGGTCCAGACCGGCCAGCGCCGCCTTCGCCGCGCTGTGCACCGCGCCCCAATCGGACATCACGTAACCGGGATAGTGCCAGTCATGCTTCAGCACCTTGTTGAGCAGCCAGTCGTTCTCGCAGGTGTAAACCGTGTTGAGGCGGTTGTAAGAGCACATCACCGCGCCGGGGTGCCCGGTGTCGATGGCGATCTCGAAGGCCAGCAGGTCCGACTCGCGCGCTGCGGCTCGATCGATGTCCGCGCTCAGTGTTGTTCGCGCGGTTTCCAGGTCGTTGAGGGCGAAGTGCTTGATGGTGGAGACGAGGTGTTGGCTCTGGATACCGGCGATCGCGTTGCCGACGATCAGGCCGGTAAGCAGCGGATCCTCGCTCGCGTATTCGAAGTTACGGCCGTTGCGCGGGTCGCGCACCAGATCCGCGCCGCCGGCCAGCATCACGTTGAAGCCGCGGCGATGCGCCTCACTGCCGATCATCGCGCCGCCGGCGTAGGCCAGCGCGGGATCGAAGCTGGCCGCGGTCGCCAGACCCGATGGCAGCGCGGTGGCGCCCAACTTGAGCGGCTTGGCGACGCCCAGGCCGGCATCGCTTTCCTGCAGGGCAGGCAAGCCCAACCGCTTGATCGCCGGATCGTAGCCCGCCGAACCCAGCGCACCAGGCGACATGGTGTGGCCGTTCTCGGTGTCGCCAAACTGGGCACTGATCAGCTGGAACTTCTCTTCCTGGGTCATCGCCTTCAGCACCAGCGTCGCGCGCTGGTCGGGTGACAGGTGGGAATTCATCCATGGACGTGCCGTCCTGCCCGCGGTGCCTGCGGCGTGCGCTCCGAAGCATGCCAGCAGCGCGATGCCGATGAATGAGGCGGCGTGAGTCTTGTGAAGTGTCATGATTTTCTCGCTTGTGTTGCCAGATGGAGTGGGACAGGTTCAGCGCCGGGTCGGGACGGACTCTCTACGTCTGGGTGATCTTCATGGATCGCATCGTGCAGGCTGGAAGGGCGATCCATAGCCCGGCGGCTGCGGTTCAAGGCAAGAGCTGTCATAGGAGATGCTCATGACGTGAGCCCGGTAAGGGTTGCGATTCAACGCGACCAGCACGGCCCAGGCCGTCGCCGCAAGGCATGGCTGGTGGTGGTACCAGTAATACACCGCGCTGATGCGTGGCTCGCGCGCGGCGTAAACACCCCCCCGGCGAAGCTTGCTGCGCGATCGAGTCAAGCAACGCGTCTGCCTTTGCTGCATCGCCCATTCGTCGATAGACCAGCGCAGCCTGTGCCGTGTCTTCTGTCCACAAGCCATCGCCAGCATCGGTGAAATCGAAACCGCCCTTGACGGCATTGATGCGTTCGCTCCAGTCCAACGCAAGCCGCCAATTCTTTCGGCGTATTCGGTAGGAGTTGGGCCCACAGTTGCACATCGAGTGCGGAGGGTGAGCGAAGTGATGTTTCGCCGTCGGCCATGGTTCCCATCCAGAAATGCCCGCTCGGCGCATCCCACCGCGCTGCGACGAAGCTTCGGGAACGGCCCGCCTGCACGCCCCAGTCGCCTCCCGGTGCATCGATTCGGTTGAGCCAGCCGAACAGCGCGGCAAGATCGATGTTGTGCTCGGTGGATTTCCATGTCGCCTGCCTTGGCACCAGCAGGGAGGACTCGACACCACCATAGAAACCGCCCGCGCCACGCGTATCCGACGCGTGGACAACCACCCAGTCGGCGAGGTGCATGGCGGCATCGCGCCAGCGTGTTTTGCCGGTGGCTCCATGCAGCGCCAGCAAGGCCAGCGGGTCCAGCCGACGTTGCCGCTTGATGTGCCGTCCTGATAGGCGCCCGAGTGCTGATCAGCGTCATTGATCCAGCGCTTGTGCGGCTCATTCCACCATCCGTTAGACAACGGCTTGTCGCCGACGACAATGCCCGCACGATATGCATCACGCAGGCGTGTGTCATTCATCGCTACGCGCCGCAGGGCCTCACCGATGCGTTCGGCCTGTGGCCGCCTGTTGCGCGCGAGCAGCGCGATGACGGCGAGCGCGTTGTCATAGGTGAACGCCACCGAGTGCAGGGGTGCCGTGGCAGCGGCGCCTTGTCCGCGCCGGCAGTCGTAGTTGCGCAGCAAAGCCGGGGCGATGCCCGGCAGCGGGTCGACACGCGAGGCGATGGCGTTGCAACCTGCATGCGCTGTCGCCTTGATCCGGGCTGCTACCGAATTTGTGCTTGCCATAGGGCCTTCTGTGGTTGCCGCATGGAGCAGCTGCACTGCAGACGTGGCAAGCGTCAGACTCAAGGCGACTGCAGCCAAGCAACGGCGTCGCGCCTTACTTGCCCTGGCTGCGACAAGCGCGATCAATGCCAGGCTGCCTGGAACGTGATGCATCGGATCGCAGGTGAGCCACGTCCGGCAAGCGGCTGGCCTGTGGTCAGTTTCGATGAGGCAACTGCACGGCATGCGAGCACGGCCGCTAGTCGTGCGCTTGCGGCTATTGTTCCCAACGAGATCATCACGCCGTTGCTCCCTCTCACCCCCAGCCTCGCACTTGAACCAGCGTTCGCGACGACTCAGGTTGTCGCGCGCGTTCCTGCAAGATGCCGGCACCGCTCTCGTCACCGGACATTCCCGCCTGTTTCTCACGATCCGCGATTTAAGCGATTGGGTGGTGGCGAGGACCATTGTCCCGCCCACAGCGACGCTGTGGCTCTGCTGCACATCAGTGCGACCGCATCCACACAGCCACGTAGTCCACCAGCATGGCGTGCCCTGGCTCCGTCGCGGCAACCGGCGTATAGCCGGGACTGCCTGCACGGTCGGGAAAGTCGCCACCGATGGCTACATTCAATATGAGGAACATGCCTTCGCGCGTGCTCATGCGCTGCCACGTCGAGGCCGGTACGTCGGTCTGGCGCAGCGTGTTATACAAGCTTCCGTCGACATACCAACGCAGGACTTGGGGGCGCACGCGCCGGTCCCACTCAACGGTATAGACGTGGAATGCCGCCTGGCAGGTCGAGCCAGTACAGGGTGCATCCGCCGACAGGCCATGCTTCTCGTGGCAAGGTCCCCCCGGCGATACACCGCAGTGAAGCGTGCCCCACACGCGGTCCAGGCCGTTGATGTTCTCAGCCACGTCCACCTCGCCGCTGGTAGGCCAGTTGAGCTCCTTTCGAAAGCTGCGGCCCAGCGCCCAGAAGGCTGGCCAGTAGCCCAGCGCCCGAGCGCCATGCACGTCCGGCATGCGGATGCGCGCTTCCATCCGCAGCACACCGCCCGCTGGAGCATGGAAGTCATCGCGGCGGGTCTCGATGCGGGCCGATGTCCATGCGCCCTGCGCGTTCCGCAGCGGAACGATGCGCAGATGACCTTGGCCGTCGAGACTGACGTTTTCCGCTCGCGCAGTATTCGCTTCGACCTCGTCGGTTCCCCAGTTTCCCTCCACCCCGGGATACCCATGGCCCAAATCGAAGCGCCAGTGCGCCGATGAAGGCAGCTGCCCCTGCGGTCCGTTGAAGTCGTCCATGAACTGCAAGGTCCAACCGGGCATGCTCGGTACGTCTGCACGCGCCTCCGGGCCCTTGAAGACGATCAGCAGCAACGCCAGTATTCCCAGGCATCGAACCGCTGCACCGCGTTGTGGCTGGCACACTTCGCGAATGCCCGAGCCAGTCGAGTTCATAAGTGGTTCCTTGAGAAAAGGGGGTTTGATGCCGCGGCATCATGAGCCCGCAGCATCAATCCTCTGATGGACCATGCACATTTCCGAATGGATCCAGCAACATCGAAAAGGCGGGATGCTGCCGTCAATTCATCCGGTCAGGTCCCACCGGGATTTCTCCATGTGGCTCACTGGCCTGGCTTCTTGCATGCCATGCGCTGAGCCATCTATGCAACCGGTGAAAAAGTGGTCGGTTTGGCTCGAGGGCTGGCCAGGTGAGCGGTTTTGTCAAAGATCCATGCTCAAGGTGAGATCGTAGCGGGTGTCGAAGCGGAAGAATCCCTTCGGTACTTGCAGGCCTGCGGTATTGACGATCTCGCGCGTTTTGAATGTAGAGTTCAGGATATTGGCCGCCTGCAACGACAGCTTCAGGTGCTTGGTGAAGG
>JAGWIC010000119.1 GCA_028866435.1 Lysobacteraceae bacterium | reverse complement strand
GAAGCCGAAGCCGTCCTGCAGGATCTCCAGCACGCCCTCGGCCCAGATGCCGCCGCCGGAGCGGGCATGCGCCTTGAGCACGTTGAAGATCACGTCCTGCTTGCGGGCGCGGGCCACGCCTTCGTAGACGCCCAGCGACTCGGCGAATTCCAGCAGCTGGATCGCGTTCTTGCGCTTGAGCTCGGTGAGGTTGATGACGCGGTCGTTGCTGCCCGGATCGGCGTTGTCGTCGTCCACCGGCAGGCCGTTGGGGTTCGGGCGCGGGTGGCGCTCGCCCTGCGGGCGCGGCTGCTGCGGGTTGGGATTGCCGCCGCGCTCGTTGCGCCGGCGCCGGCCGCGACCGTCGCGGCCCTCGCGGGGGCCGTTGTTGTTCGGGTTCTGGCCCGGGTTCGGGTTCTGGCCCCCAGCGGTGGCCTGGCTTCCGGCCGGGCTTGCTTCGGCCGTGGTCGGGCTGGCCTGTTGCGCCCGCGGTTCGCTGGCGGACGGCGCCGGAACCGAGGCAGCCATGGGAGACTCGCCTTGCGCAGCAGCCATCGGGACGGGGGCCGGGGCGGGCGCCGGACGCTCCATCACGACCGGCGCGGGTGTCGGCTCCGCGGGCTTGTCGGCACGGGGGGCGCTTTCGGCCTTGGCGGCGCTCTCGGCATTCGCCGCCGCGACGGCGGCCGCGCTGCGTCGTGGCGCGCGCGGCCGAGGCTCCGGCTTGCCTTCGGCAACAGGTTTGGCGTCGGCGCTTTTGACGTCGTTCGGAATCTGGTTATCGGTATCGGACACGGGCAATCCTCGCAGGGCGCCGTTGAATCACAGGAGGGAGGGTGTGCGTCGCGCGGAAGGCGCTAGCAGCATGTCGGGCTTTGCTGGTCGAGACGAGAATTCGACTGGGCGAGAACAGATTTTCGCCGATTCGCGGCCCGAGGTGGTGCTCTGGGGCAGGAAGCGGCGGAAACGTGGGTCGCACAGGCGGATCTGCGGGCCGGCCAATCGAAGCCCGAAAGGCTGCGAGGGGACAGACTGTCCCGACGGACGCAGCGAATCTAGCACCCGCTGCGTAGTGGCGTAAAGCCTTGCCCGCCGCTCGGGTCGAACATCCGGCGGGCGAACCGGCGGCGGGGCGGTGGCGAAGGCCTCAGATGGCTTTGTCGATCATCTGGGTCAGCTGCCCCTTGCTGACGGCACCGATCTGGGTCGCTTCGACCTTGCCGTTCTTGAACACCATCAGGGTGGGGATGCCGCGCACGCCATAGGTGCGCGGGGTCTGCTGGTTGTGGTCGATGTTCACCTTGACCACGCGCAGTTTGCCCTGGTACTGCACCGCCAGCTCGTCCAGCATCGGCGCGATGGCCTTGCACGGGCCGCACCACTCGGCCCAGAAATCGAGCAGTACGGGGGTTTCGGACTTGAGCACCTGCTGCTCGAAGGCGTCGTCGTTCACATGGGTAATCAGGTCGCTCACCGGGATCTCCGTGGCTGGGGGCAATAGGTGCGGGTCCAACAGAATGGGGCGACCCGGGCGTCAAAACAAGGAGTGACGACGACACGGCCGTCATCAGCTACACTCAGGCGCCCATGAAGCATGGGTTGTGCGGGTGGGATACGTGCCGAGACGGCAGGTGTTCATTCCAGCGCAACTCCGGGCACGATTCAAGGGCGGCCCGCCAAGCCGCCCATCAGACCGCCGGCAAAAACGGCGTCGCACGCCGCGGCGCGATCTTGTTGACCCTGATATCGAGCCGCTTCGCCGCGCTCCGCGCACCCGTCCTGCACCGCCCTGCGCCGATTTTCGGCGACCGAAGCGGGTGCAGCGCATCACGCCGCCGTCAGGCCAAGGTTTCCGATCCCCATATGTCACAAACCGTACTCACCGATACCTTTTTCACCAATTTCGATTTGCATCCGCTGCTGCAGCAAGGCCTGGACGAAAGCGGCTTCACCCGCTGCACGCCGATCCAGGAGATGACCCTGCCGCTGGCGCTGTCCGGGCGTGACGTCGCCGGCCAGGCGCAGACCGGCACCGGCAAGACCTGCGCCTTCCTGGTCGCGCTGATGAACCGCCTGCTGACCGCGCCGGCCGTGGCCGACCGCAAGGACAGCGACCCGCGCGCGCTGATCATCGCGCCCACCCGCGAGCTGGCGATCCAGATCGACAAGGACGCGCAGGCGATCGGCCGCCACACCGGCCTGAAAACCGCGCTGATCTACGGCGGCGTCGATTACGACAAGCAGCGCCAACAGCTCAGGGACGGCTGCGACATCATCATCGCCACGCCGGGCCGCATGCTCGACTACCACAAGCAGGGCGTGTTCAGCCTCAACAGCGTCGAGGTGATGGTGATCGACGAGGCCGACCGCATGTTCGACCTCGGCTTCATCAAGGACGTGCGCTTCATCTTCCGCCGGCTGCCGCCACGCGAGCAGCGCCAGGTGCTGCTGTTCTCCGCCACGCTCAGCCATCGCGTGCTGGAGCTGGCCTACGAGCACATGCACGAGGCCGAGAAGCTGGTGGTGGAGAGCGACAACGTCACCGCCGACAAGGTCAGGCAGCTGGTGTACTTCCCGGCCAAGGAAGAGAAGATGCCGCTGCTGCTGAACCTGCTCGACCGCACCCAGCCGAGCCGCAGCATCATCTTCGTCAACACCAAGGCCGCCGCCGAGCGCGTCACCGACCGGGTCAAGCGCCACGGTTGCCGGGTCGGCGCGATTTCCGGCGACGTGCCGCAGCTGAAGCGGCAGAAGCTGCTGCAGCGCTTCCAGGCCGGCCAGCTGGACATCCTGGTGGCCACGGACGTGGCGGCGCGCGGGCTGCACATCCCGGCGGTCAGCCATGTCTTCAACTACGACCTGCCGCACGAGGCCGAGGATTACGTGCATCGGATCGGGCGCACCGCGCGCCTGGGTGCCGAAGGCGATGCCATCAGCTTCGCCTGCGACCTGTATGCGATGTCGCTGCCGGAGATCGAAACCTACATCGGCCAGAGCATCCCGGTGGCGTCGATGGATCCGCAGTTGCTGGTCATGCCCAAGTCGCGCGAGATCGATGCCGAGTTCGCCGCCAACGCGGCCGCCGACAGTGCGGCCTTCGGCGACGTGGTGCCGCCGCGTCCCGGCGAGAAGCCCCGCCGTGGCGGTGGCGCCGGTCGCGGTGGCGCTCCGGCGCGGGGCGCCGGTGCCGCGCGTCCGCCGCGCGCGCGCAAGCCCGTCGTGGCGGCGCCGGAGGCGGTGGTCGA
>JAGWIC010000005.1 GCA_028866435.1 Lysobacteraceae bacterium | reverse complement strand
GCTGCTGCCCGAATCCGAAAAAGGCACGCTGCCCCCCGGAGGCTGGCGTGAACTGGTGCTGGCGGCGCTGGCCAGCAACGAACTGCGCCGCGCCCGCGAAGGACTGGAGCCGTTGCAGAAAAGCGGCGCGCTGGGCAGCCGCGCCGGCGCGCTGCTGGAAGCGCGGGTGCTGAGCGCGAGCATCCAGGCCGCCGCCGATGGCGCCGCGCTCAACACGCTGTGGTCGCAACTGCCCCGGCAACAGCGGCGGGTGGTGGCGGCGGTCGATGCCTATGCACGCCGCGCCGCCGCATTCGGCCTGCTGCTGCCGGCGATGGACGAGCTGGAATCCGCGTTGCGTCGCGAATGGTCGCCGCAGCTGGTCGCGACCTACGGCAGCCTGGCCGGCGACGACATCGAGCCGCGGCTGCGGCGTGCCGAGGGCTGGCTCGACGCACACCCGAACGACCCCAGCGTGTTGCTCACGCTGGGCCGCATGTGCACGCGCATCAAGCTGTGGGGCAAGGCTTACCAGTACCTGCAACGCGCGCTGGCGCTGTCGCCGAGCGCCGCCGGCTGGGAGGCGCTCGGCGATGCGTATGCCGGCCAGGGCGATGCGGCCCAGGCCCAGCGCTGCTATCGCAACGCGCTGGCGCTCGGTCGTGGCGAGGCGACGGTGCCGTTGCCGCAGGCCGCCACGGCCGGCCAGATCGACACCCGTCCGGTCGCCATCGAAGAGCGCAACGAGCACGGCGTGCCCCGTCTTCGCGAATGACGCGGGTTGTGGCACACGGCGCTCAGTGCGCCGAAATGGCCCAGGTCATGTAGCTGGCGCTGATCGCCGTGAGGGTCAGCGAGAGCAGGAACAGGACGTCGGCCACGCGTTCGAGCCGATAGTTCCGCGCCGGTCGGCGGGTGCGCAGGGCCCAGTAGGACAGCAGGCAGGAAGCCAGGTACAGCAGGGCGTTGACCGCCAGCATGTCCTCGGCGACCCGGTCGGAATGGCGCATCGCGATCACCACCCGGATGATGCCGATCACGGTGAGGCAGACACCGACCATCGCCGCCGAGGCGGTGAAGATGTGGACACAGATATTGTCGTCCAGCCGGGTGTAGTCCGACGGGCTTGCGGTGGTCAGGGGCGATTTCATGCGGTGGCTTCGTGGCGGGCGGGGACCTGACTGCGAACGCGTCCGCCCGCCCGGAGTTTCGGGCCGGCGTTTCCGCGTTCATGTGGCATTTGTGCAGGCGCTCGGCAGCCGGCCGGCGAAGCGGTGTGCCGGCGCGATCGCGGGCTACAGGACGGTCAGGTTCGCGTACGCCGCCACCAGCCACTTGCTGCCGGCGCCCTCGAAGTTCACCTGCAGCCGCGTATGCGCGCCGCTGCCTTCGGCGCTGAGCACGACCCCCTCGCCGAAGCTGGGGTGGCTGACCCGCTGGCCGAGCTTCACCGGCAGGGCTTCTTCCGCCAATGACGCGGTCCCGCGCTGGCCGCCGGCATACATCGGCCGGCTCACCTGCACCCGCGGGCGCACTTCGTCGACCAGCTCGGCCGGCACCTCGCCGAGAAAGCGCGAGGGCCGCGCCAGCATCTCGGTGCCGTGCATGCGGCGCGACTCGGCGTGCGTGACGACCAGCTTTTCGCGGGCACGGGTGATGCCGACATAGGCCAGTCGCCGTTCCTCCTCCAGCCGGCCTTCGTCGTCGACCGAGCGCTGGCTGGGAAACAGGCCCTCCTCCATGCCGACCAGGAACACCACCGGGAACTCCAGCCCCTTGGCCGAGTGCAGCGTCATCAGCTGCACGCAGTCGTCCCATGCCTCACCCTGGTTCTCGCCGGCTTCCAGCGTGGCATGCGAGAGGAAGGCGCCGAGTTCGCCCAGGCCGGCGTCGATGTCCTCGGCGCTGCGCTCGAAGCGGCTGGCCACGTTGACCAGCTCGTCGAGGTTCTCCACCCGCGACTCGGCGTTGCCACGGCTGTCCTTCTCGTAGAAATCGCGCAGCCCGGTATGGGTGATCGCGTGGTCGATCTGCTCGGCGAGGGTGAGGCCGGGATTCGGGATTGGGGATTCGGCATCCGCAACAGCAACCGCATCCGGCGCGGCTTCCGCTCTGACGAATTCCGATGCGCCTGTTCCGGACCCCGCGAACGTGCGTGCCATGCCGTCGATCAGCACAAGGAACGCCTTGACCGCGTTCTTCGCGCGCCCGGCCAGTTCGCTGGCGCCCGCCAGTTCGAGCAGGGCGGCTTCCCACATCGAGGTGTTGCCGTCGCGCGCGCGCCGCCGCAGCACGTCCAGCGTGCGATCGCCGATGCCGCGCGTGGGCGTGTTCACCGCCCGCTCGAAGGCCGCGTCGTCATGGCGGTTGGCGGAAAGCCGTAGATAGGCCAGCGCGTCCTTGACCTCGGCGCGGTCGAAGAAGCGCTGGCCGCCGTAGACGCGGTAGGGCAGGTTGCGCTGGACCAGCTGTTCCTCGAAGTTGCGCGACTGCGCGTTCGAGCGGTACAGGATCGCGCAATCCCTGGCCCGGCCATGCTCGGCGATGTATTCGCGGATGCGCTCGATCACGAAGCGCGCCTCGTCCTGCTCGTTGTAGGCGGCATACAGCGCGATGCGCTCGCCCTCGTCGCCGGCGGTCCACAGCTGCTTGCCGAGGCGGCTGCCGTTGCGCGCGATCACGCTGTTGGCGGCCTTGAGGATGGTCGAGGTGGAGCGGTAATTCTGTTCCAGCTTGATCGTCCTGGCGCCGGGAAAGTCGCGCAGGAACTGCTGTACGTTCTCGACTTTGGCGCCGCGCCAGCCGTAGATCGCCTGGTCGTCGTCGCCGACCACGAAGACCTGGCCGCTGCTGCCGGCGAGCACGCGGATCCAGGCGTATTGCAGGGTGTTGGTGTCCTGGAACTCGTCCACCAGCAGGTAGCGCCAGCGCTGCTGGTAATGCTCGAGTATCGAGGGGCTCTTCAGCCACAACTCGTGCGCGCGCAACAGCAGTTCGGCGAAGTCGACCAGGCCGGCGCGCTGGCAGGCCGCCTCGTAGGCCTGGTAGATCTGCACCATGGTGTGGGTGACCGGGTGATCGCGATGCTCGATGCTGCCGGGGCGCTTGCCTTCGTCCTTCCAGTGGTTGATCTGCCAGCTGGCCTGGCGCGGCGGGTACTTCGCCTCGTCCAGGCCCAGCCCGGCGACCACCCGCTTGACCAGCCGCAGCTGATCGTCGGCGTCGAGGATCTGGAAGGCCTCCGGCAGGCCGGCGTCGCGCCAGTGCCGGCGCAGCAGGCGATGCGCGATGCCGTGGAAGGTGCCCACGGTCAGGCCCTGGGTGCCGCCCGGGATCAGCGTGTCCAGCCGTGCGCGCATTTCGCCGGCGGCCTTGTTGGTGAAGGTGACGGCGAGAATCGCCCACGGCGGCACCTGTTCGGCCCGGGTCAGCCAGCCGATGCGGTGGGTGAGCACGCGGGTCTTGCCCGAACCGGCGCCGGCCAGCACCAGGTAATGGCCGGCGGGCGCGCAGACCGCTTCGCGCTGCGCCTCGTTGAGCGGGTCGATCAGGTAGGAGACATCCATCGCGCCTATTGTAACGGGCTGACCCGGAAGGGGCCCGCCGCAGCGGCAAGGATCAGCGCTTTTTCACCAAGCCGCCCAGCACCAGCAACGCACCGGTCACGATGCCGGCGATGCCGATCCACGGCGGCACGGTCTTGTCGTGGGTGGCGGTGAACTTGGCCGAGCCGATCTGCAGCAGGGTGTCGGTCGCCTGGTAGGTCGCGTGGCCCGCCGTCACCCAGAGCCCGGCGGCGAGCACGATGATGCCGATCACGATCATTCCTGCACGCATGATGTCTCCCCGCGATGGACATGGACCCGAGCAATCCGGGACGGTGTGCGCCAAGCGTACAGGCCGCACGGGGCGCGGGCAAAAAAAGGCCCCGAAGGTTAGGGGGAACCTTCGGGGCCGGGGCGAACGCGAAGACCCAGGGGAGAGGTTCGCGTCCGTGGCGGCACAGGGAGGTGCGCCAGCCAGGGATGCCGTTGCGTGCATCCGGATACTTCGAACGCGGTAGCGCGGAAAAGTTGCCGGTTTCGCGAAAAAAATTTACCGCGTGTTCATGTGATGAAACCTTAACCTGCAAGCCGTTGTTTGCACGGGGTGACCTGATCGTGCGGCAGCGGCCGGGTTCAGTGGGCCTCGTCCCAGTTCGCTCCGACGCCCACATCGACCAGCAGCGGCACCGCCAGTTCCGCCGCACTGGACATCCGCTCGATCACCCCGCGGCGCACGCCGTCCACCGCGTCCGCGCGGACCTCGAACACCAGTTCATCGTGCACCTGCATCAGCATGTGGGCGTCGTCGCGGTCCTCCAGCCAGGCGGCCACGGCGATCATCGCGCGCTTGATGATGTCGGCGGCGCTGCCCTGCATGGGGGCGTTGACCGCCGCGCGCTCGGCGCCCTGGCGCAGCCCCTGGTTGCGCGAGTTGAGGTTGTCCAGGTAGAGCCGGCGGCCGAAGATGGTCTGCACGTAGCCGTCGCGACGGGCCTGTTCGCGGGTAGCCTCCATGAAGGCGCGCACGCCGGGATAGCGCGAAAAATAGCGGCCCATGTAGTCGCTGGCCTCGCCACGGTCGACGCCGAGCTGGCGTGCCAGCCCGAACGCGCTCATGCCGTACATCAGGCCGAAATTGATCGCCTTGGCGGCGCGGCGCTGATTGGTGGTGATTTCCTCCGCTGGCACGCCGAACACCTCCGCCGCGGTGGCGCGATGGACGTCGCCGCCTTCGCGGAACGCGCGCAGCAGGCCTTCGTCGCCGGACAGGTGGGCCATGATGCGCAGCTCGATCTGCGAATAATCCGCCGCCAGCACCTTCCAGCCGGGCGGGGCGATGAAGGCCTGGCGGATGCGCCGGCCTTCCTCGGTGCGCACCGGGATGTTCTGCAGGTTGGGGTCGGACGAGGAGATGCGGCCGGTGGCGACCGAGCCCTGGTGATAGCTGGTGTGGACCCGGCCGGTGCGCGGGTTGACGATGGCGGACAGCTTGTCGGTATAGGTGGAGCGCAGCTTGGCCAGGCCGCGGTAGTCGAGGATCAGCCGCGGCAGCTCGTGCGTGTCGGCGATCGCCTCCAGCGCCTCCTCGTTGGTGGAGGGCTGGCCGGTCGGGGTTTTCAGCTTTGCCTGCAGGCCCAGTTCATCGAACAGCACCGCCTGCAGCTGCTTGGGCGAGTCGAGGTTGAACTCGTGCCCGGCCACCGCATAGGACTGGCGTTGCAGCTCCAGCATGCGCTTGCCCAGTTGCTGGCTCTGCGTGCGCAACACATCGACGTCGATCAGCACGCCGCGTTGCTCCATCTGCGCCAGCACCGGCACCAGCGGAATCTCGATGTCCTCGTAGACCTTGCGCAGCGCCGGCACGCTTTCCAGCTTCGGCCACAGGGTGAGGTGCAGGCGCAGGGTGATGTCGGCGTCCTCGGCGGCGTAGCGGCAGGCGGTGTCCAGGTCCACCTGCGAGAACGGGATCTGCCGGGCGCCCTTGCCGGCCACCTGTTCGTACTTGATGGTGTCGACGCCGAGGTACGCTTTCGCCAGCGAGTCCATGTCATGCCGCGTGGCGGTGGCGTTCCAGATGTAGGACTCGAGCATCGAGTCGTGCTTCAGGCCCTGCAGCACGATGTCGTAGTGCGACAGGATGTTGATGTCGTACTTCGCATGCTGGCCCAGCTTGGGCCGCGCAGGGTCTTCGAGTATCGGCTTCAGCGCACGCAGCACCTCGCCGCGGTCCAGCTGCCGCGGCACGCCGGCGTAGTCGTGGCCGAGTGGGATGTAGCAGGCCTTGCCCGCCTCCACCGCGAAGCTGATGCCGACGATGTCCGCGCGCATCGCATCGATGCTGGTGGTTTCGGTGTCGAACGCGATCAGCGGCGCATCGCGCAGCTTTTCCAGCCAGGCGTCGAGCTGCGCCGGCGTGGTGACCAGCTCGTATTCGCCCGGCCCCTGTAGGAGCGCACCCTGTGCGCGATGCTCTTTGCTCCGCTCCGGCACCAGAGCATCGCGCACAGGGTGCGCTCCTACAGGGGACGCCGCGGCATCGAGATCCTTCAGCGCGGCCTTGAACTCGTAGCGGGTATACAGCGCGCGCAACTGCCCGATGTCCGCCGGGCGCTGGGCCAGGTCGGTGGGGCCGACGTCCAGCGGCACGTCGGTCTTGATCGTCACCAGCTGGCGCGACAGCGGCAGTTGTGCCATCGAGCCGCGCAGGCTCTCGCCGATCTTGCCGCCGATCTTGTCGGCGTGGGCCAGCAATTCATCCAGCGTGGGGTATTCGGTCAGCCATTTGGCCGCGGTCTTGGGGCCGCACTTGGGTACGCCCGGCACGTTGTCGACGGTGTCGCCGGTGAGGGCGAGGAAGTCGATGATCTGCTCCGGCGCCACGCCGAATTTCTCGATCACGCCGGCACGGTCCATCACCGTGTTGCTCATGGTGTTGATCAGCGTGACATGCGGGCCCACCAGCTGGGCCATGTCCTTGTCGCCGGTGGACACCAGCACCTCGATCCCCTGCGCCTGGGCTTGCACGGCCAGGGTGCCGATGACGTCGTCGGCCTCGACCCCGGGCACGCGCAGGATCGGAAAGCCGAGTGCGCCCACGATCGCCAGCATCGGCTCCACCTGGGCGCGCAGATCGTCGGGCATCGGCGGGCGATGGGCCTTGTACTGGTCGTACAGGGCGTCGCGGAAGGTCGGGCCGGGGGCGTCGCTGACGAAGGCCAGGTAGTCCGGCCTGTCCTTCAGCGTGGCGCGCAGCATGTTGACCACGCCGAACAGCGCGCCGGTCGGTTCGCCCTGGGCGTTGCTCAGCGGCGGCAGCGCGTGGAAGGCGCGATACAGGTAGGAAGAGCCGTCGATCAGGATGAGTTTGGGCATGGGATGGACATACCTGGGTCGGAGCGGATCGCAGCAGCGTAGCGCCGAGGCGGGGGAAGGGTGGGTGGGGCATGCCGCTGCACCGTCCCCGGATGCAGCGGCGCCCATGGCGCCGGGCCGCAGCCGGGATCGCCAGGGGGCCGGGCACCGGCGTGGCCCGGCCATTCTCGCATGCACGGCGATTCGCCGCGCTTCAGCAATCGCGGATGGGCGCACTGTTATGCTGAAGCCCCTGATCGAGGTTGTCCCCATGAAAACTGTCGCCCTGCTGATTGCCGCCAGCGCACTGTCCCTCGCGATGCCCGGCTCCCGCGCGCACGCCCAGGCCTATCCGGCCAGCAGCGCGCTGCCGCCGCCGGGGATCAATGATCCTGGGGTGAAGGCCGCGGCGCCGACGCGCCCCGCCGCAACGACGCAGCAAGCCGGGCCCGACCTGCAGCCGTTGACCCTGCCGGCGATGAAGAGCGGCGACAGCCGCCTCGGCCGTGACCCGTCGCTGCCGGACGTCAACATTCGCCAGGAAGGCGAAAACACGGTGCAGGAATTCAGCCGCAACGGCCGCGTGTTCATGGTGGTGGTGACCCCCCGGCATGGCCTGCAGCAGACCTACATGGTCGACCCGCAGGGGCGCTTGCTGGACGAGCACGGCCAGAAGATAAGGACGCCGGCCACCTACAAATTGCTCGAGTGGGGCAGGCCGCGCAAGCGCGCGGACGAAGCTGCAGGTGCCCCTGCCGAAGGCGGCCACTGACCGCGACGCAGGGGGCGTCGGCAAGCGTTGCCGGTGTCGTCGCCCGGCCAGTCACCGCAGGACGAGAGGGATCCGATGCACGTACGTGAAAGCTGGCTGCTGTTCGCCCTCGGCTCGGCGCTGTTCGCGGCGCTGACCGCCGTGTTCGGCAAGCTCGGGGTGGCGGGTATCAACTCCAACCTCGCGACCTTCATCCGCACCGTGGTGATCCTGATCGTCACCGCCGGCATCCTCAGCCTGCGCCAGGAGTGGGCCAAACCCTCCGGGCTGCCCTGGCACAGTTGGCTGTTCCTGGTGCTTTCCGGCATCGCCACCGGCCTGTCGTGGCTGTGTTATTACCACGCGCTGAAACTGGGACCGGTCAGCAAGGTGGCGCCGATCGACAAGCTCAGCGTGGCATTCGCGATCGTGCTGGCGCTGGTATTCCTGGGGGAGAAGCCGAGCTGGCCGCTGCTGATCGGCGGCATCCTGATCGTCGCCGGCGCGATGGTGATCGTGCTGTTCTAGGGGCTTTGCCGCCCACTGGCGGTTTTAGCGCCCGCGGGCCTGGCCATCGGCCGGCTCCGCGGCGCGCGCCAGCACCGCGACGTTGACGTCGGTCCGCCAGGCGAAGCCGAGGCTCTCGTACAGCCGTATCGCCGCGGTGTTGTCCCGCCAGGCATGCAGGAAGGCGCGGTCGCCGCGTGCGGCGATCTCGGCGGCCACGTGACGGGACAGCCGTCGCGCCAGGCCGTGGCCGCGGAAGTCCGGGTGCGTGCACACGCCGCTGAGCTCCGTCCAGCCGTCCAGGCGAAAGCGCTCGCCGGCCATGGCGGCGAGCCGGCCATCGAGGCGAATGCCGGTGAATCGCCCCATCCGGTGGGTGCGCGGCAGGAACGGCCCGGGCTGGGTGAGCCGGGCCAGCGCCAGCATGTCGCCGGCGTCCGCGTCGCCGAGCGGGAGCATGTCGCCGGTGTCGGTTTCCGGCGCGATCGGCCCGGCGGCCACCATCTGCACCCCATGGGCCTGCTTCAGCGCGACCAGGCCAGGCGGCACGACGATGGCGGGTACCTGCAGCAGGTACACCTGTTCACCCGCGGCGACCAGGCTGGCCAGTCGCGCGAGCGCCCCCTCGCTGTCGTCGCGGGCGGAGGCGAACAGGTTGATGTCGGCGGCATAGCGGCGGGCGAGCCCGTCGCCCAGCGCAAGATCACGATGGGCGTGACTCAGGCTGGACCAGACCGGTCGGTCGAGTGGATGCATGGTGCTGCTCCCGGGCAGGCGCGGCGGCGATCCGTCACCGTGCCGTGCCGGCGGCATCAGTGGCGGAAGTGGCGCATGCCGGTGAACACCATCGCCATGTCGTGCTCGTCGGCGGCGGCGATCACCTCGGCGTCGCGCATCGAGCCGCCGGGCTGGATCACCGCGCTGATGCCGGCGGCGGCGGCGGCGTCGATGCCGTCGCGGAACGGGAAGAACGCGTCGCTCGCCATCACCGAGCCGCGTACTTCCAGCTTCTCGTCGGCGGCCTTGATGCCGGCGATGCGGGCACTGTAGACGCGGCTCATCTGGCCGGCGCCGATGCCGATGGTCTGGCGGTCGTGCGCGTAGACGATGGCGTTGGACTTGACGAACTTGGCCACCTTCCAGGCGAAGATCAGGTCGTGGATCTGCGCCTCGGTGGGCGCGCGGCGGGTGACCACCTTGAGGTCGGCGGCGGTGATCATGCCGGTGTCGGCGCTCTGGATCAGCAGGCCCGAGCCGACCCGCTTGGAGTTGTTGCCGGGGTGCGCCGCCGCCAGGTTGCCGTCGGCCGGCAGCGGGATCGCCAGCACGCGCACGTTGCCCTTCTTCCTGAACGCGGCCAGCGCGTCGTCCGCGTAGCCCGGTGCCAGCACCACCTCGACGAACTGGCGCTCGACGATCGCATGCGCGGTGGCGCCGTCGACCTCGCGGTTGAACGCGATGATGCCGCCGAACGCCGAGGTCGGGTCGGTCTGGAAGGCGAGGTCGTAGGCATGGCCGATGCCGTCCAGGCTCACCGCCACGCCGCAGGGGTTGGCGTGCTTGACGATCACGCAGGCCGGCTT
Organism: Lysobacteraceae bacterium; assembly: GCA_028866435.1. GTDB lineage: Bacteria > Pseudomonadota > Gammaproteobacteria > Xanthomonadales > Rhodanobacteraceae > Rhodanobacter. Next base: position 51,023 of record JAGWIC010000005.1, on the reverse strand, counting down.
GACGAAGCTGCGCACGCACTCCCACGCGGCGTCGGCGTCGGCGATGTTGTTGAACGACAGCTCCTTGCCCTGCAGCTGACGGAACGTGGCCAGCGTGCCCGGCGCCGGATACAGGTCGCGGTAGAACGCGGCCTGCTGGTGCGGGTTCTCGCCGTAGCGCAGGTCCATCAGCTTCACGAAGCGGCCGTTGACCTGGCCCGGGAACGCGGCATGGCCGGCGATCGCCTCCTGCGTGTCGTCCAGTTGCAGCGCGGACAGGTAGTCGCTGATCGCGCCGTCGTAGCTGGACACGTTGTTGAACGCGGCGACCGCGAGCTTGAAGCGGGTGGCGCGGGTGAGGCCGCCCCGGCTTTCGATCTCGGCGAGCGCGCCTTCGTACTGCTCCGGCGAAGTCAGCACGCCGACGTCGCTCCAGTTCTTCGCCGCCGAGCGCAGCATCGCCGGGCCGCCGATGTCGATGTTCTCGATCGCCTGCTCCAGCGTGCAGTCGGGCTTGGCCACGGTGGCTTCGAACGGGTACAGGTTCAGCACCAGCAGGTCGATCGGCGCGATGCCGAGTTCGCCCATCACCGCGTCGTCGGTGCCGCGCCGGCCGAGCAGGCCGCCATGGACCTTCGGGTGCAGCGTCTTGACCCGGCCGTCCATGATTTCGGGAAAGCCGGTGAGCTCGCTGACGTCGGTCACCGCGATGCCGGCATCGCGCAGGGCCCTGGCGCTGCCACCGGTGGAGAGCAGTGCCACGCCCGCCGCGGCGAGGCGCCGGCCCAGCTCGATCAGGCCCGTCTTGTCGGAGACGCTGAGCAGGGCACGGCGGACCGGAACGAGCTGAGGGGAGGGCATGGCGGGCTTCCAGAGGAGGGGGAGCCACGCATTATAGCCGTCTGGATGAGGCCCCGCTCTGCAGCGCCTACAGCAGGCCGTGCGAGGTCAGCTTCTTGCGCAGGGTGGCGCGGTTGATGCCAAGCGCGGTCGCGGCGCGGCTCTGGTTGCCGTCGTGGAAGGCCAGCACTTCGCGCAGCAGGGGTACTTCCACCTCGCGCAGCACCAGCGCGTGCAGACCCTCGGCGCACTCCGTGTCGCCGATGTCGGCCAGGTAGCGGCGGACCGTTCGGCTGACGCAATCGCTCAGCACACTCGGCGAACTCGCGCCCGGCGACGAGGACGGAACGGCGGCCTCGACGGCAGTCAGTCTTACGGCATTCACGGGCATGTTCCCTCACGGACTAGGCGGCGGCTGCATGGGCCGCTGCTGTGGTTATGGTTGTTGTGGCAACGCCGCGGCATGGTTCGGCCACCGGCTGGCGACCTGCGCGAGGGGTCGAGTCTACCCCCGCGGGCGAAGAAATTTAAGTACTGATCGGCCACGCGTCATTCGAAGCTGAACTCGAAGGCGACCGCCTTGTCGCCCGGGTCCTCCACCTCCAGCAGCAGCACGGCGCTTGCGCCGGGCACCAGGCCGCGGCGCAGGATGGCGCCGTCGTCCAGGTACTCGCGCGGCTGCAGGCGTCGCATGGCCACGCGTTTCCCCTGCGCGTTGGACAGGGTGATGGTCACCACGGGGTAGGGCTGGCTGAAGGTCGCGGTGTTGAGGACGCTGGCGCTGATCATCAATGCGCCGGGAACGCTGGGATGCACCTGCACGTTGCTGGCCAGCAGGCGCAGCTGGCGTGGCGCGGAAACCAGCGGCAAGCGGCAACCCAGCGTCGCGCAGCTGCGGCGCAGGAAGCTTCCGGTGGCGGGATCGCGCAGCAAGGGGTCGCGCTCGGCCCAGGCCAGCTGTCCCAGCAGCAGCAGGCCCAGCAGTCCGCAGGCGAGCACCCAGGGCCAGTCCCGCTCGCCGGACGAACGAACATGCCTTGGCCGCACCGGCCTCGCCGGCTTGCGCGCCTTGCCCGCAGCGGACTGGCGGGCAAAGCGCGGCGCGAACACCAATTGCGAGAAGTCGTCGCCGGTGCGGTTCTCGGCGACGGCCGGGGCTGCCTCGGCGACCGCCGGTGGCGCCGGCCGCGGGCGGTAGACCACCAGGTCCAGCGATGGCGGGGCGGCCGCGGGTTCATGCACCGGCAGCTGCGTGAATGGCTCCGGCGGCAGCTGGTCGGCGAGGGTGAGGATGCCATCGAAGCCGCTGCCGCAATGCCCGCAGATCACGTAGCCATGCGCTTGCACGAAGGTCTGCACCTCCAGTGAAAACACGGACAGGCACTCGGGGCATTGGGTATACATGCAGGCCGCTTTGATCGGTATCGGCCAAGCTTAGCAGGACGACCAAGGCGGCTCGTCGCTGCCGGATGGATTCAAAGCACTGGGCCGGATTCGGCCTGCCGCCGCATCAGCGCAGGCGACGACCGCTGATGCGCACCCAGTCCTCGCGCCTGTCCACCCGCAGCTGATCGAACCATTCGCCGTAGCGCGCCAGCAGTTCGTCCTGCTGGCCGTCGAGGATGCCGGAAATCGCGAATGGCGCGCCGGGCTTCGCCGCCGCGGCGAAGGTGGGCGCAAGCTCGCCGAGCGGACCGGCGAGGATATTGGCAACGAACACATCCGCCGCCGCGTTCCCGGCGGCCGCGGCGCAGCTGAAATCCTGCGGCAGGAACAGTGTCAGCCGCCCGGCCACGCCGTTGCGCCCGGCATTGTCGGCCGAGGCGATCAGCGCCTGCGGGTCGTTGTCCACGCCGATGGCCGCCGTCGCGCCCAGCTTCAGCGCGGCAATGGCCAGGATGCCCGAGCCGCAGCCGAAATCGGTGACGGTGCGGCCGGCGAGGTCGAGGCCATCGAGCCATTCCAGGCACAGCGCCGTGGTGGGGTGGGTGCCGCTGCCGAAGGCGAGGCCGGGGTCGAGCCGCACCACCACCTGTTCGGCGGCGGCAGGGGGTTCGATATTCCATGGATAGATCCACAGCCGCCGGCCGAACGGCATCGGCACGAACTGGTCCATCCAGACGCGTTCCCAATCCTGGTCGGCGACGTCCGCGAAGCTCAGCTGCTCCGGCTCCAGCCAGGGCAGCAGCTCGCCGAGCGCGGCGGCGAGGCCGCGCCGATCCGTCTGCGCGTCGAACAGCGCGTTGAGCGTGATCGTGGGCCACAGCGGCAACTCGCCCACGCCGGGTTCGAATATCGCCTGCTCGTCAGCGGTTTCCGCGTCGGCGTCGCGCAGGGTGATCGCCAGCGCGCCGAGGTCGTCCAGCGCTTCTTCGGCAGCGGGTTGCTGCCCGACGCGGACGGTGAGGGAGAGTTCGAGGAAAGGCATGGGCGTATTCGGTAGCGTCGATTTGCGCGTAGGAGCCCGCCGGCGGGCGATGCTTTTCGAATCCCGAACCCCGGCTTCAAAAGAGCATCGCCCGCCAGCGGGCTCCTACGGGTGAGGTGGGCGTTACGGGCCGGCGGTGGCCTTGTCTTTCTGCTCGGCCATGCGCTTTTCGAGGTAGTGGATGTTCTGCCCGCCCTGCTGGAAGCCGGCATCGGCCATGATCCGCTGCTGCAGCGGGATATTGCACTTCACGCCTTCGATCACCGTCTCGGCCAGCGCCAGGCGCATGCGCGCAATCGCCGTCTCGCGGTCAGGGCCATGCACGATCAGCTTGCCGATCATCGAGTCGTAGTTCGGCGGGATGCGGTAGCCGTCGTACAGGTGCGTGTCCACCCGCACGCCGGGACCGCCCGGCGCCTCGAAGCGCTTCACCGTGCCAGGGCTGGGCATGAAGCTGTCCGGGTCCTCGGCGTTGATGCGGCATTCGATCGCATGGCCGCGGACGACGACATCCTGCTGCCGGATCGAGAGCTTCTCGCCGCCGGCGATCAGCAGTTGCTCGCGCACCAGATCGATGCCGGTGATCAGTTCGGTGACCGGGTGTTCGACCTGGATGCGGGTGTTCATCTCGATGAAGTAGAAATGCCCGTTTTCATACAGGAACTCGAACGTGCCCGCGCCGCGATAGTTGATGCGGATGCAGGCGTCGACACAGACCTTGCCGATCGCCGCGCGTTGTTCGGGGGTGATCCCCGGCGCAGGTGCTTCCTCGACCACTTTCTGGTGGCGACGCTGCATCGAGCAATCGCGCTCGCCGAGATGGATCGCGTTACCCTGGCCATCGGCAAGCACCTGGATTTCCACATGCCGCGGATTCTCCAGGAACTTCTCCATGTACACCTGATCGTTGCCGAACGCGGCCTTGGCCTCGGACTTGGTCATGGTGATCGCGTTGGCGAGGTGTGCCTCGGTACGCACCACGCGCATGCCGCGACCGCCGCCGCCGCCGGCGGCCTTGATGATTACCGGGTAGCCGATTTCGCGGGCGATCTTGATATTGGTTTCCACGTCGTCGTCGAGCGGCCCGCCGGAACCGGGCACGCAGGGCACGCCCGCCGCCTTCATCGCGCGGATCGCCTCGACCTTGTCGCCCATCAGCCGGATCACGTCGGCGGTCGGGCCGATGAAGACGAAGCCGCTCTGTTCGACCTGCTCGGCGAAATCCGCGCGCTCGGAGAGGAAGCCGTAGCCGGGGTGGATGGCCTGGGCGTCGGTGATCTCGGCCGCGGCGATGATGCGCGGGATGTTGAGGTAGCTGTCCACCGACGGGCCCGGACCGATGCACACCGACTCGTCGGCCAGGCCGACATGCTTGAGGTTGCTGTCGATGGTGGAGTGCACGGCCACGGTCTTGATGCCCAGGCTGTGGCAGGCCCGCAGGATGCGCAGGGCGATTTCGCCGCGGTTGGCGATGACGACTTTTTCTAGCATGGGATTCGGGATTCGGGATTTGGGATTCGTAAGAGCGGATTCCGGCGTTGCATCAGTCACCTCTCTTGGCTTGGATGGACCGGATAAGCGCGTTGAGTTTCGAAAAGACTCGATTTGTCAGCTCGGCTGCATCCAGCGTATCGGAGACGTAGGCAAGTCGCTCGGCAATTTGCAGTTGCGTGTCCAGTTCGGACAAGGAGCCGCGAGCCATGGACAAGAACCGCAGATACTCGGGCCTGGATCGCCGGGCTGCACCCTCCGCAATGTTCGACGGTACGCTGATCGCGGCACGCCTCAGCTGCGAAGTGAGGGCAAAGCGTTCGGAATCCGGAAAACCGCCACTGATTCGGTAAATGGCTTCGACAAGATCCATGGCGTCGCGCCAAACCTCCAGCCGCTCGTGCGGCCGCTGTGACGAATCCCGAATGCCCATTCCCGAATCCCGGTTCTTCAGGCAATGACGAACATGGGTTCGTCGAATTCCACCGGCTGGCCGTTCTCGACCAGGATCGCCTGCACCGTGCCGGCCACGTCGGCCTCGACCTGGTTGAACATCTTCATCGCCTCGATGATGCCCAGCGTCTCGCCGGCCTTGACCTGCTGGCCAACCTTGACGAACGCCGGGGTGCCCGGGCTGGCCGAGGCGTAGAAGGTGCCGACCATCGGCGCCTTCACCACATGGCCGGCGGGCAGCGAGGCAGCGGCCGGCGCCTCGGCCACTGCCGGAGCGGCGGCGATGGCAGCGACGGGGGCGGCGACGACGGCTGCTGCAGGCGCAGGCGCGGCGACGGCGGCATTCTTGGGTACGCGCGAAAGGCGCACGACCTCCTCGCCCTCCTTGATCTCCAGTTCGGCGAGGTTGGACTCCTCGAGCAAGTCGATCAGTTTCTTGATTTTGCGCAAATCCATAGGATCAGCCTTTTGGTCGGTCAGGCCACGGTGGGTGGCTGGTAGGGGAAATCAGGCCTTGCCCGCGGCGGCGGGCGGCTGCAGCCGCTCGATCGCGGCATCGAGCGCCAGTCGGTAGCTGGCGCTGCCGAATCCGCAGATCACGCCGAACGCCAGGTCGGACAAATACGAGTGATGGCGGAACGGTTCGCGGGCGTGCACGTTGGACAAATGGACCTCGATGAACGGGATCGCCACGGCGCTGAAGGCATCGCGCAAGGCCACGCTGGTATGGGTAAAGCCGCCGGCGTTGCACAGGATCCACGCCGTCTGGTCGTCGCGTGCCTGATGGACGCGGCCGATCAGCTCGTGTTCCGCATTGGACTGGAACCAGGCCAGCTCGTGCCCGGCCGCCTGCGCGCGCGCGGCCAGCTGCCGGTTGATGTCGGCCAGGGTCTCGCGGCCGTAGATATGCGGCTCGCGCACGCCCAGCAGGTTGAGATTGGGTCCATGCAGGACCAGGATCTTGGCCACGGAATCGTCCAGCTAGCGTCCGGACAGCCCGGAACCTGGCGCAGTGTGATCGCAGTCGTGAATGTTGTCCAGTTCACCGCAGTTCGGCGATGTTTGGCGGAGAAGTGCAGAGATCCGTTCGCAGCCGTATGCCCGCAGGGCCTCAATGCGGTACCGCTGCGGTGGCCAACCACCGATTCAGCATCGCGTCGGAAAGCGCCCCTTCGTGTGTGGCCAGGATGCTGCCGTCCGCACCGACAAGCATGCTGTACGGCAGGGTCTGGCCACGGTTTCCCAGCGTGATCGAGGTGTCGTCGGCGCCCAGTCGTCCCAGCAGGATCGGATAGCGCACTGGATGTTGCGCCAGGAACGCGCGCACCCGCGCCGGATCATCCATCGCGATGCCGATGACGATGACGCCACGTTCGCCGAACTTGTCCTGGGCATGCTGCAGGGCGGGCAACTCGCCCAGGCACGGCGCGCACCAGCTCGCCCACAGGTTCAGCAGCAGCCGGTGTCCGCGGTAATCGCTCAAGGGGTGGTCGTGGCCGTCGAGGTCGGCCAGGGTGAGCGCCGGCAACGACTGGCCGACCAGCGACGACGGGGTCGGCACCGCCAGCTGCCGGCGGTGTTCGATGAAGCCGCCGCCGACGGCCGCCAGCACGGCCAGGCCCAGGATCAGCCGGTTGCCGCGGCCGAGCATCAGCGCGCCGCCTCGGTCAATGCCTGTTCGACCAGGGCGGTGGTCAGCACGGTGGACAGTTGGCGGCCGGGGCCGCCGCCTTTCGGGAACACCACGTACAGCGGTACGCCGGGCGAGTGGTATTGCTGCAGGAAGGTGCTGATGGCGGGATCGACATCGGTCCAGTCGCCTTTCATGTAGACCGTGCCGGTGCGCTCGAGCAGGTCGTGGAACGCATCGGTATCCAGCACGGCGTGCTCGTTGGCCTTGCAGGTGATGCACCAATCGGCGGTCATGTCGACGAATACGGGGGTGCCGGCCTTGCGCAGCTCGGCCAGCCTGGCCGGCGTGAATGCGACCACGCCATCCGCTGCCACGGTTGCCGCGGGGCGGCTGGTTGGCAGGCGAACCAGGGCATAGAGCGGAATGGCGGTCAGCAGCGCCAGCACCACGACCAGCATGCGGCTGCGCGCGCCGCGCGAGCGGCTGCGTTCGAACCACCACAAGGTCATCGCCAGCAGTACCGCGGCGGCCATCAGCAAACCCACCGCATCCGCACCGCGCTGGTTTGCCAGCACCCAGGCGAGCCATGCGGCCGACAGGTACATGGGAAAGGCCAGCGCCTGTTTCAGCGTTTCCATCCAGGCGCCCGGCCGTGGCAGCAGCCTGGCCACGGCGGGAACGAACCCGATCACCAGGAACGGCAGGGCCAGGCCCAGGCCGAGCGTGAAGAACACCAGCAGGGCGTGCATCGCCGGTGCGGCCAGCGCATAGCCGAGCGCAGGTCCCATGAACGGGCCCATGCAGGGGGTAGCCACCACGACGGCAAGAACGCCGACGAAGAAATCGCCGCGCCAGCCCGACTTGTTCGCCAGCGAGCTGCCGAGGTTGCCCAGCGACGAGCCGAACTGGACGACGCCGGACATCCACAGGCCCGCCGTCAGCATCACCAGCGACAGTGCCGCGACCACGGTCGAGTACTGCAGCTGGGTGCCCCAGGCGGCGGCGAGGGCGATCACGGTCAGGCCGAGGGCGACAAAGCTGCTCAGTACGCCAGCGGTATAGGCCAGGGCATGGCTGCGCCGTCGCGCGGGGTTCTCGCCGCTCTCGATCACCGATACCGCCTTGATCGACAGTACCGGCAGCACGCACGGCATCAGGTTGAGTACCAGCCCGCCACCCAATGCCAGCAGCAGCGCGGCCAGCAGGCTCATCTGCAGCGGGGCCTGGGCGACCGGCGCGGTAGCGACGGCCGGGGCGGCTGCGGTTGCGGCTGCGCCGCCGCCCGTGATATCCACCGTGACGCTGCGGTTCATCAACGGGTAGCACAGGCCGCCCAGCTGGCAGCCCTGGAAGCTGGCGTCGACGGTGAGCCGGTGGCGCCCGGCGAGATCGCCTTGCACCGCTACCGGCAGCTCCACCTGGTCGAAGTACACGGTGACATCGCCGAAGTGCTCGTCGTGGTGAGCCGTGCCGGCGGGCCATGCGGGCTGCAGGCTGAGGCCGCCCGCATCCCTGAGCTTCAGCGTGGTCTGGTCGCGATACAGGTAGTAGCCCGGCGCCATCGTCCAGCGCAGCAGCAGCTGATGCGGGCTCTGCGCCAATGCATCCAGGCGGAACGCCTGTTCGGCGGGCAGCGGCGCCGCGCCGACGCCGCTGGCGGGGCCGGCCGGGGTGCTGCCGAGCTGGGCCAGGGCGTTACTCAGCGGGTTGGCCGCTGCGGCGCCGCTGCCGGCCGAGGCGGGCAACGGCAGGTCGATCTGTTCGGTATGCGGCGGGTAGCAGATCTTCGGGTCGACCTCATGGCAGCCCTGATACTGCACCGCCAGGCGCAGGCGGGTGGTGCCCGGCGCCAGCGTATAGGGCACGCTGGCGTCGACGCTGTGGTGATAGGTCTCGATGTCGCCGAGGTAGGCGTCGTGGTGCTTTTCGCCGTCGGGCAGTTGCGCCGCGCCCAGGGTCACGCCGGCGCCCGCCGTGAACTTCATGCGGCCGCGGTAGAGGTAGTAGTCGGGTGCGATCGTCCAGTGCAGTTTCAGCACGCCCGGCGTGCCGGCATCGGCCTTGAGCTGGTAGGCCTGGGTGACGGGCAGCAGATCGTCCACGCCCTGCGCGCAAGCGGGCGACGCCAGCAGCAACAACGCCAGCCAGGCAAGCAGACGGGCGGCGCTTCGGCCGGCAGCAAACAGACGCATGGCAACTCCACAAACACGGCGAACCGGCATTATGGCCCAGCCGCCGGGCGCCGCGCTGTGACGCCCTGGCGCACCCAGTCCAGGTAGGCGGGGTGGCCGTGATGCACCGGTACGGCGATCAGTTCGGGCAGTTCGTACGGGTGCAGCTCGAGCAGGCGCCGGCGCAAGGCCTGCAGTCGGCTGCGGGTGGTCTTGATCAGCAGCAGCACCTCGTCGTCACGGGTCACCACGTCCTGCCAGCGGTAGGTCGAGTGCACGCCGGGGAGCTGGTTGACGCAGGCGGCGAGTCGTTCCTCCACCAGGGCATCGGCAATGGTCCGCGCACTGGCGGGGTCGGGGCAGGCGCTGTAGCAGAGCAGGACGGTGTCGGGTGCGGATCCGGGCATGGCGCCAGCGTAACTGGAAAGCGGCCAGCCCGATCGTGCCCGGGCAAATCGATGCCTGCCCCTTGAAAGCCCCGGCGCCCCCCCCAACCTGCTACCCGTTCCCCGATCGAAAGCCCTTGCAGCGGCGCGCTGTACCGCTAAAATTGGCACTCACTTGCCATGAGTGCTAACAAGGCCGCCGAACCGGGTCTTGCAAGCCTTGTCCCACCTCAATCGTTACAGGAGTCATCCATGAGCACACTGCGCCCGTTGCACGACCGCGTCATCGTCAAGCGTCTCGAGGAAGAGCGCGTTTCCGCCGGCGGCATCGTCATTCCCGACAGCGCTACCGAAAAGCCCACCCGCGGCAAGGTCGTCGCCGCCGGCACCGGCCTGATCATGAGTGACGGCAAGGTCCGCCCGATGTCGCTGAAAGCCGGCGACACCGTGCTGTTCGGCAAGTATGCCGGCCAGGAAATCAAGATCGATGGCGAAGATCTGGTGTTCCTGAAGGAAGACGACATCGTGGCCGTGATCGAAGGCTGATCGGCTGGGGTCGAGGCCCACAGGAGCGCGTAGATCCGCGCACGCTGACCTCCTCGGTTCCGTAGCCTTCGCGTTACCGCTCGAAAAGCAAAAACCCTTTCCCAATTTCAAAATTTTTGAGGCAAAAATTTTATGTCAGCCAAAGAAGTACGTTTCGGCGAAGACGCCCGCGCCCGCATGCTCAAGGGCGTCAACACCCTGGCCAACGCGGTCAAGGTCACGCTCGGCCCGAAGGGCCGCAATGTCGTGCTGGAGAAGAGCTTCGGTACCCCCACCGTGACCAAGGACGGCGTGTCCGTGGCCAAGGAAATCGAGCTGGCCGACAAGTACGAGAACATCGGCGCGCAGATCGTCAAGGAAGCCGCTTCCAAGACCTCCGACGTGGCCGGTGACGGCACCACCACCGCCACCGTGCTGGCGCAGGCGTTCATCCAGGAAGGCCTCAAGGCGGTTGCCGCCGGGATGAACCCGATGGATCTCAAGCGCGGCATCGACCAGGCGGTCATTGCCGCCGTGGGCGAGCTGAAGAAGCTCTCCAACCCGACCGCCGACGACAAGGCGATCGCCCAGGTCGGCACCATCTCGGCCAACTCCGACACCAACATCGGCGATATCATCGCCACCGCGATGAAGAAGGTCGGCAAGGAAGGCGTGATCACGGTCGAGGAAGGTTCGGGCCTCGAGAACGAGCTCGACGTCGTCGAAGGCATGCAGTTCGATCGCGGCTACCTGTCGCCCTACTTCATCAACAACCAGCAGAGCCAGCAGGTTGAGATGGACGACCCGTACATCCTGATCCACGACAAGAAAGTGTCGAACGTGCGCGAGCTGCTGCCGGTGCTGGAAGCCGTGGCCAAGGCCGGCAAGCCCCTGCTGATCGTCGCCGAGGAAGTGGAAGGCGAGGCGTTGGCCACCCTGGTGGTCAATACCATCCGCGGCATCGTCAAGGTCGCCGCCGTCAAGGCGCCGGGCTTCGGCGACCGTCGCAAGGCGATCCTGGAGGACATCGCGGTGCTGACCAACGGTCAGGTCGTGTCCGAGGAAGTGGGCCTGTCGCTGGAGAAGACCACGATCGCCGATCTGGGTCGCGCCAAGCGCATCGTCATCACCAAGGAAAACACCACGATCATCGACGGCGCCGGCGAAGCGGAGAAGATCCAGTCGCGCATCGGCCAGATCAAGGCGCAGATCGAGGAGACCTCCTCCGACTACGACCGCGAGAAGCTGCAGGAGCGCGTGGCCAAGCTGGCCGGCGGTGTCGCGGTGATCAAGGTGGGCGCGGCGACGGAAGTCGAGATGAAGGAAAAGAAGGCCCGCGTCGAAGACGCCCTGCACGCGACCCGTGCCGCGGTGGAAGAAGGCGTGGTGCCGGGCGGCGGCGTGGCGCTGATTCGCGCGCTGAAGGCACTGGAAGGCTTGAAGGGCCAGAACACCGACCAGGACCTGGGCATCGCCATCACCCGCCGTGCGCTGGAAGCGCCGCTGCGCGCCATCGTCGCCAATGCGGGCGACGAGCCCTCGGTGATCCTCAACAAGGTCAAGGAAGGCAAGGGCAACTTCGGCTACAACGCGGCCACCGGCGAGTTCGGCGACATGATCGCCTTCGGTATCCTGGATCCGACCAAGGTGACCCGTTCGGCGCTGCAGTTCGCGGCCTCGGTGGCCGGCTCGATCATCACGACCGAAGCGGCCGTGACCGAAGTGCCGAAGAAGGACGAAGGCCACAGCCATGGCGGCGGTGGCATGGGCGGCGGCATGGGTGGCATGGGCGGCATGGACTTCTAAGTTCCGCCCGACCGCGTCGCACCCAAGGAAAACCCCGCTTCGGCGGGGTTTTTTTTGGGGTGTTCCGGTTTCCGGTGCGGCGACGCCCGCGCGCGGGATGCTGGCGTGGCGTTCAGGGCAACGCCGCCGCCGTCGCTTGCGCATGCAGCGGGTCCGCCCCGCGCGCCACGGTGGCAGCGGGCCTGATCCTGGGCAGGAACTTGTCCAGCTTGCCGCTCATGCGCAACTGGTCGACGCTGGCCATGGCCAGGTCCAGCTGCTGCTGGTCGCCGCCTTCCGTGGGCAGCGGCGCGCCCGGCGCCTCGGTCAGGCCCGCCAGGGGCTGCCCCACCAGCTCGGTCAGCGCGTAGTAGGGGTCGTCATGGATGCCCGCCTGCGCCAGCAGCTTGCCCGGCAGCAGCCACGCCGCGGTATCCAGGTGGACCGGCTGGCCCAGATGCCGTGGATCGACCAGCAGCCAGGTACCTGCCTGGCTCAGCATGCCGCCACCGTCGACGAAACCGGTGATGTTGTAGGTGTTGCCGAGTGCAGGCAGGTGATCGCCGTAAAACAGCACCAGGCTGGGGCGCTTGCGCTGGCCAAGCCATTGCACCAGTCGGCCGAGCTCGGCGTCGGCGTGACCGATGTGATACAGGTAGTTCTGCAGTTCCAGCTTGTCCCGCCCGGTCACCCCGGCGGGCACGGCGATGGCGTCGCGCTCGGCGACCCGGTTTGGTGCCACGTCGTACGGACCGTGTGCCTCGATGCTTATGGCGAAGATGAACTGCGGCGGGCCGCTGTCCTTCAGCTGGGTCATGATCTCGTCGGTCATGGCGCCGTCGGCCATGTACTTGCCGTCCATTGCGGCGTTCGGCGGGAACGACGACCGCGACACGAAACGGTCGAAGCCCAGCGACTTGAACGCCGTGGTGCGGTTCCAGAACGCGGGGTCGTTGCCGTGCAGGGCGGTGGTGACATAGCCGTGCGTGCGCAAGGTCCGCACCAGGCTGGGCATGGCTCGATGGCTCATCTGCAGGTAAGGGAACTGCAGGTTGTCGAAGTAGCGCAGCGACAACCCGGTCAGTACCTCGAATTCGGTGCGGATGGTGCCGCCGCCAAAGGTGGGCACGTGCAGTTTGCCGCTGATGCCGTGCGCCGCCAGCCGGTTCAGGTTGGGCGTGAAGTTGCTGTGCTCCAGTCCGCGCACGATGCGCGGATCGAACAGCGACTCGCTCTGCACCACCACGATGTCGGGCCGTTCCGCGCCGCTGGCCGGCAGCTGCATCGACTGCAGCAGCGCCGGCGCGGACTGGGCGATCAGCCGGGCCGCCGCGGCATGGTCGGGCTTGTGCTGCTTGCCGCCGTACTGCAGGTGAAACATCACCAGCGAACTGATCAGGCCGGAATGTCTGGCGGTGACCACGGCCGACCAGGGTTCCAGCCACAGCACGCGGGCGTTGTAGATCTTCCCCCACGCAGACAGGCCGGCCAGCATGCTGACCAGCAGCGCGGCTATCACGGTACCGGTGAGCAGGCGTTTGCCACCCGTGCGGTGCGGGAGCATGGCCGGCTCCAGCCGCCACGCCGCGGCGAGCAGGCCCAGCGCCACGAGCAGGCCGAGATAAGGCCAGGGACTGTGCGGCAGGTAGCCGGCCAGCAGGTGCATGCCGCCCTTGCGCAACTGGCCGAGCATGCGGAAGTCATCGGGCATCAGCGGCGTGCCCAGGTTCGCCACCTTCAGCAGGTTGACGCCGTAGATCAAGCCCTGCGCCAGGAACGCCAGCGCGAACGACAGCAGCGCACGACGGCTCACCGTCAACAACACGCCCGCCAGCAGCAGGCCGGGCAGCGCATTGGCCAGCGGAAACCGCGCTTGCTCGAACAGCCGCCATGGGCTTACCCCCGCGCCACCGTCCAGCACCCCGGTCAGCGCCACAAAGGCCAGCGCCAGCACAAGCAGCAGCACGCTGCGCCGCACCAGACCACGCCAGGACGAACGCGAGTGGAGTGAATTCGGGGGCATGCCAGTCCTGCGCCAGCTGTCATGGAACGGACTCGACACTCTAATCAGGCCGAGATGAATGGCAACCGCGCAGCGGGACGCCAGTGCCCGGCGCGGGCATGCATGATCAACGCGCGCTGCGGCGCGCGGTGCACAAGTGCGGTGACGGCCGACAGCGGACCGCCTCTGCGGCACAATGGCCGCATGGCCGTGAATGAATCCCCCGCGCTGCGCGCGCTGATCGACGAACGCTATGGCGGGCTGATGGCGCGTTGCCGCAGCGCAGGCGTGCCCCTGCACGACGACGCGGGGGTGGCCGAGCGCATCCGGCGCACCTTGCTGGCCAGCGATTTCGCGTTCGACGTGTGGTCCCGCCAGCCGCACCTGCTGGCCCCGCAAGGGCTGGAGCGGTTGCGCTCCGGCAGTGATGCCGGCAGCCGGGCCGAGGCGTTGCGGTTGTCCGACGACGAAGCTGAATGTATGGCGCAGCTGCGTCGCTTTCGCCATGCCGAAGCGCTGCGGCTGGTGTTCCGGGATGTGAACGGCCTGGATGAGCTGCCCGAGACGCTCTCCGCCACCAGTGCCCTGTACGAGTCCCTGCTGGCCTTGGCACTGGCCTGGTCCGAGCGCGCCCTCGCCAGCCGCTACGGCCACAGCCGCAACGAGGAAGGCGAACTGCAACGCCTGCTGGTGATCGGCTTCGGCAAGCTCGGCGGCAGCGAGTTGAACTTTTCCTCGGACATCGACCTGGTATTCGCCTACCCGCAAGCCGGGCAGACCGACGGCCCGCGCCCGCTCGACAACAGCGAGTACTTCGTGCGGCTCGGGCGGGAGCTGGTGCGGCTGTTGCACGAGACCACCATGGACGGCATCTGCGCCCGCGTGGACATGCGGCTGCGCCCGTTCGGCAACGCCGGGCGGTTGGCGTTGTCGTTCGCCGCGATGGAGCAGTACTACCAGAACGAAGGCCGCGACTGGGAACGCTATGCCTGGATCAAGGCGCGCCCGGTCGTCGCTGACCCGGCCGCCAGCCGCCAGCTGCAGGAACTGCTGCGCCCCTTCGTCTACCGCAAATACCTGGACTACACCGCGTTCGCCGGCCTGCGCGAGATGAAGGCACTGATCGACGCCGAGGTGGCCCGCAAGGACCTTGCCGACAACCTCAAGCTCGGCCCGGGCGGCATTCGCGAAATCGAGTTCGTGGTGCAGCTGGTGCAACTGATCCGTGGCGGCCGCGAGCCGAGCCTGCGCGTGCGTGGCCTGCTGCCGGCGCTGACCGCCTGCGAGGCGCGGGGGCATATTCCCGCCGCGCGGGCACGCCTGCTGCGCGAGGCCTATGTGCTGCTGCGCCGGGTCGAGAACCGGGTGCAGATGCTGCGCGACGCGCAGACCCACGACATCCCCGCCGATGCGCTGAGCCGTGAGCGCATCGCGCTGAGCCTGGATTACCCGCATTGGGATGCGCTGAACGGCGCGCTGGCCACCCATCGCGCGATCGTCAGCGAAGAGTTCGCCGCGGTGCTGATGCCGCGCGGCAGCCAGACGGCCAGCGTGCCGGTGGCCGATGCGCGGCTGTGGCAGAGCGCCTGCGACGAAACCCTCGATGCGGGCATGCTGGAGCGATCGGGTTTCGTGCCGGGTGCGGAACTGGCCGACGCGCTGCTGAAACTTCCGCAGGCGTCGCAGGTGCGTGCCATGTCGGCGCGCTCGCGCGAACGGCTCGATCGCCTGTTGCCGCAGCTGTTCAACGCCGCCCGCAGCACCAGCGCCCCGGTGGCGAGCCTGCTGCGCCTGTGCCGGCTGATGCAGGCGGTGGCGCGGCGTTCGTCCTACCTCGCCCTGCTGGAGGAACAGCCGCCGGCGCTTCGACGACTGGCACGGCTGTTCAGCGACAGCGCCTTCCTGGCCGAGCGCGTGATTGCGCAACCGCTGCTGCTGGACGACGTGCTCGACCCGCGCATCGATCAATTGCCGTTCAAGCGCACCGACATCGCCGCCGAGATCGCGCGGGTGCTGGGCACGCTGGAGGAGCGCGAGGCGGAGGCGGAGCTGGAGCGGATCAACGAATTCCGTTCTTCCACCGCGTTCCGGCTCGGCCTGGCCTTCAACGACGGCCGCGTGAACGCGGTGGCCACCGCGCGGCGGCTGGCCGCGCTGGCCGAATCGGTGGTGGGCGCCGTGCTGGCGCTGTCCGAGCGCGAACTGGTTGCGCAGCACGGGCGCCTGCCCGGCGAGGGTTCCGGCTTTGCCGTGCTGGGCTATGGCAGCCTCGGCGGCGAGGAGCTGGGTTTTGCCTCCGATCTGGACCTGGTATTCGTCTACGACAGTCGCCGGGCGCAGGCGATGAGTGACGGCGCGCGCCCGCTCGAAGGCGCGCGCTGGTACCAGCGGCTGGCCCAGCGCGTGATGAACTGGTTGACCGTGCTGACCCGCGCCGGCCGCATGTACGAGGTGGATACGCGGCTGCGCCCGGATGGCTCCAAGGGCCTGCTGGTGAGCAGCCTCGATGCCTTCGTTGCCTACCAGAAGAGTCGCGCCTGGACCTGGGAACACCAGGCGCTGCTGCGGGCCCGTCCGGTGGCTGGCGATGCCGCGCTGAGCCGGGCACTGGCCGAGGTGCGGCGCGGCACGCTGGCGGTGCCGCGCGAGCCGGCCAAGGTGCTGGCCGAGGTCGGCAGCATGCGCCGGCGCTGGCGCGCCGAGCGGGACCGTTCCGATGAACGCCAGCTCGATCTCAAGCAAGGCCGCGGCGGCCTGCTGGACATCGAGTTCGCGCTGCAGGGCCTGGTGCTGGCCCATGCGGCGCAGCAGCCCGGGCTGCTCGGGGTGACCGCCAACGCCGCGCTGATCGAGGCATGCCGTGCCGGTGGCCTGCTCGACACCGCCCAGGCGGCGTTGCTGACCGCCGCGCACGCCGAGCTGTTGCGCCGGGCGCTGGCCTGCACGCTGGACTTGCGCTCGCGCATCGCGCCGCGCGAACCCGCGCTGGAGCAGATCTGCGCAGGCGTGCGGCAGGTCACCGATGCCTTGGGCTTTCAGTTCGATGCTGTCGCCGAACCCGGTTGAACGGGTCTCCTGCCGGACCCCGTCCAGGAGCCCGGGCGAGCGGGTACCGTGGACAGGTCCAAGCCAGATGATCCCGCGCCCGCTTGCCAGGGCGGTGCTCGCATGGCCGGTCCGGCTTGTTTCCGTGGGCATCACATGGGCAAGATCGGTATACCTGGCTGGGCGAGCGGGCTGATCTGTCTCAAATCCCGGCAGGGGACACCATGGCAAGAAGGTTTTACGGAGCACTGTTTGCGCTGGTCGCCTGCCTGCTGGGCATGCGGCCGGCCAGTGCCCTGGATCCGGGCACCCGCTTCCGTGCGTTCGTGCTCGACCAGTGGAGCGTCGAGCAGGGCTTGCCGCAGATCACCGTGCTGGGGATGGCCGAAGACCGGGCCGGGTTCCTCTGGGTCAACACGCAGATGGCGGTGGCGCGATTCGACGGCATGCGCTTCGTCACCTTCGATCGTCGCGCCACCGGGGTCGATACCAGCATGCTGACGGCGATCTGGGCCGATCCGCATGGCCAGGTCTGGTTCGGCGGCGCACATGGCCTGCTGCGCGAACGCGATGGCCGGTTCACCCTGCTCGGCGGTCCCGCCGTCAACGCCATCGTCGACAGTGGCGACGGCACCCCATTGCTGGCGACGTCGCGGGGGCTGGCCCGCGTCGAGCACGGCAAGGTCGTGATGCTCGGCGGATACGAAGGCGCCGCCTACAGCCTGCTGCGCGACGGCCATACCCTGTGGATCGGCGGGCTGGGCCGCGTCTGCCGGCGCGACGTGGGCGCCGTCGCGGCGAGCTGCGTGCAGCAGGCGCCCCTGAACGAGGGGCTGCCGTTCCGCCATCTGGCGATGGCCGGCGGCAGCCTGTGGCTGGGGACCCATGCCGGCTTGTGGCGACTGGACGGCGAGCGCATCGTGCGCGGCGGCCTCAGTCCGGAGCTGGACGCGGTCTCGATCGAAAGCATGCTCACCGGCCGCTCCGGCGGCCTGTGGATCGGCACGGTGCACGCGCTGTACCGGGATGAGCGCCATGCGGGCCTGAAACGCATGGATGACAGCGACATGGGGTCCAACCCGTGGGTACAGGCGCTGTTCGAGGATGACGCCGGCAACCTGTGGGTAGGCACCCATACCCAGGGGCTCTACCGCATCTGGGACGGCTGGACGCGCAGCATCTCCAAACCCGAGGGCCTCACCGATGCACTGGTCTGGAGCGTCGTGCGCGCGCCAACCGGGGAACTGGTGATCGGCACCAATGCCGACGTGGAGATGGTCCAGGGCAACCGTGCCCACGTCGTCATTCCCGGCCGCGAGCTGCCCAATCCGTCGGCGTACGAGCTCTATTACGACCATCGCGGACAGCTGTGGGTGGGCACCCGTGCGGGTGTCGCCGTCTTCGCCGCCGGTCGGAACGTCACCCCCGCCGCGCTGGCGGTGCTGGGACGATGGCAGGTGGATGTCATTCGCGAGATGGCTGATGACGATGTCCTGATCGGTACCACCGGCGGTCTGTATCGCTGGTACCAGGGTCAGTTGACCCGCATCGACAAGGGCGCCTCGGGCGCGGCGTCGATCATTCGCGCGATCCTGCCATTGGGCCCGGATCATGCCTATCTGGGTACCCAGGACGGCGTACGCGAATGGCACGACGGCAAGCTGACCGAACCGGCGTGGGCCAGGCCACTGGCCGGACACTTCGTATCGCGCCTGACCATGGTGGAGCCGGGCGTGTTGGCCCTGGCCACGACGGATGCCGGCATCGGCTTCGTGCGCGACGGCCGCCTGCGCATGGTCGGCCAGGCCGACGGCCTGCCCAGCGACAATGCCTGGACGCTCGACGTGCTCGGCGGCGACCTCTACGTCGGTTCGATCGCCGGCGTGTGGCGCACGCCATTGGCCATGCTGCCGCTACCCGGCACGCCGGTGCGGCGAATGACTCTGCAGCGGCTGGCCGGGGAGGACCGCGACACCAGCGTGCGCAATGCCAAGTGCTGCAATGGCGGCGGCGGCGCGCGCAGCCTGGTCGACGGCAAGGTCATCTGGTATGCGACCACCGATGGCGCGCTTGGCGTGGATACCCGCGCGGTGGGTGCCGAGCCGGATTCGCCGGCGGCGGTGATCGAGTCGGTCGCGCACGATGGTGAGCATATCCCGCAGCAGCGGTTCGTGCTGGCGCCGGGCAAGCGGGACCTGGCGATCAGCTACGCCGCGCCGTACCTGCGCATCGGCACGCTGGCGTTTCGCTATCAGCTCGAGGGCTACGACAAGGAGTGGCAGGACGCGGGGGCGCGGCGCACCGCGTTCTACACGCACCTGCCGCCCGGCGACTACCGCTTCAGGGTCGCGGCACGGCTCACCGGCGCGCGGGCCTTCGGGTCCGAGGCCGACCTGGCCATCCGGGTCGAGCCGTTCTGGTACGAACGCAAGCTGGTCAAGGCCCTCGCCGCCCTGCTGCTGTGCATCGCCGTGATTTTTCTGGTCGTCGGCTTCATGCGCCGCCAGCGCCGGCGGCAGGCGTGGCTGGAGGCGCAGGTCGACCAGCGCACCGAACAATTGACGCGCGCGCTTGAGCGCCTGCGCGTGACCAACCTGGCACTGGCCGAGGAAAGTCAGACCGACGCGCTGACCGCCCTGCACAACCGCCGCTATCTGCAGTCGCACCTGCCGGCCGTGCTGTTGAATGACGTGCGCATCGGCGTGCTGCAGATCGACATCGACCACTTCAAGCACATCAACGATCACTACGGCCATGCCGTGGGCGACACCGTGTTGCGCGAGCTGGGGCGCCTGCTCGCCGAGGCCCGGCGCGAGAGCGACATCACGGTGCGCTGGGGTGGTGAGGAGTTCCTGCTGCTGTTGCGCCATGTCGACCCGGCCGGGGTGCAGCGCATCGCCGAGCGCCTGCGTCGTGACGTCGCGGCAAGGCATTTCGGCGATGGCCGCGGCGGCCGGATAGCGCTGACCTGCTCGATTGGCTTCAGCATGCATCCGCTCGCCGCGCATATCGACCGGGCGACGTTTGACGCGGCGGTGGAGCTGGCCGACCTCGCCCTGTATCGCGCCAAGCAGGATGGTCGTAACGCCTGCGTCGGCTTGCTGGTGAATGGGGCCCTGGCAGGCGAAATCCTCGCGGCGCCGTTGGCGCCGCAACTGAAGAAGCTGCTCGCCTCGGGGCAACTGCGCTGGCTACGGCGTGGCGCCAGCTGATGCCCGCCTGGCGTGGATCCGCTCGCGCACGATGGTTGCCAGCGCGGCGGTCTCGCGCAAGGCAGGCCCGTGCGCGGCCGCAGGCGGATGCCCGAACGGCGCCAGCAAGCCGGCCTCGCGCAGGGACCGGTGAAATCGCTCGATCCTGGCCGGCAAGGGCGCCGTGGTGAAGGTCTGCACCGGGCAACCGACGGCGCAGGCCTCGCTGAGCATGTTGACCGAATCGGGAGTGACCAGCAGCAGGTCGGCCCAGCCAAGCACCCCCGGGTAGGGGTTGTTGCCGTCGCCGCGACCGGCCCAGACCAGGCCGTGCGTGAGCTGGCGAAAAGCCTCGATCATGGCCGCTGGCGTTCGCCGCGACGCGACAACGAGCAGGCTGCCGCCTTCGGCACGCTGGCGCGCGATCAAGGCCGCGGCCAGCCGGCGCGCATAGCCGGCATCCAGCACGATGCCCTTGCGCGGGCCGCCGAGCAGGACGCCGACCCTGGGTTGCGGCAGTTCGGCGAACTGCGGGCAGGATTCACGGCCATCGGCCAGCCAGCGGTCGTCGATCGGGTTCAACGAACCCAATGGCTGCAGCACATTGGCGCCGCCGACGCGGTCGTGGCGCGGCGCGATCACGCAATCCCAGTGGGCGGTGTCGATGCGCGGATCGAGTATCTGCACCGTGTAGCAGCGGCCGGCCGAAAGCTTGCGCAGCATCCGGGTGAACAAGGCGGCGGAACGGCCGCAGCCGACCGCCACGGCGGGCCAGGGCGGCGTGAACCAGGCGCGCTGCCGCGGCGGCAGGGCGAGGTTGCCGCCAAGCGCCAGCCGCGGGGACAGCCACGACCACGGCGCGCGCGGCTCGAGCACGAGGTGGCGCACCGGTCGGCGCAGGTGTTCGGCCAGCGCCAGCGCCTGGCGCTGGTTGCCGGTGGCGGTGTCGGTGATGACCCAACATTCCTCCTGCCGCATCGACAATGGGTCGTTGTGTCGTGTGATTGTTTCGCCATTGAACACAGTATGTTCCCGCTACCGAGGCCTGTTCACGTGCGGCGGCCTATTACACTGGCGTACCACGGCGCCGACACCGGCGCACCATCGAGCAGAGGATACCCATGACTGAGTTGCTTTCCGAGGCCGCCCTCGATCAGTTGTTCCGCAGTGCCCGCACCTTCAACGCCTGGTTGCCGAAGCCGGTGAGCGACGAGCAACTGCACCGGCTTTACGACCTGGCCAAGTTTGGCCCCACCAGCGCCAACAGCTCGCCGATGCGGGTGGTGTTCGTGAAGTCGGCCCAGGCCAAGGCGAAGCTGGAGCCGTTGCTGTCCGAAGGCAATCGCGCCAAGACGATGGAGGCGCCGGCGGTGGCCATCGTCGCCACCGACCACGCGTTCTACGAGCGGCTGCCGGCGCTGTTCCCGCATGCCGACGCACGCAGCTGGTTTGTCGGCAACCAGCCACTGATCGACAGCACGGCGCTGCGCAACAGCACCCTGCAAGGCGCCTACCTGCTGCTGGCGGCGCGCGCGATCGGGCTGGACTGCGGGCCGATGTCCGGATTCGACCAGGCAGGCGTGGATGAGGTATTTTTTGCCGGCACCTCGATCAAGTCCAATTTCCTGATCAGCATCGGTTACGGCGATGCCAGTCGCAACCTGTTCCCGCGCGGCCCCCGCCTGACCTTCGACGAAGCCTGCACGATCGCCTGACGCCGCGTCATTGCACCTCCACACCTGCCTAGGAGTCCTTCCCATGCGCGCATCGAAATACCTGCTGCTTGCCAGCCTGCTTGGTTCCGCCATGGCGGTCCAGGCGGCGCCGGTGACCTACAAGCTCGACCCCAACCACACGATGGTGCTGTTCAGCTGGAACCACTTCGGCTTTTCCAACCCCACCGCCGACCTGGGCCTGGGCGAGGGCACCCTGGTCTACGACCAGCAGGATCCGGCCAAATCCAGCGTCGATGTCACCCTGCCGCTGGCCGACCTCGACACGCACGTGCGGGCACTGGATGAGCACCTGAAGAAGCCGGATTTCTTCGATGCCGACAAGTACCCCGTCGTCACCTTCAAGAGCACCAAGGTACAGGCCCTGGGCGGGCACCATTTCAAGGTGACCGGCAACCTCACCGTGCATGGCGTCACCAGGCCGGTGGTGCTGAACGCCACCCTGAACAAGATCGGCGTGCATCCGATGACCAAGGCGCAGTCGATCGGCTTCGATGCCACCGCCACGCTGGACCGCTCGGCGTTCGGCATCGGGGCCTATGTGCCGAACGTGAGCGACAAGATCACCATCCGCATCACCACCGGGGGATCGGTGCCGCAGACGGCGCCATCCAAGTAGGCCGCCCATGGCGCCGCCGTGCCGCGCCGCAGAGCGCGCGGTATGGCGGCGGCGCCCGGAATCCGCCGGGGTTTGCCCCGGCAGCGCCTTGCGGCCTGCTACCATCTGCAGCCTGTTTCAGTCTGGAGTGTGCTGATGTCGTCCCCCCGTGCCGCGACGGTGCCGCTGGTGCCGGCCAATGCCAAAAATCGTTACGAAGTGACGCGCAGCGACCTGCCGCTGTCCTGTCCGATGCCCGGCATGGAGCTCTGGAATTCCCATCCCAAGGTGTACCTGCCGATCGTCGATGACGGCGGCGAGTCAACCTGCGCCTATTGCGGCGCGCATTACACCCTGCGCGACTGAGTGGCAGGGCGGCATTCCGGCTGTCGGCGGCATTGTTTTTGCTTGCGTTGACGGAATGAAAGCCGCCAGTCCCGAGCTCATGTCCAGCCTTGCCGTGCCCGCCAAGCCGCTGACCGTGGTGCAGCTGATTCCTGCGCTGAACGCCGGCGGTGCCGAACGTTCGGCGCTGGAGGTCGGGCGTGCGCTGGTGCAGGCCGGCCACCGCTCGGTGGTGATCTCCGCGGGCGGGCGCATGGTCGAGCAGCTGCTGGACGACGGCAGCGAGCACGTGAGCCTGGAGCTGGGCCGCAAGTCGATGCGCACGCTGGCCCAGCTCCCGGCACTGCGCCGGGTGCTGCGCGAGATCCGGCCGGACATCGTCCATGCCCGTTCGCGCCTGCCGGCCTGGCTGGGCTGGTGGGCCATCAAGGGCATGTCGCCACGACCGCACTTCGTCACCACCGTGCATGGGCTCAATTCACCGGGACGGTACAGCAGCATCCTGCTGCGCGGCGAGCGCGTGGTCGCCGTGTCGCAGACCATGCGGGACTACGTGCTCAGCCACTACCGCTGGCTCGAACCCTCCCGCGTGCGGGTGATCCCGCGAGGCATCGATCCGGCGGCGTTCCCGTACGGGCATCGCCCGGACGACGCGTGGCAGAAGAAGTTTTTTTCCGAATTTCCAACCCTCTTCGGGGCGCCGCTGCTGACCCTGCCGGGGCGCGGCACGCGCCTGAAGGGGCATGCCGATGCGATCGAGCTGCTGGCCGACCTGAAGCGGCGGGGGATCGAGGCGCGATTGTTGCTGCTGGGCGTGATCGAGCCCGGCCGCGAGGCCTACGTGGCCGAGCTGAAAGAACTCATCCGTCTGCGCGGCGTGACATCGCAGGTGGTGCTTTCGCCGCCGCGGCATGATGTTCGGGACATCTATGCGGTTTCCGCGCTGGTGCTGCAGCTTTCCAACAAGCCGGAGTCGTTCGGGCGCACCGTGGTCGAGGCCCTGGCGCTGTGCCGGCCGGTGCTGGGCTACGCGCACGGTGGGGTGGGGGAGCTGCTGGCCGAGTTGTACCCGGCCGGCCGGGTGTCGCCGGGCGACCGCGAGCGCCTGGTGGAGCGGGCGGCGGAACTGCTGCGGGTGTCGCCGCCGATTTCCCCGCTGCAAAGCTACCGTCTGGCCGACATGCAGAAGGCGACCCTGTCGCTTTACGACGAGATCACCCGCCACTGAACCGCGGTCCGCGAAACCGGCCGCGTCGCTCGCCTACAATGCCGGATCGCCACAGCTCCGGTCCGCGCATGAATTTTCCAGCCAACTCGATCAAGGCCGCGCTGCGCTCGCCGTTGTTGCCGTACTGGCTGGTGATTTTCCTGTTGCCCTTCGGCCGCAGCGCCGAGCTGGGTACCTTCCTGTGCCTGCTCGGCGTGGTCATGCTTTTTGCGCGCAACGCGCATGCGCTGGACGAGCACCCTGGCGCGCGCCTGCTGTTGTGGCTGCTGGGCGCCTACGTGGCGGCGGCGCTGTTCTCCGCCTTCGATGCGGTCATGCCGGGCAAGAGCTGGAGCACGGTGGCGGCGCTGCTGCGCTATGTGCCGCTCGGCTTGTATGCCTGTTTCGCGATCCGCCGCGAAAGCAAGCTGGAGGCGCTGTACACCGCCGTGGCGGCGGTGCTGGCCTGGTGGTGCGCCGATGCGTGGCTGCAGGCGTTCACCGGCTGGAGCCTGGGCGGGCACGCCGAAGCCGAGCGTATCTCCGGCATCTTCGGCGCCACCAATCTCAAGCTGGGCCCGACCCTGGCAGTGCTCTCGCCCTTTGCGCTGTGGACGGCGCGCCGCCGGTGGGGAGTGCCGGGCCTGCTGCTGGCCACCGCCCTGCTGCTGGGGCCGGTCTTGCTGGCGGGGTCGCGCGCCGCCTGGCTGTGCTACGTGCTGGTGATGCTCGGCTTCGGCTGGCGCGAAGCGCGCTCGCCACTGCGCTTCGTCGGACTCTGTGCGGCCGCTGGGCTGCTGCTGGCGGTCGCCGGCATGGTGGCATGGCGGACCTCGCCGCGCTTCGATGACCGCATGCAGCGTACCCTGCTGGCCCTGCAGGGCACCGACCAGTCGGTCGATACCGCGCTGAGCGGTCGCCTGGACATCTGGCACACCAGTATCGAGATGATCAAGGCGCATCCGTACAACGGTGTCGGTGTGCGCGGCTTCCGCTACGCCTACCCGCACTACGCGCCGGCGAACGACCACTTCGTGGTCTCCAGCGAAGCCTGCGGAGTGGGTGAGGGGGCCTGCCACGCGCATCAGCTGGTGCTGGAGATACTCACCGAAACCGGTACGCTGGGCCTGCTGCTCTGGCTTGCCGCCGCCGCCATGGCGTGGCGTGCCTGGCGCCGGGTGGGGGCCGCCGCCCGTTCCCGTGCGTTTCCCGTCAGCCTGGCGCTCGGGGTGATGCTGTTTCCGTTGAATACCCACCTGGCCTTCTATTCGGCGTGGTGGGGACTGCTGTTCGCCTGGCTGCTGGGATTGTGGTGTGCGAGCCTGTTCGTCGCCGGCGCCCCTGCCGGCACCGCGGAAGCCGACATCCATGCCGGACTCGTCGAACGAGCATTCCCCCGAGGCGCGCGCGATGGGGGGTGAAGCGCTGTCGGTGGTGGTGACCACGCTGAACAACGCCGATACGCTCGACGCCTGTTTGCGTTCGGTCGCCTGGGCCGATGAGATCGTGGTGCTGGACTCCGGTTCCAGCGATGCCACGGTGGCCATCGCGGCGCACTATGGCGCGCGCATCCATGCGCAGCCGTTCGCCGGTTACAGCGCGCAGAAGCAGGCGGCGATCGACCTGGCCCGGCATCGCTGGGTGTTGTTGCTCGACGCGGACGAGTCGCTGCCGGCGACCGGCGCCGCCGTGCTGCGGCAGGTGTTGCAGGCGCCGGGGCATGCGGGTTACCAGTTGTGGCGGCGCGAGTGGCAGTTCTGGCGCTGGCAATCCCCGCGCACCCGGCTGAACCACTACGTGCGGCTGTTCGATCGGCAGCGGGCCAGGATGAGCGGCCACCAGGTGCACGAGTCGGTGCTGGTGGATGGGCCGGTGGGCGTGCTCGACGTGATCGTCGACCACTACGGCGAGCCGGACATCGCCGGGCGCGTCCGCAAGGCCAATCGCTACTCCGGCATGCAGCTGCCGGAGCTGGCCCGGCGCCGGGTGCGCTGGCTGCGCCTGCGCATGGTGGCGTACCCGGCGGTGGCCTTTGTCCGCTACTACCTGCTGCGCGGTCATTACCGGTCAGGCTGGGCCGGCTTCATCGCGGCGCGGATCCATGCGTTCTACGCGTTTTTGAAGTACGCCAAGCTGTACGAGCACCGCCAGCGCGAACAGGCCCGGTCCGCGCCGGTCGACCGGCCGCCGCGGTGACGGCGATGGGCCGGGACTTTCCCCTGCACCGGCAGTGCCCGGGGTGACTCAGTAGATCGGCGGCTCGCCCGGCGGCCGGGTCTTGAACCGCTTGTGCACCCACAGGTACTGCTCGGGGGCCTCGCGCACCATCTGCTCGATGCACCGGTTGACCCGCGCGGTATCTGCTTGCGCATCCGTGCCGGGAAAGTCCTCCAGGGGCGCCGCCAAACGCAGGGCATAACCTTGCCGACCCGGCAGGCGGCGATGGAAGAACGGGATCACCGCGGCACCGGACATCCGCGCCAGATGATGGGTGGCGGTGATGGTGGCCGCGTTCACCCCGAAGAACGGGACGAACACGGTGTCCTTGCTGCGCATGTCCTGGTCGGGCGCATACCAGAGCGTGCCGCCACGGCGCAGGTATTTCACGGTGCCACGCAGGTCGTCCTTGTCGAACATGGCGGCGGCGTAGCGCAGCCGCGCACGCAGCACCACCCATTCGAACACGCTTGAATCCATGCGCCGGTACATCCCGGCGATGCGGATGCGTTGCGAAACCAGCCGCGCGCAGAGTTCAAGATGTGAAAAGTGGCCGCCGACCAGCAACACCCCCTGGCCACGCGCGCGGGCGGCTTCGAGGTGTTCCAGCCCCTCGATCCGGGTCGGAATCGAGGCCATGCGCCGGTCGCTGCCCATCCAGCCCAGGGCGAATTCCACCAGCATCAGGCCGATGTCGCGCAGGTTGGCGTCGACCAGGGCGGTCTGCTCGGCCAGGTTGAGCCCGGGGAAGCACAGGGCGATATTGGTCCGTGCGATGTGCCCGCGTGCGGAGGGAACCCACCGCACCAGGCCACCCAGCTGGCGGCCGAGCCACAGCAGCGCGGGCTGTGGCAGGCGGGCGATCAGCCAGATCGCGGCGACGCCCAGCCAGGCCAGCCAATGGCGTGGTGACAGCAGCGAGCGGTCGAAGGAGGGGCGGGGCGTGCCGGGCATCGTCCGCATTGTAACGGCCCCGCCGTGTTCCGGCTTGCGCCCCGGGCTTCGCTATACTCGCGCGTTGTCTGCAGGGATCGACTGTTGCGCTATCTGTATACCCTTGCGATGTACCTGGTGACGCCGCTGCTGGTGCTGCGGCTGCTCGTGCGCAGCGTGCGCTCGGATACCACCTATCGCCGACGCTGGCCCGAGCGATTCGGCTTCTTCAAGGCGCCCGGATTCGTCGGCAGCCTGTGGGTGCATGCGGTGTCGGTGGGCGAGGTGAATGCGGCCGAACCGCTGATCAAGGCACTGCGGCGGGATTACCCCCGTGCGCCGCTGGTCGTCACTACCGTCACGCCGACCGGCAAGGCGCGCGTGCAGCAGTTGTTCGGCGACAGCGTGTTCCACGTCTACCTGCCTTACGACCTGCCGTTTTCCGTCAGCCGGTTCCTGAAGAAGGTCCGGCCGCGACTGGCGCTGATCGTGGAGACCGAAATCTGGCCGAACCTGTATTTCGCCTGCCGTCGGCGTGGCATTCCGTTGATGATCGTCAATGCGCGCTTGTCCGACCGTTCGATGCGCGGTTACAAGCCGATGCGGGGCCTGGCGCGGCCGGCCCTGCGCTGCGTCGACCTGATCGCGGCGCAATCACGCGCCGACGCGGCGCGCTATCGCCTGCTCGGCGCCGATCCGCAGAAGATCATGGTCGCCGGCAACATGAAGTTCGACATGCCGATACCGGAGGGTGCGGTGGAAGCCGGGGCCGCGATGCGCGCGCACTGGGGGCCGCGACGACCGGTGTGGATGGCGGCCAGTACCCACGAGGGTGAGGAACTGGCCGTGTTCGAAGCGCATCTGGCGGTGCTCAAGCGACTGCCTGACGCCTTGCTGGTGATCGCGCCGCGCCACCCGGAGCGCTTTCGTCTGGTGGAGAACGCCGGGCGAAGCCTCGGCTTCAGTGTGGCCACGCACAGCGCCGATGGCGTGCCCTCGGCGAGGCACCAGGTGTTCGTGATCGATGCGATGGGGCAGATGATGCCGTTCTTCGCGGCCTCCGACGTGGCCTTCGTTGCCGGCAGCCTGGTGCCGATCGGCGGCCACAACGTGCTGGAGCCGGCCGCCTTGTCCGTGCCGGTCCTGGTCGGCCCCCATACGTTCAATTTCGAGGAGATCACCCGCAGCCTGATCGACCAGGGTGGCGCCGAGCGCGTCGGCGCGGTCGACTGCCTCGGCAAGGAGGTGCTGGGCCTGCTGCTCGATCCCGGCAGGCGCGAACGGATGGGCGAGGCCGCGCAGCGGGTATTCGATCGCGAACGCGGCGCGGTGCAGCGGATCATGCAGACGATCGACGCGCTGCTGCAGGAATAGCCCACGCATCGGCGCTGCCGATGCATGCCGGCAATCCGGGATCTACTTCAGCAGCGCGTTGATGTCCTGGATGTCCTTGAAATTGGCTGCGCCGGCAGCCTGTTGCAGCAACAGCTTGTTCAGGATGAACTGATGGCGCGCCTGCGAGTAGGCGCTTTCCGACTGGGTCAGGGTCTGGATCGCCAGCAGCACGTCGGTGAAGGTCTGCGTGCCGACCTCGAAACCGGCGCGGGTCGCTTCCAGTGCCTTCTGCCCCGATTCCACCGAGGCCTTGCCCGATTCGACCTGCGATATGCCGGCGATGACCGAGCGGTAGTAGTTCAGGGTGTCCTGCACCACCTGCCGGCGCTGCAGCTCCATCGCATCGGTGGCGGCATCGCGCTGGTAGATCGACTGCCGCACCCGTGACTGGGTGGCGCCGCCGGAGAAGAGCGGCACGCTCAGGGTCAGGCCGATGGTGGTGGACGGGCGATTGCTGGTGCCGAGGTTGCCGTACTGGTACCAGCTGGCGTTCTTGCCGTAGCTGACGTTGGCCGAGATCGTGGGCAGGTGGCCGGAACGCGCGGCGGTGATGTTGTGCTCGGCCGTTTCCACGTTGTCCTTCTGGGCCAGCAGGCTCGGGTTGTCCTGCAGCGCCTGCTTGACCCACGCCTGGGGATCAGCGGGCGCGGGCGGGTCCAACGGCAGGTCGTCACGAAGCTTCTTCAAATCGCCGACCGGCGTGCCGGTGATCACGCGCAAGGCCTCCTTGTCGTTGTCGAGCGTGTTCTGCGCGGCAATGCTCTGGGTCTTGGCGTTCTCGTAATAGGCCTTGGCCTGATACACGTTGGTGATCGCGGAAAGGCCGACCTTGTACTGCTGGTCCGCCTGGTCGTACTGGCGCTTGTAGGCGTCCTCGTTGGCCTTGGCAAACGTGAGTTGATCCTCGTCGTTCAGTACCGTGAAGTAGGCTGCCGTCACCCGCACGAGAAGATTCTGCAGCGCGGCTTCGTAGGTGGCGTCCTGCGCCTTTGCCGCCGAATGCGCCGCCTTCAGGTTGGCGTACTTGCTGAAGTCGAAGATCGTCTGGCTCAGGGTGCCGTCGATGCTGCGCGTGCGGGTGTGGCCGAACTGGCTGAGGCTGATGTACTGGCCGGGATTGTTTGGATCCTGGATCTTGCCGCTGTTGCCGCCGTTGGTCTGACTCAGCGTCAGCCCCGCCGAAACCTGCGGCAGCAGCAGGGCGCGCGCCTGCGTCACACCTTCACCCGTGGCCAGACGCGTGGCATCGGCCTGCGACAGCACCGGGTCATTGGCGCGTGCATCGCGATAGGCATCGAGCAAGTCCTCGCCGTGGCTGGGCAGCGAGACGGCGGCCAGCGCCAACGCAAGGGTGAGCAGCTTCAAACGCATGAGTTGCCTCGTGGGAATCGGTCGGGTCGGTATCAGAAAACGAATCGCGGCGACGGCTCGGCATGGGTCAAGTAGGGCAGGTCGGTCTCGAACAGGGTCTGTTCGCGATAGCGGCCCGCGCCCTCATGCGTAAGCAAGATGGCCTGCTGTACCGGCGAGAGGCCCTGCACCAGCAGCGCGCGCGCGCCGGGCTTGAGCCAGGTCAGCCAGCGCGCCGGGGTCTCGGCGACGGCACCGGTGACGACCAGGGCATCGAACGTCCCTTCCGGCTGCCATTGGAGCACCGCCTCGGCGTTGATCAGGCGGCTGTTGGTGATGCCGGCGAGTTGCAGGCGGCGGCTGGCGGCGGCCACGAAGTCGGCGTGGATGTCGACGCTGGTGACCTGCGCCGACAAGGTGGCCAGGCAGGCGGTGAGGAAACCGGAACCGGTGCCGATCTCCAGCACCTGGTCGGTCGGCCGCAAATCCAGCGCCTGCAACACGCGGCCTTCCACCACCGGCTTCATCATCACTTCGCCGTGGCCCAGTGGCAGGCACATGTCCGCGAACGCCAGCTGGCGATATTCCTCGGCAACGAATTGCTCGCGGCGCACGCGGGCCATCACATCCAGCACGCGCCCATCCAGCACATCCCACGGGCGCACCTGGTTTCCGACCATGTTCAGCCGCGCCTGCTCGATATTCATTGCCATTTGTTCGTGTCCCGTGCGGATCTGAAAGGTCAAAAAGGATAAGGTCTTCAGCCCATTCCTACAACGACAGCTTCCGGCAGGGAGCAGCCTGCCGGTTGCTGGACGGCGGACTAAGTGCCGGAAGTCACCAAAACATCCGATGGGTGTCACCCGGGTCGGATCCGCCGGTAGGGGAGGGTTGATCGATCGAGTTCGGCGGCCCGCTTGGAATATAATTGTACTGCCGCGTATAATATATTTCATACTGTACGTTTGTGAAGGTGGAGGCATGACCAGCAGCGCAGCAACCCGAGCCCAGGGCCCCGGTCGCCCGAAAGACATGGAGAAGCGCTCCGCCATTCTCGCGGCGGCGAAGGCATTGTTCATACGCAATGCGTTTGGCGGCACCAGCATGGATGCGATCGCCGCCGATGCCGGGGTTTCCAAGCTGACCGTCTACAGCCATTTTGGCGACAAGGACAATCTGTTCCGGGAAGTGATTCGCTCGAGGATCCAGGACCTGTTGCCCGAAGAGACCTATTTTTTCGACCCCCAGGCCGCGATCGGCGAGACCTTGCTGCGGGTGGCGCTGACCCACGCCAACCTTGATTGCAATGCGGAGACCGTCGGCACCTTTCGTGCCATTCTCAGCGATTGCCGGCAAGGCAATCCGCGTTACGGCAAGCTCATCTGGGAAGAGGGTCCAGTGCGTACGCAGGGGCTGCTGGAACGCCTGCTGCGGCAGGCGGTGCAGGCGGGGCAGCTGGACATCGACGACGTGCCGCGCGCCACCGTGCAGTTCCTGACCTTGATCAAGGGCAACCTGATGCTGCGGCAGATGTTCGGTTGCACCGAATGCCCGGTCAGTTACGCCCAGGAAATCGAGGCCACCGCGCGAGCCGGGGTGGCGATGTTCCTGCGCGCCTATCTGCCGCGCTGAACCGGCCATTCCTCGGCACCTTTTTCGGCGCTACGCCGCCGCGCGCGATCCGGCGGCCGTGACGTACCATGGACGCCTGGCGGAGGATCCCGCTTAGTCACGAGCCGCTTCCGGGCGGTCCTTCCGAGGCCAAGACAAGGTTCGCCGATGAAGCTGCAGGTTCCGTTCGTCCAGCTCCCGCTCCAGTTCGACGCCCAGGCACTGGCCGCTGAAATCTCGACGTTCGGCCATGAGGCCTGGCGCGAGCATCCGCAGAAAGTCCCTGGCAGCTACGCGCTGGCGCTGATCTCGGTCAATGGCGACCCGGGCGATGATGCCGTGGATGGCGTGATGAAGCCGACCCCGCACCTGGAACGGTGTCCGTACCTGATGCAGGTGCTGGGGCGGATCGCCGGCGTGTGGGGGCGCACGCGGCTGATGAAGCTGGTCGGCCGGGCCGAAGTCATCCCGCATGCCGACGTCAACTACTACTGGCGCGAGCGGATGCGCGTGCATGTGCCGATCATTACCCGTCCCTCCGTCCGGTTCCGGTGCGGCGAGGCCGAGGTCAACATGGCGCCCGGCGAATGCTGGATCTTCGATACCTGGCGAACCCACAAGGTGATCAATGCAGCGGACGATGAGCGTGTCCACCTGGTGGCCGATACGGTGGGCAGCGACCAGGTCGCCGAGCTGGTCAGGCATGGGCGCGCGCCCGGTCACGGCGCGTTCGCCGGCTGGCAGGCGGAGCAGGTGGCGCCGGTGTCTGGCCATGATCCCGTGCTGCGTTACGAGGCAGTCAACGTGCCCGACGTGATGACGCCGTGGGAACTGAGGGGGCACGTCGATTTCCTGCTCGGGGAGGTGCGGCCCCACCCGCAACTGGCCTCAGCGCAGCAGGCTGCCGGGCGGTTCCTCAATATCTGGCACGCCCTGTGGGCGCAGTACGGCACCGACCGGCGTGGCTGGCCCGCCTATCGCCAGGCGCTGGACGCGTTTGAGGACCAGATGGAGCGGCAGGCGGTTGCACTGCAACTGGTCAATGGCGCCATGTTCATGAATACCCTGCGCGGAATGATCCTGCGACCGGCCTTGGCCGATTGGAAGCTGGCCGACCGAAAGTTGGCCGGCGGCAGCCCGGGTTGTGGCCCGCTGCCCGCGCCCTAGCCAGCGGCGTTCGTCGCAACTGTATGATCGACGTGGGATATTTCGATCGCCCGCACGTGCCGTTGCGCCGGTCGATGGAGGCGGCGGTCGGGATGGCGCCACCCTCGCCGCGAAGGATCACCAGCCGGCGAGCACCAGCTTGCCGATCGTGCTGCCGGATTCCAGCCGGCGATGCGCCTCGCGCAGGTTCGCCGCGTTGATCGGGGCGAGTGTCACGGTGCGTGTGCCACGCAGCGCGCCCGCGTCGATCAGTGTCGCCACGCGATCCAGGATGCGCCCCTGCTCGGCCTGGTCGGCGGTTTTGAAGCGCGGTCGCGCAAACATCATTTCCCAGTGGATGCCGATCGCCTTGGCCTTGTACGGGTCGCCGATCCTCAGCGCACCGGTCGGCTCCACGATCAGTCCGACATGGCCTTGTGGCGCCAGCAGTTCACCGACGGCGTCCCAGTAACGATCGGTGTCGGCCAGGTTGAGCACGACATCGACCTGGGCGAAACCCAGCGCCTGCAGTTGCGGGCGCAGCGGCTGGCGATGGTCGATCAGGTGCTGCGCGCCCAGCGAACGGCACCAGGCGATGGTCTCGCTGCGCGAGGCCGTGGCGATCACCGTGAAGCCGGCGCGACGCGCGAGCTGGATCGCGATGGAGCCGACCCCGCCGGCGCCGCCGATGATCAGCAGCGAACGGCCGCTGCCACCGTCCTCGCTGTCGAACGGCATGCGCTGGAACAGCAGCTCCCACGCGGTGAGCGCGGTCAACGGCAGCGCGGCGGCATCGGCCAGCTCGATCGAGCGCGGCGCATGGCCGACCAGTCGCGCGTCGACCAGCTGGTATTCGGCATTGCTGCCGGAACGGGTGACGTCGCCGGCATAGTAGACGCGATCGCCCGGCTGGAAACCGGTCACCGCCGCGCCGACGGCGACGACCGTGCCGGCCGCGTCATAGCCCAGCACCTTCGGCTGCGCCTCGACCAGCGGCTTGGGTGAGCGGATCTTGGTGTCGACCGGGTTCACCGAGACCGCTTCGATGCGCACCAGCAGGTCGTCTTCGCCGGGAACTGGTTGTGCCAGCTCGACATCGAGCAGCGACTGCGGATCGTCGATCGGCAGGTAGCGGGTGAGTGCGACGGCTTTCATGCGGGGGCCTCCCGGGGGTTGTTGAACGGCGTCGGCTGGCGCGCGCCGAAATGCCGTTCCGGTACGGACGGCAAGCATACGGCCACCGCAGCGTGCCGGGCATGCATGGCGACCGGCCGTCCCGGCCATGCGCCGACCCGCGCGCGGGTGATGGCCCCTGCCCACGCAGCTGCGGCGATCATCGAGCCGTGGTGCTGGCCCGGGCGAGGCCGGCCTGAGCCGCCGGCGCCATCAACGAAAACGGCGCGCCCAGGCTCCCGGGCGGCGCGCCGTTGGCTGCACCCGTTCAGGCGCTGGCGGCTTCGTAGCGAGCGACGCCGGCGGTGATCTCGGCCTTCGCCTCAACCGCACCGACCCAGCCATCGAGCTTGACCCACTTGCCCTTCTCCAGGTCCTTGTAGTGCTCGAAGAAGTGGCCGATGCGCTCCAGCCAGTGCGGCGACACGCCCTTCAGGTCGGCGATGTGGGCGTAACCGGGGAAAATCTTCGGTGCCGGCACCACCAGCAGCTTCTCGTCGCTGCCGGCCTCGTCGGTCATCTTGAGCATGCCGACCGGGACGCAGCGGATCACCGAGCCGGGAATCAGCGACAGCGGCAGGATCACCAGCGCGTCGAGCGGGTCGCCATCGCCGCCGAGGGTGCCGGGAACGTAACCGTAGTTGCAGGGGTAACGCATCGGCGTGGACAGGATGCGGTCGACAAAGATCGCGCCGCTCTCCTTTTCCACTTCGTACTTGACCGGCTCGGCATCCTTGGGGATTTCGATGACGACATTGATTTCGTGCGGCACGTCGCGGCCGGCGGAGACAAGATGCAGACCCATGGGATGTCCTTGCTGCAGATTGGGAAGCGGGCCGGCTAGCATACGCCAAACGGTGTTGCGCCGCAGCAGGCGGTTGCGCCGCACGGCCGTGCGTTCGGCTCGACTTCAGCTTGCTCAGGGCCTGCGGTAGGGCTTTTCACGCAGCCATTTGGTGGCGATCCACTTCTCGCCGCGCTGCACCGGCAGGCCGGCGTGGAGCGAGTCGCGGTCGCCGCCTTCGTAGGCGAAGTACAAGGCCGCGCCCCGCCGCGCGCTGACCGTCAGGCCGATCTCGGGGAAGGCGGTGCCGCCACCGAGTTCGGGCGTATTGAGATACATCACGACGCTGGCGATGCGCTGCCCGCCGATGGCGGTGATCGCGCCGAAGCCGGGCTGTTCCGGATCGAACCAGTCGAAGTGCGGCTCGTACTCCTGCCCCGGCAGGTAGTGCAGGATCTGTAGGCCCTCACCGTGGCTGGCGGGTACACGCAGCAGGTGTTCCAGCCGCTGTTCCAGCTTGCCGACCAGTGGTGTTTCGTTCGGGGTGAAGAACATGCCTTCGCTGGTGCGCCTTCGATCCACCTGCTGCCCGCCGTCGGCATCGACGGTGAGTGCGCGTTGCAGACGCGGGCGCGCCGACGCGATCAGTTCGTCGCACTCGGCGTCGCTGAGCAGCCCGTCCAGTACCCGGATGACGGGTGCCTGCACGCTGACCGAGACGCTTACCACACGGCCATCGATGGTGATCCCGGGGGCTTCGGGGTGGGTGCTGCGCAGGCCCGCCGCGACGACCTTGCCGGTGCTCGCGGTGAGCGCGGCCAGCGGCAGTTTCAATACCTCGGCGACGATGCCGCGGCTTTGCCGCGGGTCATAGCCGCTGTCCTTCATCAGCTGGAGTACGTCGGCGACGCCATGCCCGGCACGGGTGGTGGCAAGTATCCATTCGCGAAGTTCGGGGCTGATCGTTGTGCGTGGGGTCATGGTGCTGTGGTGTGCATGGCCGGACGGCAGAGCTTACTGCAGGTGCGCCCCGCTACTGCAGCTGCTGCCACAGGAACTCGTAGGCCAGCGCATGCATGTGCGCCGACTGCTGGTTGTCGGCGCCGGCGCCGTGGCCGCCCTCGGTGTTCTCGTAGAACCATACTTGTGGATGGCCTTGCGCCAGCATCCTGGCCGCCATCTTGCGCGCCTGCACCGGACCTACGCGGTCGTCGCTGGTGGCGGTGTAGAACAGCACGGGCGGGTAGTGCGCACCCTTGCTCACGTTCTGGTACGGCGAGAAGGTCTTGATGAAGTTCCAGTCGGCGCTGTCCGGGTTGCCATACTCGGCCATCCATGAAGCGCCCGCGGACAGGTGGGTGTAGCGCTTCATGTCCAGCAACGGCACTTCGCAGGCGATCGCCCCGAACAGCTGCGGATAGTTGGTGAGCATGTTGCCCATCAGCAGTCCGCCGTTGCTGCCGCCCTCGGCCCCCAGGTGCCTGGCCGAGGTGACGCCGCGCCTGATCAGGTCCCCGGCGACGGCGGCAAAATCCTCGTAGGCACGCGGCCGGTTCGCCTTCAGCGCGGCCTGGTGCCACGACGGGCCGTACTCGCCGCCGCCGCGGATGTTGGCGACCACGTAGACGCCGCCACGGGCCAGCCAGGCACGGCCGATGCTGCCGCTGTAGTTGGGCTGCAGCGACACCTCGAAACCGCCGTAGCCGTACAGCAGGGTAGGGTTGGAGGCATCGGGCTTGAGGCCGCGCGGGGCGATCTCGAAATAGGGCACCCGGGTGCCGTCCGCCGACCGCGCGAAGTGCTGGCCGACGGTGAACTTCGACGCGTCGAAGAACGCCGGTGCCTGCTTGATCGTCGCCGCCGGCTCGCTGCCCAGCACTCCCCGTTCGAGCGAGGATGGCGTGAGAAAGCCGGTCACGTCCAGCCAGTACTCGTCGCTGTGGTCCGGGTCGGTATCGACCACCTGGATCGTGCTCATCGCCGGCGCGTCCGGCATCGCCAGCGGCGTCCAGGCGCCGCCGGCCGCGGGCGTTGGCGGCGGTGTCAGCACCTGCAGCCGGCTCTTCACGTCATCCATCAGGTTGAGGATCAGGTGGTGGCGGGTCCACGCATGCGACTCGAGCGAGGTATGGGCATCGGGCCTGAACAGCAGGACGAAATGGCGCTTGCCGGCCATGAATTCTTCGAAGCGGGTGGCCAGCAGCGCGCCGGCGGGGTAAGTCGCGCCGCCGGTCGCCCAGGGCGAGCGTGTATGCACCAGCAGCCATTCGCGCTGCGTGTCCGCGCTGGCATCGGTGGGAACCTCGACGCGCACGAGCCGGTCGCCCACGCGCTGGTACAGCTCGCTGTGGTAAAAATCCTTGGCCACCGAGACGAAATCGCGTTCGAAGCCGGGACTGCGCTGACGCGATGCGCTGACGGCGAGGTCCGATGGCTTGCCTTCGTACACCGTTTTCGCCGCGTCCAGCGGCGTGCCCCGCTTCCATTCCTTGACGATGCGCGGATAGCTGGATTCGGTCATCGAGCCGGGACCGAAATCGGTGCCGACGTAGAGCGTGTCCTCGTCGATCCAGTCGGCCTGGCTCTTCGCCACCGGCAGCACGAAGCCGTCCTCGACGAAGGCCTTGCGGGGGATGCTGAACTCGCGCACCGCCACCGCATCGCCGCCATCGGGTGAGAGCGAGATCAGGCAGCGCTCGTAGGCGGGCTTCAGGCATTGCGCGCCCTTGAACACCCAGCGCCGGTTTTCGGCCTTGTTGAGCGCGTCGATGTCCAGCAATACCTCCCACGCCGGCTCGGCCTTGCGGTACTCGGCGAGCGTGGTGCGGCGCCAGAGGCCGCGCGGGTGGGCCTGGTCGCGCCAGAAGTTGTAAAGCTGGTCGCCCATGCGGTTGACGTAGGGAATGCGGGCGTCGGAGTCGAGCACCTGCAGGATGTCGTCGCGGGTGCGCGCGAACTGCGGCGTGTCCGCGAACCGCTCGGCCGTGCGCGCGTTCTCCTTCGCCACCCACGCCATCGAGCGGGAGTCGTGGATATCCTCCAGCCACAGGAACGGATCGTCGCCGGCCGCTACGGTCGACGCGGTCGGCGGCTGGGTCGGGTCGTCGGCGTGGGCATCGTTCATGCCGGCCAGTGTGACGCCGAGTGCCAGGATCGGCCAGACGGATTTCATGGTGGAACCCCCTGTCGCGGGCGGCGCGAGCGATCACCCGGTGCCGTCGCGTCACCCGGCCACCTGCAGCGTGCGCGGCCAAGCGTACCGTCCCGCAAAAACAATAAAGGAGTCCCGCCGAAGCGGGACTCCCGATGCGATGGCCTGGTGATCTACAGCAGCGGGATCAGCAGCAGCGCCACGATGTTGATGATCTTGATCAGCGGGTTCACCGCCGGCCCGGCGGTGTCCTTGTACGGGTCGCCCACGGTGTCGCCGGTGACGGCGGCCTTGTGCGCCTCGGAACCCTTGCCGCCGTGGTGGCCGTCCTCGATGTACTTCTTCGCGTTGTCCCACGCGCCACCGCCGGTGGTCATCGAGATCGCCACGAACAGGCCGGTGACGATGGTGCCGATCAGCACGCCGCCCAGCGCCTGCGCCCCGGCTTCGGGACCACCGAGCCATTTGAAGCCGAAGATCACCAGCACCGGAACCAGCACCGGCAGCAGCGAGGGCACGATCATTTCGCGGATGGCGGACTTGGTCAGCATGTCCACCGCGGTTGAATACTCCGGCTTGGCGGTGCCGGCCATGATGCCGGGGATGTCGCGGAACTGCCGGCGCACCTCGACCACGACCGCCCCCGCCGCCCGGCCTACCGCCTCCATCGCCATGGCGCCGAACAGGTACGGGATCAGGCCGCCGATCAGCAAGCCGATGATCACGTAGTGGTTGGACAGGTCGAAGCTCACGGCGCTGCCGCCGAAGTGCAGGTTCAGGTTGTGCGTGTAGTCGGCGAACAACACCAGCGCGGCCAGCGCCGCCGAGCCGATCGCATAGCCCTTGGTCACCGCCTTGGTGGTGTTGCCGACCGCGTCGAGCGGATCGGTGACACCGCGCACTTCCGGCGGCAGGTCGGCCATCTCGGCGATGCCGCCGGCGTTGTCGGTGATCGGGCCGTAGGCGTCCAGCGCCACGATCATGCCGGCCATCGACAACATCGCGGTCGCCGCGATCGCGATGCCGTACAGGCCGCCGAGGGCAAACGCGCTCCAGATCGCCGCGCACACGGCGAGCACCGGCCAGGCGGTGGACTTCATCGACACACCGAGGCCGGCGATGATGTTGGTGCCGTGGCCGGTGGTGGACGCGGCGGCGATGTGCTGCACCGGCTTGTAGCCGGTGCCGGTGTAATACTCGGTGATCCACACGATCGCACCGGTCAGGGCCAGCCCGATCAGGGTGCAGCCCCACAGGTTCATGGCGCCGTGGCTGAAGTCGGGCATCAGCCGCATGGTGATCGGGTAGAACGCGCCGGCGGCGAGCACGGCCGATACGACCACGCCCTTGTACAGCGCGCCCATGATCGAGCCGCCCTGCTTCACCTTGACGAACAGGGTGCCGATGATCGAGGCGATGATCGACACCGCGCCCAGCAGCAGCGGATACAGCACCGCGTTCGGGCCGACCTCGCTGGCCATCAGGCTGCCCAGCAGCATGGTGGCGATCACCGTCACCGCGTAGGTCTCGAACAGGTCGGCGGCCATGCCCGCGCAGTCGCCGACGTTGTCGCCGACGTTGTCGGCGATCACCGCGGGGTTGCGCGGGTCGTCCTCGGGAATGCCGGCCTCGACCTTGCCCACCAGATCGGCGCCGACGTCGGCGCCCTTGGTGAAGATGCCGCCGCCCAGCCGCGCGAAGATCGAGATCAGCGAGCTGCCGAAGGCGAAGCCGACCAGCGCATGCAGGCCCGCTTCCCCGGTCATCCCCATGCGGTTGAGCACCAGCCAGTAACTGGTGACGCCCAGCAGGGCCAGGCCGACCACCAGCATGCCGGTGATCGCGCCGCCGCGGAACGCCACGTCCATCGCCGGGCCGAGTCCGCGCCGCGCCGCTTCGGCGGTGCGCACGTTGGCACGCACGGAGACGTTCATGCCGATGTAGCCGGCGGCGCCGGACAGCACGGCGCCCAATAAAAAGCCCACTGCAGTGGGCCAATTCAGGAAGAATCCGATCAGTAGCAGCAAGACCACGCCGACCATGCCGATGGTGGTGTATTGCCGGTTGAGATACGCCCGGGCACCCTCCTGGATGGCCGCGGCGATTTCCTGCATGCGTTGATTGCCTGGCGACTGCGCCAGGATCCAGCGCGATGAAATCGCGCCATACAAGACCGCCACGACGGCGCACGCCAGAACGATCCACCAGCCAAACTGCTGCAGCATCGGAGCCTCCCCATGGGTTGTATGTGGCCGTCCGGCCGGACGGGCTGCGCCAGTATAGGCAGAGGTTGTTGCAGGGACCGTTGTGCGACGCAACGCCGCAGTACCCGCCCCGGGAGCCGGTTCCCGGGCGGACTGCTCACCGCCCGCGGGGCTCCCGCGGAGGTTGGTCGCGGCTCAGCGGATCGCGGGGCATTGCCGGTAAAACCGCTCGACGTCGTCGAGACGGCACAGCTGGGTGCCGGGGGCGAGCAAGGCCGCGGCGCCGGCCGCGATGCCGAAGCAGGCAGCCTCCCGCAGGGAAAGGCCGCGGGTCAGGCCGACCAGCATGCCCGCCAGCATCGAGTCGCCGGCGCCGACCGCGCTTTTCACGGCAACCGGGATGGAGGGCAACCGTTCGATCGCGTCCCTGCTTGCCAGGATGGCCCCTCGGGCTCCCAGGGAGATCAAGGCGATTTCGCAGCGTTCGTGCTCGATCAGCTCCCGTGCCGCCTGCTCTTCCTCGCGTTCGCCGCGGAGCGGCCGGCCGACCAGGCTTTCCAGTTCGACCAGGCTGGGCTTGAGCAGATACACGCCTGCCCCGGCACGCCTGAGCGCCGGCCCCGAGGTATCCAGTACCAGCGGCTTGCCCTGGTCGCGGGCCAGGGCCACCACGCGGCCGTAAAAATCCTCGGCTACGCCCTGCGGCAGGCTCCCGCTGGCCACGATGAAGTGG
Organism: Lysobacteraceae bacterium; assembly: GCA_028866435.1. Taxonomy (GTDB): domain Bacteria; phylum Pseudomonadota; class Gammaproteobacteria; order Xanthomonadales; family Rhodanobacteraceae; genus Rhodanobacter. The sequence continues at coordinate 10,514 of JAGWIC010000005.1, read as the reverse complement.
GCGTCGGCCGCGGCGCCGGCCAGCTCGTCGAGGCAGCGCTGCTGGTCGAGGGCGCCCACCGCGGGGCCGGGAAGCACGAAACGGTATTGCATACCGCTCGTGCGTTCGACGACGTTGAGGCTCTCGCGGGTGAAGCCGGCGATCGGCACGGCGGCGTACCCGACGCCTTCGTGCTGCAGCAGCTGGCCGATCGATCTTCCCGCCGCCCCGCCGGCGGGAAACACCGCGAGCGCCTCGACCCCCAGCGCATGGACCGCCCGGGCGACGTTGATCCCGCCACCGCCCGGGTCATAGCGCGGCGTATCGCAGCGCAGTTTGTGCTCCGGGACGATCTGATCGGTCGACGTCGCGATGTCGAGCGCCGGATTCATCGTCAATGTGACGATCTTCGCCATGACCATCTCCGTCAACCGGGAAGGGGTGAGCCAGGCCTCCCAGCGCTGGAAGGCCGGTGGTGCGGGGGAGCGGCCCGGGCCTTGCCGCAGCGTGGTCAGCGACCGTAGGCCGGCAGCTTCTTCGCCACCGCGGCGTTCTTCAGTCGCCCATACCTGGGCAGGCCGTCGCGGCCGTGCGGAGGATGTGCCAGGCCCTGGATCAATGGTGCCAGATAACGCCGTGCGGCGGCCGTGATGCCGAATCCATCGCTGCTCAGAAAGTCGGCGGGCATCTTCTTCTCGCGGTTGGCGATCTGCTCCAGGGCCGCGGGCTCGATCTTCCAGCGATACGGCGCATCGGATGTCCGCGTGATCACCGGCATCACGGCATTCATGCCGGCCAGCGCATATTGCACGGCGGCCTTGCCGACCGCGTAGGCCTGGTCGGCGTCGGTCTTCGAGGCAATGTGGCGCGCCGAACGTTGCAGGTAGTCGGGCAAGGCCCAGTGGTACTTGTAGCCGAGCTGCTCCTTCACCAGCGCCGCCAGCACCGGCGCCACGCCGCCGAGCTGGGCATGGCCGAAGGCATCGCGGGTGCCCGCTTCGGCGAGGAACTGGCCGGCCGCGTTGCGCACGCCCTCGGAAGCCACCACCGTGCACCAGCCGACGCGTTCCACCGTGGCCTTGACCTTGGCCAGGAAGGCCACCTCGTCGAAGGTGTTTTCCGGAAACAGGATGATGTGCGGCGGCGCGTCCGGCCCCTCCCCGGCCAGTCCGGCGGCGGCGGCAATCCAGCCGGCATGGCGACCCATTACCTCGAGGATGAACACCTTGGTCGACGTCTCGGCCATCGAGGCGACGTCGAGGCTGGCTTCCAGGGTGGAGATGGCCGTGTACTTGGCGACCGAGCCGAAGCCGGGGCAGCAGTCGGTGACGGCCAGGTCGTTGTCGACCGTCTTCGGCACGCCGATGCAGCGGATGTCGTAGTCCAGCGCCTTGCCGAGCTGGGAGATCTTCAGCGCGGTGTCGGCCGAGTCGTTGCCGCCGTTGTACAGGAACCAGCGGATGTCATGCGCGCGGAACACCTCGATCAGCCGTTCGTATTCGGCGCGGTTGTCCTCCAGCGACTTCAGCTTGTAGCGGCATGAGCCGAACGCCCCGCCGGGGGTGTGGCACAGGGCGGCGATCGCCGCAGCGGATTCCTTCGAGGTGTCAATCAGATCCTCGCGAAGGGCGCCGAGAATGCCGTTGCGGGCGGCGTACACCTTCACGCCCCTGGCGCGGGCGGCCTCGATCACGCCGGCAGCGGTCGCGTTGATGACGGCGGTGACGCCGCCGGACTGGGCGTAAAGCAGGTTGCCGGCAATGGGGGCGGAGCGGCGGCTGGGGCTCATGGCGATCCTCGATCAGGCTGGGTCAGGGCAGGGCGGTTGGCGGGCGAAACGGCAAGATCACGGGCAAACATCACGCCGTTGCCCTGGCGGCCGTTTGACGGCACCGGGCGCAGACGCTAATTTGACGCTCAATTCTTGAGAATCGAGCGGGTCGCGGCAGTGTGCGGCAGCCCGCCGAACTTGTGGAGCATTATGCGACTCGTCCTACTTGGTGCGCCCGGATCGGGCAAAGGCACGCAGGCTGCGCGGTTGAAGGCCGAGCTTGGTGTTCCGCACATTTCCACCGGCGACATGTTGCGGGCCGCCGTTGCCGCGGGGACGCCGATGGGCCTCAAGGCCAAGGCGGTGATGGACGCCGGCCAGCTGGTGTCGGACGACATCCTGCTTGGCATGCTGGAGGATCGCCTGACCCAGGACGACGCCAAGGCCGGGTTCATTCTTGACGGCTATCCGCGCAACCTGGCCCAGGCCGATGCGCTGGACCAGCTGCTGGCGAAAATCGGGCAGCCGCTCGATGCCGTGGTCAAGCTGAAGGTTCCCGGTGAAACCATCATCGGCCGCTGCGAAATCCGCTTCAAGGCCGAGGGGCGCGCCGACGACAACCCGGACACGGTGCGCAAGCGGCTCGCGATCTATGCCGAGCAGACCGCGCCGGTGGCCGATTTCTATTCCCGTCGCGGCAAGCTGCAGGTGGTCGATGGCGTCGGCGAGCTGGGCGAGGTCACGGCCAGGGTCAAGCAGGCGCTGCGCAACGAGTCGGTGGCCGCGAACGGCTGACACCGCCCGGTTCCGGCCTCGCGCGCTGTCCAAGGAACACGTTGCCCATGCGTCTGCACATTCTCGGTATCTGCGGCACCTTCATGGGCGGTGTCGCCGCGCTGGCGCGCGAGCTGGGCCACCAGGTCGAGGGCTCCGACGCCAACGTCTACCCGCCGATGAGCACGCAGCTGGAAGCGCTCGGCATAGGGCTGATGAGCGGCTATGCAGCCGAGCACCTGCAGCCCGCCCCCGACCTGGTGGTGGTGGGCAACGCCATGACGCGCGGCAACCCCGCGGTCGAATACATGCTCGATCACCGTCTGCGCTATGTCTCCGGCCCGCAGTGGCTGGGCGAGACGGTGCTGGCCGAGCGGGACGTGCTGGCCGTGGCCGGCACCCACGGCAAGACCACCACCACCAGCCTGCTGGCGCATCTGCTGGAAAGCGCGGGCCTCGCGCCGGGTTTCCTGGTGGGTGGCGTGCCGGGCAATTTCGGCGTCTCCGCGCGGCTGGGCCAGGGGCGGCCATTTGTGATCGAGGCGGACGAATACGACACGGCGTTTTTCGACAAGCGCTCCAAGTTCGTCCACTACCGCCCGCACGTCGCCATACTCAACAACCTTGAATACGACCATGCGGACATCTTTCCGGATGTGGCCGCGATCCAGCGCCAGTTCCACCACCTGGTGCGCATCGTGCCGGCAAACGGGCGGCTGATCGTCAACGCGATGGATGCGCGTCTGGCCGAGGTGCTGGCGATGGGCTGCTGGACTCCGGTGGAAACGTTCGGCATCGGTCGTGGCGACTGGCAGGCGGACCTGTTGCGGCCCGATGGCTCGGCCTTCGCCGTACGCCATCATGGCCAGCGGATCGGTGAGGTGCACTGGTCGCTGCTCGGCCGGCACAGCGTGATGAACGCGTTGGCCGCCCTCGCCGCCGCCCATGCCGCAGGGGCCAGTCCGCAGGCGTTGCTGCCGGCGTTCGCCACGTTCGAGAGCGTCAAGCGGCGGATGGAACTGGTCGGCGAAGTCGACGGCGTGCGGGTCTACGACGATTTCGCGCATCACCCCACGGCGATTGCCACCACCCTCGCCGGCTTGCGTGCCAAGGTGGGCGACGGCCGCATCCTGGTGGCGCTGGAGCCGCGCTCCAACTCGATGCGCCAGGGCGCGCACGCCGACGCCCTCGGCCCCTCGCTGGCCGATGCCGACGTGGTGGTGTTCCTGCAGCGTCCCGAGTTGCCGTGGGATGCCGCCCGCGTCACTGCCTCCCTGCAAGGCCGCGGCCGCACGGCGGCGACGGTGGACGCGCTGATCGCCGTGTTGCGCGCCGAAGTGCGGTCGGGCGATCAGGTGGTTTTCATGTCCAACGGCGGCTTCGAGTCGGCGCCACGCCGTTTTGTCGAACGCCTGGCCGGGGGCTGAGCCGGCCGGCTCGACCCCTGCGGCCGGGCCTGGATGGTTACACTCGATCCATGACGGTCCAGACGCCACGGCTCGACATGCCACTTTTTCCGCTTGCCTCGGTGCTGTTTCCCGGCGGCCGGCTGGCCTTGCGGATTTTCGAGCCACGCTACCTCGACCTCGTGCGCGAATGCACGCGCCACGGCACCGGCTTCGGTGTCTGCCTGATCCTGCAGGGGGATGAAGTGGGCGACCCGGCGATACCGGCGGCGATCGGCACGATGGCGCGCATCACCGATTTCCATACCGGCGACGACGGTCTGCTCGGTATCGTCGCCGAAGGAGGCCAGCGCTTTCGCGTGACGCGCAGCCGGGTGCGTGCCGATGGCCTGCTGCGGGGCGACGCCCGGGTCTGGCCCGCCGAGCCGTCGATCGAGGTTCCGGTCGAATTTGCCTTGCTGCAGGGCATTCTCGAGCGCCTGATCGAAGCGATGGCGCCGCACTGGCGGCTGGCGCCGCGCAGTGCCTACGACGACGCCAGCTGGCTGGGTTTTCGCCTGGCCGAACTGTTGCCGCTGGACAGCGCCGAGCAGCAGCGCATGCTGGAGCTGAACGATCCACTGCAGCGCCTGGCCGAGCTGCGCGATATCCTGCCGCGCTTTCAGAAGCCGTGACCCGGCGCGGCGCAAATCGAAGCATTCCGATGGAAGAACAGTCATGAGCAACCTCGCCGGCAAGACCTTGTTCATCACCGGTGCCTCGCGCGGCATCGGCCTGGCCATTGCCCTGCGCGCCGCCCGCGATGGCGCCAATATCGTGATCGCCGCCAAGAGCAGCGTGGCCAATCCCAAGCTGCCCGGCACCATCCATACCGCCGCCGCCGCGGTCGAGGCGGCGGGAGGCAAGGCGCTGGCGTTGCAGGTGGACATCCGCGACGAGCAGCAGGTGCGCGAGGCGGCGGCGCGGGCGGCGGACCATTTCGGCGGCATCGACATCGTGGTCAACAACGCCAGTGCGATCTGGCTTGCCGGGGTGACGGAAACGCCGATGAAACGCTATGACCTGATGCACCAGGTCAACACCCGCGGCACCTTTGTGGTGACCCAGAGCTGCCTGCCGTACCTGAAGCAGTCGGGCAATCCCCACGTCCTGATGCTCTCGCCGCCACCGAACCTCGACCCGAAATGGTTCGCCCCGCACACCGCCTACACCATCGCCAAATACGGCATGAGCCTGTGCGTGTTGGGCATGAGCGCCGAATTCGCACCGCTGGGCATCGCGGTGAACGCCCTGTGGCCGCGCACCGTGATCGCCACTGCGGCGATCGGGATGATCGAGGGCGTGTCGCCCGAGCACTGCCGCAAACCGGAGATCGTGGCCGACGCGGCCCACGTCATCCTCACTCGTCCGGCGTCGGGTTACAGCGGCCATTTCGCGATCGACGAAGACATATTGCGCGAGGCCGGCGTCGCTGAATTCGGGCAGTACGCCGTGGCGCCGGGGGCGGCCTTGCTGCCGGACCTGTTCCTCGACTGAACACCCCCCCTTGGCCGGCGGGGTGGTGCCGCGCGATGCCTGGGGCAAAGTCGTGTGGCGCGAGGTTTGCGATCCCCTTTTGTCCGTGTCCGCCTGGGTTTCCCCGGGTACCGATGGGCGATGCGTCCACGCCGCCGCAGGCGACGGGCCTGCCGCACCCTGGTCCGGGTTTACAATCTGCCGATCCGGGTGGTGCTTCGGCCGTTCACAGGCCTGGGCACGTGTGGCCCGCTCCACCTCATCATCACCGCGTCGGCGCAGGCGACGGCGCGCCGGGAGTCAACCTCATGAACGTGTACGACCCCCTGCTTCTCGATCTCGGCAGGCGTTACTGGCTACCGGTGTACAAGCCACGGGAGCTGATCCTCGATGAGGGCAAGGGAGCCCGCGTGTGGGACACGCAGGGACGCGACTATGTGGATTTCGGCGCGGGCATCGCCGTCAACGCACTGGGGCACCAGGACCCGGACCTGCTGCAGGCGCTCACCGGCCAGGCGCGCAAACTCTGGCACAGCAGCAACGTGTTCTATACCGAGCCGCCGCTGCGACTGGCCGAGGAGCTGGTACAGGCTTCGGGTTTCGCCGAGCGGGTCTTTCTGTGCAACTCCGGCGCGGAGGCGAACGAGGCGGCGATCAAGCTGGTGCGCAAGTGGGCGGCGAGCCAGGGGCGGCCGCCGGAGCGGCGCACCATCATCACCTTCGCCGGCTCGTTCCATGGCCGCACGCTGGCCACGGTCACGGCCACCGCGCAACCGAAATACCAGGAAGGCTACGAACCGCTTCCTGCCGGCTTTCGCTACCTGGCGTTCAACGACGCCGAGGCCCTGGAAAAGGCCTTTGCCGAGGGTGGCATTGCCGCCGTCATGCTCGAGCCGGTGCAGGGCGAAGGCGGGGTGCTGCCGGCCGCCCCCGGTTTCCTGCAGCGCGTGCGCCAATTGTGCGACGCGCACGACGCACTGCTGGTGCTGGACGAAATCCAGTGCGGCATGGGCCGTACCGGCAGCCTGTTCGCGCATGCGCACGACCAGGTGCGGCCGGATATCGTGACCCTGGCCAAGGCGCTTGGTTGCGGCTTTCCGATCGGCGCGATGCTGGCCGGCCCGAAGGTGGCCGACGTGATGCAATACGGCTCGCACGGCACCACGTTCGGCGGCAATCCGATGGCGGCGGCGGTGGCGCGCGTCGCACTGGCCAAGCTCGCCTCGCCGGCGGTGCTGTCCAATGTGGCGCGACAGGCCGGTGCCTTGCGCGCCGGCCTGGATCAGATCAACCAGGAATTGAAGCTCTTTGCCGAAGTGCGTGGGCGCGGGCTGATGATCGGTGCGGTGCTGGACGAGCCGTACAAGGGTCGTGCAGCGGCGATACTCGATCACGCCGCCGCCCGCGGCCTGCTGCTGTTGCAGGCCGGCCCGGATGTATTGCGCTTCGTGCCACCGTTGACCATCAGCGATGACGAGCTGGCCGCGGGCCTCGATCGTTTGCGCATGGCCTTGAGCGACTTCGTGGCAGCGTGAGGCCGGTTGGCCGCGCCTGAAGAATCCAGGAGTGTTCCCATGAAATATCTGCACAGCATGGTGCGCGTGCACGACCTCGACGCCTCGCTTCGTTTTTTCTGCGAGGGCCTTGGCCTGCGTGAAGTGCGCCGCACGGAAGTGCCCGAAGGCAAGTTCACGCTGGTATTCCTGTCGGCGCCGGAGAGCCCGGAGGCCGAGGTCGAGCTGACCTGGAACTGGGGTTCGCAGGAAGATTACGGCTCGGCCAGGAATTTCGGCCATCTTGCCTTTCGCGTCGACGACATCTACGCCACCTGCGAGCGCCTGCAGTCGATGGGTTACACCATCCATCGCCCGCCGCGCGATGGCCACATGGCCTTCGTGCGCTCGCCCGACCTGATTTCCGTCGAGCTGCTGCAGGCCGGTCGCCTGCCGCCGCGCGAACCGTGGGCATCGATGCCCAATACCGGCGTGTGGTGAGCCCGGCCCACGCCGCGGCGTGGGCCGGGATGCCGCACTCAGGTGGCCAGGACAGCGAATGACTCGCGGGCCGCAGCCAGGGTTTCGGCGATCACCGCATCGTCGTGCGCGCTGGACATGAAGCCGGCCTCGAACGCAGACGGCGCCAGGTAGACGCCGCGCTCCAGCATGGCGTGGAAGAAGCGGTTGAATGCCGCGCTGTCGCACGCGACGGCCTTGGCATAGCTGTCCACCCGGTCGGCCCCGAAAAACAGTCCGAACATGCCCCCCACCCGGTTGGTACTGAAGGCGATGCCGGCGCCATCGGCGGCAGACTGCAGGCCATCGGTCAGCAGCCGCGTGCGCGCGGCGAGCCGTTCATGGAAGCCGGGGGCCTGGATCAGGTCCAGCATCGCCAGGCCCGCCGCCATGGCCACGGGATTGCCGCTCAACGTGCCCGCCTGGTAGATCGGACCGGCCGGCGCGATTTGCTCCATCAGGTCCCGCCGGCCGCCATAGGCACCGACCGGCATGCCACCTCCGATGACCTTGCCGAAGGTGGTCAGGTCGGGCGTGACGCCGTAATGCGCCTGGGCGCCGCCCAGCGCTACCCGGAAACCGGTCATTACTTCGTCGAAGACGAGCAGGGCGCCGGACTGCGTGCACAAATCCCGCAACCCCTGCAGGTAGCCGTCGTTGGGCGGGATGCAATTCATGTTGCCAGCGACGGGCTCGATGATCAGGCAGGCGATTTCATGGCCGCGCTCGGCGAACAGCGCCTTTGCGGCGTCGATATCGTTATACGGCAGGGTCAGCGTGAGATCGGCATTCGCCTTGGGGACGCCGGGCGAGTCGGGCACGCCAAAGGTGAGCGCGCCCGAACCGGCCTTGACCAGAAAGCTGTCGCCGTGACCGTGGTAGCAGCCTTCGAACTTCACGATCCTGCCGCGGCCCGTGGCGCCACGGGCAAGCCGGATGGCCGACATCGTCGCTTCGGTGCCGGAGTTGACCATGCGCACCATTTCCATCGAGGGAACCAGGCGGCTGATGGTCTCGGCCATGGTGATTTCGGCCGGACACGGCGTGCCGAAGGACAGTCCGTCCTGCGCCGCGCGCACGACCGCCTCGCGCACGGCGGGGTGGTTGTGCCCGACGATCATCGGCCCCCACGAGCCGACATAGTCGATGTAGCGCTTGCCCTCCACGTCCCAGAGGCAGGCGCCATCGGCGCGGGCCGTGAAAAACGGCTCGCCGCCGACGGACTTGAAGGCGCGTACCGGTGAGTTGACGCCACCGGGCATCAGGCGGCGGGCGCGCTGGAACAGTTCGTGGTTGCTGGTCATGGTTGTCTCAAGGGCAGGGAAATTCGGTTGGTGGCGGCGAACAGGTCGCTCAATCGCTGGGCGGCATGGCGCACGTCCCTGCCGCCGAATACCGCAGAGATCGAGGCCAGGTATTCCGCGCCAGCGGCAAGGAGTACTCCGCCATTGTCCGGCGTGATGCCGCCAATCGCCACCCGCGGCACGCCGAAGCCCGCGCTCTGCCGCAGCAGCTCGAGCGGGGCGCGTGGGGCCAGCGGCTTGGTGGGCGATGGAAAGAACGCGCCGAAGGAAATGTAGTTGGCGCCGGCGCGCACGGCGATGCGGGCGTTTTCCAGTGAATCGCGGCAGGCCACCCCGATGATCGAGGCCGGGCCCAGCACGGCGCGCGCACGTGCCATGTCCTCGCCGGCGCTTGCCAGGTGCACGCCACTGGCGCCCACCGCCTGCGCCAGCGAGACATCCTCGTGGATGAGCAGGGGCACGTCGTGCGCCCGGCACAGTTGCCCGATCGCCGATGCTTCCGCGAGACGTCGGGCGGCATCGGTCGTTTCATCGAGGTATTGCAGGACCCGCGCACCGCCCTCCAGGGCAGCCGCCACGACATCAAGGATGTCCGCGCGCGGACCATCGGTGATCGCATACAGGCCACCACGGGCGAGTGAATCTTGGATTTTCAACGGTCGATCTCCTGGAGCCGGCAACCCGTTCAGCGGTGTCGCCATCTTTCGTATTGTCGGGCGAGTTGCGAGAATGTCGAATCCCATTGTGATCCGAAGAAGTCGACCATGAGCCAGCGTTCCATCGAAACCACCGCCCTGCGCAAATGGATGTGCGTCGTCTGCGGCTATATCTACGACGAAGCCATCGGTGTTCCCGACGAAGGCATCGCACCCGGCACCCGCTGGGAAGACGTGCCGGCGACATGGACCTGCCCGGATTGCGGCGCCACGAAGGACGACTTCGAGATGATCGAGCTCGACTGAACGCCGTATCCCGCCTGCAAACGGCCCGATCTTGCCGGCGTATCGGCCGGGCTGGCTGCTCTGATGCTCCTGCGCACGAAGTCGTGGCGCATCTATTGAAGGAGCGACCCATGCAGCGATTCATCCCTTTCGAAGACGACTGGGACGCACTGGAAAATTTGCGTCCCGAGGATCTCATTCCGTACCACTCGGGCTTGTTGCAGCCGGCCGGCCGGCCGGTGTCGAGTGTTCCGGCAGGGTTCCCTGGAGCCGGGCCCGAGCAGGGCCGCGCGCGTGCCCACCCGGCCGGTGTGTCGTGCGGCAGCCATCGTCGGCCGGCGGACCGAGGCCCTTCGTCGAACCAGCCGGGCGCGGAACATGTCCATTCGTGCCGGTGAGCTCGCTGATCCAGGGTTCCGCGCGGGCAGCCGGGCCAGCGGTCCCGCAGCAGGCCCGTGACTTGCGCAGGCCAGCCCCAGGCATGAGGCGAAAATCGATGCCTGGGCAGCGACATTCCAGGCCTCGCCAGCAGGCAGGGCTGCAAAGAAAATTTCACGAAAGGACTTCACACGGACGTGGCGTGGCGCTATGATTCTCGCCCCTTCGACGAGACGCCCTGCGGCGAAGGTTCCGGCAGCAACCTCCTTCACAAAAACATCAAATGAAGGTGTTGACGGTCGGGAAAAGCGATGTAGAATGGGCGGCTCACCCAGGACGAAACGTCTTGAGGGGCAATCAAGCGATTGGTTGCAAGTGGTTGATCTTTGACAGTGTGCGCAGGTGAATTGTGTGGACGTCTTGCGAGGAAGGGT
>JAGWIC010000077.1 GCA_028866435.1 Lysobacteraceae bacterium | reverse complement strand
ACCGCCGACGCGGGGCGCACCTGGCAGCCGATCTTCGACAGCGAGAAGGTCGGCTCGATCGGCGCGCTGGCGCTGGCGCCGTCCGACCCGAAGACGATCTACGTCGGCACCGGCGAGGCCGACATGCGCTCGGACATCGCCCACGGCAACGGCATGTACAAGTCGGTCGACGGCGGCAAGCGCTGGCAGCACATCGGGCTGGACGACACCCGCCAGATCGGCAGCGTGCTGGTCGACCCGCGCAACCCGAACGTGGTGTTCGTGGCGGCGCTGGGCCATGCCTACGGGCCGAACGCCGAGCGCGGCGTGTTCCGCTCCACCGATGGCGGCGCGCACTGGAGCAAGGTGCTGTTCAAGAACGACGACACCGGCGCGATCGACCTCGCCTTCAAGCCCGGCGACCCCGACACGATCTACGCCGCGCTATGGCAGACCCGGCGCCCGCCGTGGAGCGTGTACCCGCCCTCGAACGGCCCGGGCAGCGGCCTGTACGTGTCGCACGACGGCGGCAGCCACTGGAGCCAGGTGCAGGGCCAGGGCTTCCCGGCACACCCGGGCCGCATCGGCATCGCGGTGGCGCCGAGCCGGCCGGAGCGGCTGTATGCGCTGGTCGATGCCGCCGCCGGCGAGGGCGGCCTGTATCGCTCCGACGATGGCGGCGTGCACTGGCAGCACGTCACCGCCGACCAGCGCATCTGGCAGCGCGGCTGGTATTTCTGCCGGCTCACGGTCGACCCGAAGGACGCCGACCGCGTCTACGTGATGAACACCATCGTGTTGCGCTCGGACGACGGCGGCAAGCAGTTCATCGCGCTGAAGGGCGACCCCACCGGCGACGATTTCCACCAGATGTGGATCGACCCGACCAATCCCGACCGGCAAATCCTCGGCGTCGACCAGGGCACCCTGATCACCCTCAATGGCGGCAGCACCTGGTCGAGCTGGTACAACCAGCCGACCGCGCAGATCTATCACGTGGCCACCGACAACCAGTTCCCGTACTGGGTCTACGGCGCGCAGCAGGATTCCGGCGCGGTGGCGCTGCCCAGCCGCGGCTACGACGGCGACGGCATCACCATGGAACAGTTCCGCGAGGTCACCGCCGGCGGCGAGAGCGGCATGATCGCGCCGGACCCGGACGACCACGACATCGTCTACGGCAACAAGGTCGACAAGCTCGACACGCGCAGCAACCAGACCCGCAACGTCGACCCGACCCTGGCCTATCCGGCGGCGCATTACCGCGGCGCGTGGACGCTGCCGCTGACCTTCTCCCGGCGCGGCACCAAGACGCTGTACTTCGCCAACCAGCGGCTGTTCCGCACCACCGACGGCGGCGACCACTGGGTGCCGATCAGCCCCGACCTGACCCGCGAGGATGCCGGCACGCCCGCCACCCTCGACCCGACCACTGCGGCCGACGACAACCACGTCGACCAGCGGCGCGGGGTGATCTACACCATCGCGCCCTCGCCGCTGAGCGCGCACGCGCTGTGGGTCGGCACCGACGACGGCCTGGTCTGGCGCAGCGACGACGACGGCACGCACTGGCGCAACGTGACGCCGAAGGCGCTGACGCCGTGGTCGAAGATCGCCGGCATCGAGCTGTCGCCGTTCGACCCCGGGGTGGCCTACCTGGCGGTGGATCGCCACCGGCTGGACGACGACACGCCGTACATCTATCGCACCGACGATGGCGGCAGCAGCTGGCGCCGCATCGACAGCGGCATCCCGCGCGACAGCTTCGTCAACGTGGTGCGCGCCGACCCGCGACAGCGCGGCCTGCTGTACGCCGGCACCGAGAAGGGCATGTACGTGTCGTTCGACGACGGCGCGCAGTGGCAGTCGCTGCAGCAGAACCTGCCGATGACCTCGGTGCGCGACATCGACATCCACGGCAACGACCTGGTGCTGGCCACCCACGGCCGCGGCTTCTGGATCATGGACGATGCCAGCGCGCTGCGTCAGGTGGCCGGCGTGCGTGCCGGTGCCACGACCCTGTTCAAGCCGGCCACCGCGATTCGCGTGCGTCCGTCGAGCTTCACTGGCACGCCGCTGCCGAAGGACGAGCCGATCGCGGCCAACCCGCCCGATGGCGCGATCATCGACTACGCGCTGCCGGCATCGGTGAAGGGCGCGGTGACCCTCACCGTGCTCGACGCGAAGGGTGCGCTGGTGCGCCGTTTCAGCAGTACCGACAAGCGCCCCTCGCTCGACCCGGCCAAGCTGGCCTATGCGCCGGAGTGGGTGCCGCAGCCCACGCCGGTGGCGACCGGCGCCGGCATGCACCGCTTCGTGTGGGATCTGCACTACGCGGCGCCCGCGTTGCCAGGCTCCGGGGGCGATGCGGCCAATGCCGGCGTATGGGCGCCGCCGGGCGCGTACACGATCGACCTGCAGGTGGACGGCAAGCACTACCGCCAGCCCTTGACGGTGGTGGCGGACCCGCGCGTGAAACTGTCCGCTGCCGCGTTTCAGCGCGAGTTCGTGCTGGCCCGCAAGGTCGAGGCCGCGGCCGTGCGCACGGCCGCGGCCAGCGCCGAGGCGGGCAAGCTGCTGCAGGCGCTCGACGCGCGGCTGGGCCATGCCGATGGCGCGCTGCGAGGCCAGATCGGCGCGCTGATGGCGCAGCTGCAGGACCTGTCCGGGGTCGTGCTGCACCCCGATCCGCGCAACAGCATGGGCAGCCCGCCGAAGCGCACCGACAGCCTGCGCGCGCTGTCGATGAACTTCGCCACGCTGTCGCACGCGGTGGACGGTGCCGACGCCGATCCCAGCACGGACGCGCTGAGCTCCTACGCCAGCCTGACGCACACGCTCGATGCCACGCTGGCGGCCTGGCACCGGCTCGGCGGGCAACCGCTGGCGACGCTGAACGCGCAGCTGAAGGCGGCGGGCCAGCCGCCGGTCGCACTCTGACGGCCGCAGGCGGCGACGCGACCACGCGCGTCGCCGAGCCCACCCGCCGGAACGGCGACCACCGGCAGCGGGCGGCTGTGGGTACTCAGGCCGGCCGGCGCGGATCCCGCAGCCAGGACTCCACCGCCGCCGCGCTCATCGGGTAACCCAGCAGGTAGCCCTGCAACGCATCGCAACCGAGCTCGATCAGCAGCCGCCGTTGCTCGGGCGTCTCCACACCCTCGGCCACGACCTCCATCTGCAGCTGGTGGCCGATCGCGATGACCGTGCTGGCGATCGCTACGCTGTTGCTGTCGTGCGGCAGGTCGTGCACGAAGGACTTGTCGATCTTCAGCTTGTCGACCTGGAACTGGCGAAGGTAGGACAGGCTGGAATAACCGGTGCCGAAGTCGTCGAAGGCGATCTTCACGCCGGAGGCCGACAGCTGGTGGATGGAGCTCAGCGCGCGCTCCATGTTCTCCATCAGCACGCTCTCGGTCAGTTCCAGCTCGATGCGGTCGGCCGGCAGGCCGTGCCGCTCGCGCGCCGCGGTCACCAGCTCGGCGAAATTGCCGCGCTGGATCTGCTGCGCCGAGACGTTGACGGCCACGAAGAAGTCGCCCAGGCCGGCATCCAGCCACTGCCGCGATTGCGCGCAGGCGCGGTCGAGCACCCACGCGCCGAGTTCGGGCATCAGGCCGAGGCCCTCGGCGACCGGAATGAAACGGTCCGGCGAAATCCGCCCCAGCTCGGCGCTGGTCCAGCGCAGCAAGGCTTCGAAGCCGATCACGGCCTGGTCGCTGCTGCGGATCTGCGGCTGGTACTCGAGCCGCAGCTCGCCCTGCTGCAGGGCGCCGCGCAGGCGCATGCCGAGCATGCGGCGGTCCTCGATGCGGCGCATGTCCTGCTCGGAATACAGGTAGACCATGTCGCGCCCGAGCTGCTTGGCGCGCGACATCGACGCTTCCGCGCGACGCAGCAGCTCGCCGATGTCGTCCACCCGCTGCGGGTAGCTGGCCACGCCCACGCTGACGGTGGTCATGACCTCGCACGAGGGCAGTCGCATCGGCCGCGCCACCGCCTGGCGCACCTGCTCGGCCAGCGCCGCCGCCTCGTCGCTGCCGACGCAGGGCAGCGCGATCACGAATTCGTCGCCGGTGTAGCGCGCCACCGTGCCGCGGTTGCCGACCACCTCGAGCAGCCGGCGCGCCAGCTGCAGGATGACCTGGTCGCCGACCTCCTTGCCCATCGCCTCGTTGGTGGCATGGAAGCGGTCGATGTCGGCGAAGACCAGGCTGAACGACTCGCCCGCCCGGTTGGCGGCGTGCTCCGCCAGCAGCAGCTCGATCACCGGATAGCGCACCAGGCCGGTGCCGCTGTCGTGCCGGGCGGCATGGGCGAGCTCGGCCTCGGTGTTGCGCTGGCTGGTGACGTCGTTGAGCACGCCGATGTAGTGCGATACCTCGCCGGCCGCATCGCTGACCGCGAGATGTACAGCTGGTTCCAGAACACCTCGCCGTTCTTGCGCACGTTGCGCAGCAGGCCGCTGAACTCGCCGCCCTCGTGCAGCGCGTGGCGGATCTGCGCGCGCTCGCCCTCGTTTTTCTCGGTACCGTTGAGGAAGCGGCAGTTGTGGCCAAGCACCTCCGCTGCGGCGTAGCCGGTCATGCGCTCGAACGCGCGATTGACGAAGGTGATCGGCAGGTCGGGCGCGGCGGCATCGGCGATCACGATGCCGTTGCCGGTGGACTGCACGGCACGCTCGAGCAGGTGCATGCGCGCCTCCGCCTCGTACCTGGCGGTGATGTCCTGCAGGTAGACCAGCATCGCCTCGTTGCCGCGGAACTGCAGCGGATGGAAGATCGCCTCGACCTTGAGCCGCTGGCCGTCGGCGCGGCGATGGCCCCACAGCTGCGCCTTGCCGAACTCCAGTTGGCCGTCGCGCAGCAGCGAGAGGAACCGCGCCTGCTCGGGCGGGGTGAACAGGGTCGCCAGCGACTGCCCGACCAGGCCGAGCTCCTTCCAGCCGTACTGCTGGCGGCCGGCCTCGTTGGCCACCAGGATCAGCAGGTTGAGCGGATCGAATACCAGCAAGGGCACCGGGCTCTGGTCGAACAACAGCCGATGGCGCCGCTCGCTGTCGCTCAGCGTCTCGATGAAGTGCAGGTGGTCGACCGCATAGCGGATGCTGCGATCGAGCCTCTCGGCGTCCAGCCTGCCCTTGACCAGGTAGTCGCTGGCCCCGGCGGCGAGCGCGGCCACGTCGACCGCGTGGTTGCCGCGCCCGGTGAGAATGATGAAGGCGCGCGACAGGCCCTCGCGGCTTACCGTCTCGATCAGGTCCAGGCCGTTGCGTCCGCCCAGCAGGTAATCGACCAGATAGACGTCGTGGCCGCCGCGTCGCAACTGCTCCAGCCCGCTCTCGGAGTTGGCACACCATTCCAGGCTGTAACTGGTGCCCTCGATCTCGGCAAGCATGTCGCGGATCAGGATGTAGTCATCCTCGTCGTCGTCCACCACCAGCACTCGCAGGCGCGGGGCTCTCACGCGCCACCCGCCGGGCCGGCCACGGGCAGTTGGACCGTCTCCATCCAGTAATGCTCCAGCGACTGCAGCACCGCGATCAACTCGTCGTAGCGGCGCGGCTTGGTGACATAGGAATTGGCGCCGAGCTGGTAGCTGACCATGATGTCGAGCCTGGAACTGGAGGTGGTCATCATGATCACCGGCAGATGCTTGAGCCCGGCGTGTTCGCGGATCGCGCGCAACGCCTCGCGGCCGTCCATGCGTGGCATGTTCAGGTCCAGCAACAGCAGTTCGGGCAGCGCGGATGCGCGGTCGTCCAGCAGGCCCTGCAGGCGCTGCAGCAACTCGACGCCATCACCGACGAAATCCAGCGCCACCTCGACGCCGCTGTCGCGGAACGCGTCGGCGAACAGGACGCGGTCGTCCGCATCGTCCTCCGCCATCAGGATGTTGATCGCACCATGCCCCTGCATCATCAATCCACTCCCGGAATAACTAGCCGTCGATGAATGTGTCCCTGCCGTGTTCCTGCACGGTGGCAGCGCGCGGCTGCGAGGGAAGCGTGACGACAAAGGTCGCACCCTGCCCAGTGTAGCCTTCGGCGCGTACCGTACCACCGTGCCGCTCGGCGATGCGCCGCACGATGGACAGGCCGATGCCGGTACCCTCATAGACATTGCGCGGATGCAGGCGCTGGAACGGCGAGAAGATGCGCTCGGCGTACGACGGTTCGAAGCCGATGCCGTTGTCCTCCACCCGCAGTTCCCACAGCCGTCCGCGGGCATCGGATGCGGCGCCGGTGTCGCGCGCATGGACGGCGATCCGGCAGGGCCGCCCGGACGCGCGGAATTTCAGGGCGTTGGCCAGCAGGTTCTGCAACAGCTGGCGCATTTGCACGGCATTGGCACGGATCGTCGGCAGCACGCCGATATCGAAACCGGCATCGGCTTCGCGTATGCGGATTTCCAGGTCTTCCAGCACCGTCGCCAGCAGCGACGAGAGGTTCACCGATGTCATGTTGTCCGCGCCGGTACCGACGCGGGAGTAGGCGAGCAGGTCGTCGATGAGCGCCTGCATGCGCAGCGCGGCACGCGCCATGCGCTCCATGTAGTCGAGCGAGGACGCGTCGACCTGGGTGGCCAGCCTCGTCCTCAGCCGGTCGGAGAAGGTCTGGATCTTGCGCAGCGGCTCCTGCAGGTCGTGCGAGGCGACGTAGGCGAATTCCTGCAGTTCGCGATTGCGGATGCCGAGGTCTTCCATCGCCCGGGCCAGTGCCTGGTCCGCCGCCCGACGCTGGGTGGTGTCGCGGGCGGCGCCATAGAGGAGGCCATCCGGACCGGTGATCGAATTCCATTCCAGCCAGCGATAGCTGCCATCGGCACGACGCATGCGCGTGGCCAGATCGGCGACCTGATGCAGTGAGTCCAGTTGTCGACGGATCGCCTCCCTGGTGGGCGCACGATCCAGCGGATGCAGCAGCTCCATGTAGGGGATCGCCAGCATCTCCTGCTCGGTGTAGCCGAGCAGGGTGGCAAAGGCCGGATTCACCTGCACGAAACAGCCGCTCGCGGCATCGGCGATGCAAAACACCTCCCTCGACATTTCAAAGAAGCGGTTGCGCTGTTGCAGGGCCCTGCGGGCGGCCTTGTCCGCGGCGATATCGCGGAAGGCGATCACCGCGCCCGCCAGATGACCACCGAGCCGCAGCGGCGTCGCCAGGTACGACACATCCACCACGCCCTCGCCCTGCAGCAACAGGCCGATGTCGTCGGCCGAACCGCGCTCGGCGCCGCCCAGGATCTCGCGCAGTGGCGCCAGCAGGCCGGACGGCAATTCGTCGACGCCGGGCAAGCGGCCCGGCGGCAGCGCGATCAGCCGCGAAGCGGTGTGGTTGACGAAAGTGGGATGCCCCTCGGTGTCCACCGCGAGCAGACCGTCACCCACGCAGTCGGCGATGGCGGAAACGAGCGCCAGCTGGGCGGCCATGCCCTGCTGCGCCCGACGCAGCTCGCGCTGGTCCTGCAACACCACGAACACGCCCTGCGGCAGTCCCTCCACCACGATGGGAATGCTCACCAGATGGGCCGGGAAGCCATGCCCCCCGGCGTCCAGCGCCGCCGCGTCCAGCCGGTCCGGCGCACCTGCGGCGGCGCGTTCGAGCGCCTCCCGGATCGACGCCCGGTCGACCTCGGCGAATCGTTGCACCAGGGGGGGCGCCGCGGCGGCGTCGGCCATGCCGAGCAGGGCCAGGCCCGCCGGGTTGCCGCGGATCACGCGTCCGGCCAGGTCCAGCGCGAACACCCCGTCCGGATGCTGGTCGAACAGCGAGCGGAAGCGCTGTTCGCTCTCGCTCAGCCGGCGGAACGCGCGGTCGTGCTCGACCGCCACGCCGGCCAGCACGGCCAGCGTGTCGAGCCCTTCCAGCTCGCTTTCCAGCGGCGCCCGCGCCACCGCGTAGTAGACCGCGAAGGTGCCCAGCACCTCGCCGTCGCGCGCCACGATCGGGGTCGACCAGCACGCGCGCAGTCCATGCGCAAGCGCCAGCCCGGCGTAGCCCTCCCACAGCGGGTCGCTGGCGATGTCCGCCACGATCACGCATTCGTTGCGCCACGCCGCGGCGCCGCACGAGCCCACGGTCGGGCCGATCGCCAGCCCTTCGATGGCGTCGCTGAATGCCGGCGGCAAGCGGGACGCGGCGGCGCGGTACATGCAGCCGTCGCGCAGCAGCATGATCGCGCCGATGCTGTCGGGATGGTGCGCCTCGTAGGCCTCCACCACCGATGCGAGCAGCTCCGGCAGCGGCCGGCGGCGGGCGATCGCGGTGAGCATCTGCCGCTGGCGATCGTCCATGTCTTCGGCGCGATGCAGATCGGTGTGGTCGTGCCCGACCACGTACATGCACTGCGATTGGCCGGACCAGACGCCGGCCCACTGCATGTACAGGGTCTGGCCGTGGCGGCTGATGGTGCGGTTGCGGAAATTCAGGTTCGACTTGCCGGCGATGACGTCGGCCATCGCGGCCAGCGTGCTTGCGACGTCGTCGGGGTGGATCAGCCGGGTCATCGATTCGCCCAGCAGTTCGTCCGGCGCGTAGCCGAGCAGGCGCATGGAGGCGGCGTTGACCCGCAGGAAGTGGCCGCCGCGGTCCAGCACGACGATCATGTCCGGTGCGCTGTCCATCACCAGCCGGGTCGCTTCCAGCGCGCGCGCGAGTTCCCCGCCGGTCTCGCGCAGGACATCCTCGGCCCGCTTCTGTTCGGTGATGTCCTGCACGCAGCCGGCCACCAGCGGATCGTCGTCGCCCTGCAGCAGCGCGCCCAGCTCGTGCACGACGCGCACCTCGCCGTCCGGGCGCACGATGCGGTAGATCACGTCGATGCCGGACGCCTCGCGGCAGAGCCGCTGGCGGGCTTCCACCAGGCGCGGCCAGTCCTCGGCATGCACCCGGCCGCGCAGCACCTCCATGCCATCGCCGGCCGGGCTTTGCTCCACGCCGAAGATGGCACAGGTCTCCGGCGACCATTGCAACTCGCCGCGGCGCAGGCGCAGCTCCCAGCTGCCCAGGTGCGCCAGCGCCTGCGCCTGACGATGCTCGGCCTTGAGCTTGTGCAGTTCCTGCTCATACCGTTTGCGGGTGGCGATGTCGTGCAGGTAGACGGTGAGCCCCTGCGCATGCGGATACACGCGCATCTCGTACCAGCGTTGCGCCTAGCCGAGGGTGATCTCCATCGCGGCGGGCTGGTTGTCGCGGCAGGCCTGCGACCAGAGTTCATGAATGCAGTGGCTGGCGCTCTCGCCGGCGACGCTGGCCGGGAAGGCGGACAGGCTGCTGCCGACCAGGCTGGCCGGGTCGGCGCCCAGCATCCGCGCCGCCTGCGGATTCACATAGGTGTAGCGCCACTGCCGGTCGACCATGAACACGCCGTCGGTGATGCTTTCCACCACCGTGACCATGTTGCGCTCGGCGTCGGACAGCGCCGCCTGGGTCGCCTCGCGCGCGCTGGCCTGGTCGCGCAGCTGGTCACTGGCCGCCTCGGCCTGGCGCGCACGCTCCTGCGCCAGTGCCCGCAGCCGCCACAGCACGCCCAGCACGCCGCCGAGCACCAGCCCGAACAGCCACACCAGCCAGGCGATGGGCGAAGGTGGCGCTGGCGGGCCGGGGTACATCTCGACCTGCCATTGCCGGCCGTACAGCGCGACGCTCGCGACGACCGGCACCGATCCGGGCGCCACCGCGCCGCGTGCATGGATCAGCTGCCGGTCCTGCCGGATGCGCAGTGTCCCGACGCCCTGCAGCGGCGCCAGGACATGCGCAAACAGCCGATCGAACCGGATCGCGCCGACGACGTAGCCGTGCAGGCCCCGGGCATCCTCGACCGGCACCACGACCAGCTGACCGTACGCGCCGGAGGCGAGCCGCAGCGGCGCGCTCAGCCGCGGCTTGCCGCTGGCGTCGGCCTGGTCGTAGGCAAGCTTGCGCGCGGCATCGCGGTCGAGCGGCAGGCCGGGCTGGCGCGGCGGCGAATGCCGGCTGCGCCAGCCCAGCAGGCGGCGATGGGCGTCGACCCAGGCCAGGTCGTCCAGGCCTGCGATATCCGCCAGGTCCTGCCTGGCATCCACCTCGAACAACGCCAGACGCAGGCCCTCGGGCACCGCCGCCAGGCGCAGCGCCAGGCGACGCACGGCCAGCACCTCGTCGATCGCGTCCTCGCGCAGGGCCAGCACCACACCCTGCCGGCGAGCCTGCGCGGCGAGCTGCTCCCGCTGCTGCTGGCGCGCATCCAGCGCCCGCCACAGCAGCAGCGACGACAGCAAGGTGAGCAGGGCCATGGCCAACGGAACGACGAGGGTCCGGTAGCCGCGTGGCCACGGCGGACGCGGCCCGCGGCCCGCCCGGCCACGACCCAGCAGGAACAACCCCGTCGCCACCGGCATGCCGGGCAGGTTGCCGCCGCCGGCCGTGGCGGGCGCCGAAACGCCCGCCAGGTGCGCCAGCAGCAAGGCGGCACCGGCGAGCGCCACCGCGATGCATATGGTGCCGGGCTTGGGCAGCCAGCGCCGCCCCGGCCCGGCGGTGCCGAACCTGCCCGCCGGGTGCCGCGCAAGCTGCCTGCTCTGGATCATGCCCTGCTCCAGGTATGCATCGAGATGCCAGGAAGCCAACGGTCCGCCGTATGCGGACACCGACGACGGCCCCGTGGCCATCGCATCCGATGGCCGACCCTTGCCAAGGCCACCGCCGTGGCCGCCTGGAACGCCGCGTTGCCCGCGGGTGACGCCGCGCCCAGCCCCCTTGCCGCTGCACCGCCGGCGCGCCGAAACGCGCCAGCGAAGCATAGGCATAGCATATCCAGGCCTTGCCTGCGCGCCTGGCCGCAAAGACGCCCGCCTTGACCCGGCCGCGATGCCGGCTTCCCGCAGCCGGGCCGCGGCGGCGGCAGGCTTGCGGTACCGCCCCCAGGGTCGACGCAACGGCACGACAGGCGCCGAGGGCCGGCCCGAGCGGGCGAATTCCCGGCAACGCCGGCGGTCGCCGGCTACCGCTCCATCGCGAATACCGCCAGAAACCTCGCCGCCCGCAACATCGCCAGGCGTGTCCGCAGCAAGCTCGACGGCAGGCCGGGCGTCGTCAGGAAGCCGCCGCCAGCGCAGCCGGAGCGGCTCGCGCCGGTGTTCCGAGGGATGCCACCCTGGCCACGAAACTGCTGAACTGCCGCCGCTCGGAAGCGTTCAGGCGTTGCGGCACGATCAGGTGCCGGTGTTTCAGCGGATCGATCCGGTGGCCGTGCTCCCATACCTCGTAATACAGGTGCGGTCCGGTCGACAGGCCACTGGTCCCGACGTAGCCGATGACCTGCCCGCGACGGACATGGCGACCCACCTTCGCCTTGCTGGCGAATGCGCGCAGGTGACCGTAACGGGTGGCGAAACCCTGCGCATCGCGGATCTCGACCATGCGCCCGTAGTTGCCATGCCAGCCGGAGATGGCGACCACGCCGGCCATGGTCGCCCGGATCGGCGTCCCCGGCGGCGCGGCGTAGTCGATGCCGTGATGGAATTCGTTGCCGCCCAGCACCGGCTGGGTGCGCCAGCCCCAGCCCGAGGAAATGCGCGCGCGGCGAACCGGCAACAACGGCGTCAGCACGCGAAAACTGCGGCCCCGCGAACCGACCACGAAGTCATGGCCGTGCGGGTCCACATACGGGTACACGCGCCGCCGCCGGCCGTGGTAGTCCAGCTCGACATAGGCCAGCCGCGACTGCCGATAACGACCGGCGCCGTGCTTGGCCAGCACCGCCACCGTGCAGTGGCTGCCCCTGGGCAACTGGGCGGGGAGATGCCACTGATGGTGGACGAAATCGAGCACGGCCATGACCAGGGGCGCATGCCCGACGCGACTTTCCAGCACCCGGCGGAGCGAGCGCCCCGGCGTCAGCTGGGTAAGCCGCAGGCCTGCCGCCGCTGGCCCGGCCCGGGTCGGCATGGCGGCACCTGCGGCCGGCGCGGTCGCGCTGGTCACCACGCTGCCGGTGACGGCGGCGAGCGAGGCCCGGCCCGGTATCGCCGCGGCCTGGCGTCGCGCCAGCCTCCTGCCCGTCTCGTCGCGGCTGATGTGGACACCGGCCACGGCGGTGCCGCGGGCACCACGGCGCAGGCACAGCTCGAAGATGTCGCCCGGCCGCAGGTGTCGCATGGCCCTGCCGGTGGCCGCCGGTGCCCTGCTCATCCAGGCGAGAAAGCGGGCCTGGTCGACGCCGGCGCGATGCGCCAGGTCGGTCGCATTCTCGCCGGCGTGAATGACTTCCCGATGGGTCGTGCAGTGGGACGCAAGGGTCGCGGCATGGACCCAGCGACCGCTCAAACCGGCCAGGGCCAGCAACAACAGGACCACGTGCTTCATCCGCCACATCCTCACGACCTGCCCGATCTCGCGACACAAGCCGGAAAGACTAAAGCCATATCAGCCACTTAACAAAATACTTACCGGTCGCCGCGACTCATCGCGTGACCTGAAACCTGCTGGCACGGCGTCCGCCGCGCGGCTTGGCGGTGTGTCCGGCGCCGGCCGGGGGCGTCCGCGAAGCCCCGATCAACCGCTCGCCGCCCTGGCCACCAGCGCCGCGATCGCCTGCTCCACCGTGGCGGTCAGCTCCTTCAGCGCGAAGGCCGTCGGCCACATGTCGCCGTCGTCGAGCTTCGCCCGGTCGCTGAAACCGAGCGTGGCGTAGCGGGTCTTGAACTTCTGCGCACTCTGGAAGAAGCAGACGATCCTGTCGCCCATGGCATAGGCAGGCATGCCGTACCAGGTTCGCGGCGCCAGGTCCGGTGCGCTGGCCCGGATGATGGTGTGCAGCCGCCCGGCCATGGCGCGGTCCGCCGGCGCCATCGTGGCGATCTTCGCCAGCACCTCGCCTTCCCCATCCGCCTTCTGCGCGGCCGCCTTCAGCTCGCGGGCGCGCTCCTTCATCGCGGCGCGTTCCTCGACGCTGAAATGCCCGGGCTTGCTGCCGCCCGCCGCCTTGGTCGATGCCTTGCGGCCCACTGCCTGGTTCATGGAAACCTCCCGCTGCCGTACCGAGTTACCCGGCAGTAGAGCGGGGCCGGCATCGACTTGCAATGCGCGTGCGGGCACGCGAGCCGGCCCCGCCGCCCGCCGGCGCGGGGCCGCCTAAAGTTTGACGGGTGTTTGCCGTTGCAGTGCGACTGCCGTCAAATCCGATCCATTCTTCAAGCAGGAAGGACCCACCTTGAAATTCACATTCCGCAACCTGCCCATCCCCGTCAAGCTCGGGCTGCTCGGCGTTGCCATGCTTGCCGCAACCGCAGTCGCCGCCTTTGGTGGCTGGCACGGCCTGTCCAGAACGCACGCGCTGCAGATCCGCTCCACGCAAACGATGGCGGCGTTCGCGCAGGCGGTCGATACCGCCCGCCTGGCCCAGGTGGACTTCAAGAAGCAGGTGCAGGAGTGGAAGGACACCTTGCTGCGCGGCAACGATCCCGCGTCGTTCCAGAAATACCAGGGCGCGTTCGCCGCCGACTTCGCGAAGGTGTCCTCCGACCTCGCCCTTCTCAAGCTGCAGATGAGCCGCCTCGGCCTGCCCACCCGGCAGGTGGACACGGCCTTGGCCACCCACCAGGAGCTGCAGACCAGGTACCTGGCCGCCATCGCGCAGTACAACGCGAAGGACAAGGACGCGGCGCACAAGGTCGACACCATGGTGAAGGGCATCGATCGGGCGCCGACCGATGCCATCGACGGCATCGTGGCCACGATCAAGAAGGCCAGTGCGGCGGCCTCCGTCCGCGTCGCGGCCGCGGAAAACGAAGCGGCCCGCAAGGCCACCACCGTGCTGACCCTGAGCACGCTGGGCGCGCTGGTCAGCGGTGCCCTGATCGCCCTGCTGGTGGCCTACAGCATCACCGTGCCGATCGGCCGGGCGCTCAGGCTCGCGCTGTCGGTGGCCGATGGCGACTTGTCCGTCCGCGTGACGGACGCCGGCAGGGACGAGACGGGCAAGCTGTTGCGCGCCCTGGACGACATGAGCGAGCAGTTGCGCCGCGTGGTCAGCGGCATCCGCGAGGAGTCCTCGGAAATTTCCGACTCGACGCGGCAGATTGCGCAAGGCAACCTCGACCTGTCGGCCCGGACCAGCGAGCAGGCGGCGGCACTGGAGGAAACCGCGGCGGCGATGCAGGAATTTGCCGGGAACGTCAACGCCAACGCCCTCGGCGCCCGCGATGCAAGCCTGCTGGCCGAGACCGCCTCGGGCGTCGCCGAGCAGAGCGGTGCGGCCCTGTCGCAGGCGGTCGCGGCGATTTCCGGGATCCAGAGTGTCTCGGGCCGGATCGCCGAAATCACCGAGGTCATGGATCAGCTGGCCATGCAGACCCACATCCTCGCGCTCAACGCGGCAGTGGAAGCCGCGCGCGCCGGCGAAGCCGGCCGTGGCTTCACCATCGTGGCCAGCGAGGTGCAGTCCCTGGCACGCAGTTCGCGGGAAGCCTCGCGCCAGATCCGCGCGCTGGTGGCGGATTCCGAAGCGATCATTTCCAGCGGCACCCAGCTCATCGGCGACGCGGAAACCATGATGGGCAAACTCCTCGAAGGCGTTCGCGAGGTCGCCCACACGGTGGGCGCCATCGCCAAAGCCAGCGATCAACAGGCTTCGGGCATCCAGCAGGTCAATCGCGCGGTCGCCCAGATGGACGAGGTAACCCAGAACAACGCCGCGCTGGTGGAGCAAGCGGCCGCCGCCACCAACGCCGTGCAGCAGCGCGCGCACGCCCTGGTGAACAGCGTCGGATTCTTCAAATTGAACGAGGCCCCGGCCTGCGCCTGAGCGGTGGCCCGCGCCGGCGGCCGCAGCGGCACACCGCAAACCGTTCCGCCACCCGCAGGTACCGCATCAGGTCCCCGGATTGCCGCAATCGCGGCGATCCGGGAATCACGCATCACTCGATGACGACCGACGTGACCCTGGCATCGGAAATGCCTGCCGCATATTCGGTATGCATCGAGAGGGCGACACCGTACTTGTCCAGATACGCATAGCGGGCGGCGTGAGCCTTGACCCCGTTGCCGTTGTAGTCGACGCATTCCAGGTCGTGGACCGTTCCCGCCAGCTGCGCGCTGATCTTGCTGGCCGGGTAGGTGGCGCCGAACCTGCACGTATCGCGACCGGTACGGAAG
Organism: Lysobacteraceae bacterium; assembly: GCA_028866435.1. GTDB lineage: Bacteria > Pseudomonadota > Gammaproteobacteria > Xanthomonadales > Rhodanobacteraceae > Rhodanobacter. Next base: position 1,699 of record JAGWIC010000077.1, on the reverse strand, counting down.
TTCATGAACTGGGCACTCGTTCCGGCCTCATACTGATAGTCCAGGCCAGCGGATGGCGCCGACTGGCCGACCGGATCGAAGTGCTGAAAACTCTTGATCTCGTACGCAAACGGAGCGATCGCCGCACCGACGTTCATGGTCTGGTATTTCAGCCCGAGGAAGCCGCGGTAGCTCAGTTCGTACATCTCGACCATGGGCACGCCGTTGCGCTGATCCTCCATCCGCTCCTGCACCAGGCTCCCCCCGGCATTGTTGAACGTCGCCACCTGCTGGATCGTCACGGTCTTGTTCTTGTCGTCGTCATTCACCTGCCACACCAGATGAAAAACCATCTTGTGGAAACCCAGCGACCCGCGGTCGGCGGAACCGATCGCCTGCACGACTCCCTTGGGGAGCTTGTCTGCCGAGAAGTTCGCGTCCATGAAAGCCTGCTTGTCCGCCATCACGTCCTTGACCTTGGTCATCGGCGCACAACCGGACAGCAACAGTGATGCCAGTGCCATGCCGGCACCCAGCAAAGTCTTCGATCGCATTGATTTCCCCTGTTTCACCGCAAATGAAAACCGCATCGGATCACTCGCGAACCGTCCGTGGTCGACCCGCCGACGTCGGAGCAAATCCCCTGCCCGCAGCGCCCCTGCCCCGGCGCCCGGGCATCATGCACGCGCGACGGCGCCTTCCACAATCCCTACCAGCCATCCGCCGCCAGACGGCCGCATCCAACCACCCTCACGTCCAACCCGCCAAAAAACAACACAGCACCCGCCACGTCGAAGCGGACTCGGGCAAGGTGGCCAGCTGCTGGCTGAAGCCCGTCTTGCTGCGGCTCTGCAGCCGTGCGCCGCTACGCAGCAGTGGCACATCGAGTGCGGGCCAGGATCGCCTGCTGCTCTACCCGGGGCCCCTTCGCGGCAGTGAGGTGGGGCCTTCTCTTTTGGTTACTTTTCTCTTGGCCACGCAAGAGAAAAGTGACTCGCGCGACGAAGGCGCACGAAAGCTCTTGCTTCGACAATCCAATCGCCTCAGCTCGTAGCGCCAGCCTGAAGGTCCGGGGTGGCTTGAACGTGATGATTAAAAAAGGACGCAATCAAGCCTACGGGCCTACCCGCAACACCAGCTTCCCCCGATGGCTGCCGTCGAACAGCCGGTTGAGCACGACGGGGGCGTTCTCCAGGCCCTCGGCCACCGTCTCCTCGGTCTTCAACTTGCCCTCGCGCAGCCAGCCGGTGATCGCGTGCACCGCCTCCTTCGTCCCGCTGTAGTCGAGCACGAGGAACCCGCGCATGCTGAGCCGCTTCATGATGAAGGGACTGAAGTCGTCGCTCGGTTTCTCGCCGCTGTTGTAGCCCGAGATCAGGCCGCACAGCGCGATGCGCCCGCCGATGACCATGCGCGAGAGCACCGCGCGCATCACCTCGCCGCCGACGTTCTCGAAGTTGACGTGCACGCCGTCGGGAGTGGCGGCCTTGAGCTGCTGCCTGAAGTCGGCGGCCTTGTAGTCGACGGCGGCGTCGAAGCCGAGTTGGTCGACCAGATAGCGGCACTTGTCCGCGCCGCCGGCGATGCCGACCACGCGGGCGCCGCGGATCTTGCCGATCTGCCCGGCGATCGAGCCGACCGACCCGGCGGCGGCGGAGACCACCAGGGTCTCGCCGGGCTGCACCGGGGCGATGTCGGTCATGCCGTAGTAGGCGGTGAC
>JAGWIC010000076.1 GCA_028866435.1 Lysobacteraceae bacterium | reverse complement strand
AGTTGATCGCCGCTATTGACGACTACGTGGCCCACCACAACACCCACCCGAAACCGTTCATTTGGACCAAGAGCGCCAGAGACATCCTGCAGAAGGTCATCCGCGCCAACAGGCGCTTAAGTTCCAAACAGAATGAAGCACTACACTAGAAGCGTCCGAGGCGCAGCGATCCGCCCGTGCACCGAAGCGTTGCCGTGAACCCGCCCGCCCATCCCGGCGACGGCCCCCAGCTCGACCTGCTGGGAGCCATCGCGCCGGCGCCGGCCCGGTTGCACCGGCTGTTTTTCGCGCCGCTGCCCGATGTGGCGACGCGCGAAGCGTTGCGGCAGGCGGCGCAAGAGCTGCAGGCCCGTCACCCGGCGCTGCGCGGGCGCTGGGTGAACCCTGCGCGTTACCACGCGACCGTGCATTTTCTCGGCGACCATGCGGCGCTGCGCGAGGACGTGGTCGCCGCGGCCGGCAAGGCGGCCGGTGCGCTGCGGACATCGACGTTCGAATGGACACTGGACATCGCGGCCAGCTTTCACGGGCGGCAGCCACCGTGGGTGCTTCGCTGTGCGGCGGTGCCGGGGCCGCTACAGCAGCTGTGGGATGAGCTGCGCCACCTGCTCATCCTGCTCGGGCAGGGGCGGCATATCGAGCGCAATTTCACCCCCCATGTCACGGTGGCGTACAGTCGGGGCGAGCTTTTGGCGAGCACGCCCATCGCACCGGTGCGATGGGCCGTCGGCGAACTGGCCCTGGTCCACAGCGTCGTCGGACACGCCGACTACGAGGTACTGGCGCGTTGGCCGCTGCCGGCGCGACGCGGGTAGCGGCGGACGGCCGCCCAGGCCAGGGGTTCAGGGGTAGCTCGAACCGTCCTTGTGGGTGTAGGCATCCAGCCGGGAATCCCAATGCAGGTCAATGTCCGGGTAGTGGCAGGCGTCGATATCGCGGCGACTGCCCACCTCCAGATAGATCGCCATCTGCCCGCTGCGGTTGATCAGGTGGTGGGCGTCCGCATGGCCCTTCGGAAAGGCGGCGCAGTCGTTGGCATGCAGCAGCTGTTCGCCGGCATCGGTGACCAGCACCAGCTCGCCTGACAAAACGTAGACGAACTCGTCCTCGTGGCTGTGCCAGTGCCGCTGGCTGGACCACGCCCCCGGCGGCAAATGGGTGAGATTGACACCAAAATCAGTAAGCCCACCGGCATCGCCCAGGGCCTGCCGGCGGCGCGCGCCGGCCAGCGCTGCGAACGGAGCCGGATAGCTCGACCCCTTGCGTTCCGCTATGGTGGTCACATCGACTTTCGGCATGGCTGTCTCGCTCCTCGTGTTTGTTGACCCGGGTTTGCGTGCGAGGCTCCGGCTGCCCGTTCGGGCGTGGCCGAGTCTGCTACAACTGAGGTCATCCGTTCCAGGACCATCCCGGCGGCGCGTTCGCGGACAGCACGGCGCCGATCGAGCCACACCGCGCGGGCGCGGCCTTGCCCGGGGTTATCCTGTGGCTTTCACGCCTGCCGGAAATCGCGCCTGATGAAAATCCTGCTGTTTGGTGCCACCGGCATGGTCGGCCAGGGTGCGTTGCGCGAATGCCTGCTGGCCGAGGATGTGACCCTGGTGCAGACCGTGGTTCGTGCCGCCACGGGACGGCAGCATGCCAAGCTGCGCGAGCTGGTTCATGCGGACCTGTTCGACTGCAGTGCCATCGAGGCAAATCTCGCGCCCTTCGACGCCTGCTTTTTCTGCATCGGCGTGGCCTCGTCCGGCCTGACCGAAGCGGCGTACACGCGCCTGACCCTCGAACTCGCCATGGCGGTGGCGCAGACCCTCGCGCGACTGAATCCGCAGATGTCCTTCATCTATATATCCGGTGCCGGTGCGGACGCCAGCGAAACCAGCCAGACCATGTGGAAGCGGGTACGGGGGCGGCTGGAGAACGCGTTGCAACGGCTGCCTTTCAGGTCGGTGACCGTGTTTCGTCCCGGCGTCATCCAGCCCTTGCACGGCATTCGCTCCAAGACCGGTACCTATCGATGGCTTTACGCGCTGAGCGGGCCGCTGCTGCCGTTGCTGCGCAAACTCATGCCCGCCACCGTGCTGAGCACGGCGATCGTCGGGCGGGCCATGCTGGAGGTGGCTCGCCACGGCGCACCCAGGGCAGTGCTGGAAGCGGCGGACATCAGCGCGCTGGGACGGGAGCGGTCCGGCTGAGCCGACCCCGCGGACTCCCCTGGTTTCCCCGCGTGTCGCGACCCGCCATGGGGCGGCCGTGTGCCGCCGCTTCGCCGCTGGGCGCTGTTCGAAAGTTGGTGCTGGTTCGCGGAGCCCCTGCAACTGCGGCATAGTGTGCGCGAGGGGGGAGTCATGGTCCGGTTCGAGCAGGATGAGGCGCCGCTGCCGGGTTACCGGGGCGGTCCGCCGGCGCTATTGGGTGATTCGCGTCGCCGGCGACGCGCCGGCTCGTCGCGCGCGCTTCGCAGGCGTGCATCATGGCGGGTTTCGTGGCGCCACGGCGCCGTTTCGGGCGCTGCCCCTGTCGATCCTCAGGCATCTGCGATGGTGGCCGGTGCCCCGCTGGGCCGGGCGCCACGGCGGAAGAACCTGCGTCACGGGCTCCCGGCGCCGCGCTGGCTTCGGTCGGGTGCGCCCCATCCTCCGCCCGTCGGCCACCCAATGAAGTGCCTGCCGTCGATGCCCCCGCGTTCGAGGCCCTGGTCGTCGCCGCCAGCGGATCGGCGTGCCGGCGCCCGCGTGGGATGCGACCGGGTATCCAGACAATCCCCATCCACCGTTGCAGGCTGGTGCCGCACCGACATCCACGGGTGCCGCAGCGTCGCCAGCGACCGCCTGTTCATGCCGTGCTTCTTCAGCGACTTCGAAGATCCACGGAACCCGAGTTTCCGGCATGCCGTCCCGATGCCGGACCACGGCCGGCGCCAGATCCGCGCGCCGGTCCCGCCGCAGTGACCTACTGCATTGCTCATGTCCAGAGGAGATTCAAATGAACAAACATTTTGAACGTACCGGCCCGCTGACCGAGTTGACCAGCTATCCACAGTGGGCCCAGGACATGGTGGCCGATTGCGAAAGCACCAAGCAGAGCGTGCTCGATCATGAATTGTGGGCAAGGATGCGAGATGCAACATTGGGGTTCGCTGCAACCTCCAGTTTCATGATTTCCATTTGGCCATTTATCGAGCGATTTCCGGGATATATGGCGCTCAATCTGCTCAAGACCCGCTACGGGCGCAGTCAGGGTGACAACCTGGCGCGACGGTGGTTAGTGCGGAACATCCGCGTAGAGCAGAATCACGCCGAGTATTGGCTCAGTTGGGCCGAAGGCTCCGGGGTACCGAGGGAGGCGGTCTTGAACTCTCGGCCGGTCCATGGTTCACAAGTGCTGGCGGATTGGTGCGAAGAAATCAGCAGCCGCGGCACGCTTGCCGCAGGCATCGTGGCCGCGAACTATGCGATCGAGGGTGTCACAGGGGAGTGGTCCAAGCCGATCTACGAAAGCTCGGTGTATGCCGAGAGTTTTCCTGCGAGAATCAGGGCCGGAAGCATGCGCTGGCTTCAGTTGCATGCCGCCTATGACGATATACATCCGTGGGAAGCTCTGGAAATCGTCTGCACGCTGATGGGATCAAGCCCGAAGGCCGCCGAGGTAGCCCATCTGGGTGAGTGTGTGCGGCGAAGCTACGTCACCATGCGGATGGTCGGCGACCTGTGCATGCAGGTAGACAAGAGCTATTCACTGGTGGCGGGAGCGGCTGCCTGAAGGCCCTGTCATATTTCATGTCAGGACTTCCTTTTGCTTGGTAAGTCATGAGATAACAAGAAATATATGCACAGTCTTTCGCCATCGCTGCAAAGCCCTTTGTCACGACGCTTGATGCCATTGGCGTACGCGTTGGTGGCTGTGGTGGGGGTAATTGTGCTGTTGACATGGTTTGCCTTGAAGTCCCAGGTCACTCTCGCTGGTTTCCTGAACAGCGAGAGTGTCTGGTCGAAAGCGCAGAAACAGGCGGTGATTGCACTTCAGGCGTACGCCATTAGCGGCAAGGAAGAGGATCTCCGAGCATTCGAAAGCAACTATGCCGTGCTCGATTCTGACCGTCGTGCGCGCGATCAGATTTCGTCGGGACACTTTGATCGTGCAGTGGTTGATGAAGCATTTGTACGCGGCAGCGTGATGCCTTCTGCCCAGTCGGGCATGGTGCTTGTACTTCAGCACTTGTCCGGCGCGCCTCATTTGAAGGCCGCGTTGGTGGCTTGGCGCTCGACAGATCATGCCGTGGCTGAGTTGGCAGGAATTGCGCATGATTTGGGGCGGCTTCACGCATCTGGACCCATTCCCCCAGAACTGATAAGCCAACAACTGGATCGGATCCAGAGGCTCAATGATGAAATAGAACCTAGGGCGAATCAGTTTTCCGTCGATATTGCTCTTGGCGCATCATGGATGGGGCAGGTGCTCTTTATCGGGGTGTTTGGCGCTGCCAGTGTGGCCTTGTTGCTCTGGCTAGGCATGGCCCGCCGCATCCTGGCCAGTGTCCGAGGCAGTGAAGAGCGCTATCGGCTGCTTTTTGACAGCGCCGGTGATGCCATCGTCATGGTGGACGAAACCAGTGGACGGATCCTGGATGCCAACCGCACCGCGCTGAGCTGGACCGGGCGTTCGGCGGCGGACCTGATCGGCGACCGGTTCGTGCACCTGTTCACCCAGCCTCTGGCCGGGCAGGTCGATGGCAAGGCCACGGCCAACGCGCTGCTGGGCGCGGATGGTGGCGTACGGCCGGTGGAGACCCAGAGCAATGTCGCCAGTTGGGGGGCGCTGCCGGTGCGCCAGGCGATCATCCGCGACATTTCCGAGCGCGTGGCGATGGAGCAGGAGCGTCGGGTCGCCGCCGAGGCGCTGGCCAGCATCGCCGAGGGGGTAATCATCGCCGACGCCGAGCGCCGGGTGATTTCCACCAATGCGGCGCAGACCGAGCTGACCGGTTTCACCCAGGGGGCGTTGCAGGGCCGGCGCCTGGAGGAGACGCGCTGCCTGCCGGATGGCCGGGTCCTGCCGCGATCGGTGTGGGACGGCATTGCGGCGGGCCGCAACTGGATCGGCGAGGTGCAGAGCACCCGCAGCGACGGCAGCCACTATCCCGAGCAATTGAGCATCAGCGCGATCCGCGATGCGGACAACCTGGTGGTCTATTACGTGGCGGTATTCACCAATATCCACGAAACGAAGCGCCAGCAGCGCCGGCTGGAGCATCTGGCGCGGCACGACCCGTTGACCGGCCTGGCCAACCGGGCCGAATTCGAGCGTCGTTGCGCCGATGCCATTGCCGTGGCCGAACGCGAGCGCCTGGCGGTGGTGGTGCTGTTCATCGACCTGGATGCGTTCAAGATCGTCAACGACAGCTACAGCCATGCCGTCGGCGACCGCCTGCTGGCGAAGGTGGCCGAGCGCATCCGCAACCAGTTGTCCGATGGCGACGTCGCCGGCCGCATCGGTGGCGACGAGTTCACCGTGCTGCTGAGCCGGCAGGGCCTGCGCGAGGATGCCCGGCCGCTGGTCGGTCGATTGCTGGCGGCGCTGGCCGAACCGCTGGTGGTGGACGACTACGAGGTCGTGCTCAGCGCGAGCATCGGGGTCGCCGGCTATCCGCTGGACGGCGACAGCCCGCAGTCGCTGATCGCCAACGCGGACGCCGCCATGTACGCGGCAAAAATGGAGGAGCGCAACACCTTCCGCTTCTATACGCCGATGATGCATGCCGACACCCGGCGGCGCCTGCAAATGGCCGCCGAGTTGCGCCAGGCGCTGGCCCGCGACGAGTTTCGACTGGTGTTTCAACCCAGCGTGGAAATGCGCACGGGCCGGATCGTGGCGGTCGAGGCCCTGCTGCGCTGGCAGCATCCCGAACACGGCGAGGTCATGCCGGGTGATTTCATCCCGGTGGCGGAAGGGATGGGCATGATCCGCCGCATCGACGAATGGGTGATGCAGGCCGCCTGCGCCCAGATCCAGGCGTGGGACGCGGCCGGGGTGCCACCGATTCGGGTGGCGGTGAACATCTCGGCGCGCTGGTTCGGCCATCCCGCCTTCGTCGATGGCGTCAGCCTGGCGCTTGGCATGAGGCAGCTGCCTGCGCAACGGCTTTTGCTCGAAATCACCGAGAGCGCCATGTTGCGGCTGGGCGACGCCACCGCACGCACCATGCAGACTCTGGCCACGATGGGCATCGAAGTGGCGATCGACGACTTCGGCACCGGCTATTCCTCGATGGCGTACCTGAAGCTTCCGGCGGTGGCCTATCTCAAGATCGACCGTTCCTTCATCACCGGCCTGCCGGCCAGTGCCAACGATGCGGCGATCACCGAAGCGATGCTGGTGATGGCCAAGAGCCTGGGCCTCTTCACGATCGCCGAGGGCATCGAAACCGAGGCGCAGCACGAGTTCCTGCTGCGCGCTGGTTGCAACGAAGGGCAGGGCTATCTGTATTCGTACCCGTTGCGGCCCGATGAAATCCAGCGCCTGCTCAGCCCCAGCCAGCAAGTGGTGCCGACCAGGTTGCGGCTGGTGCCGCCAAAGCGTCGCTGATCGGCGGGCGCCGGCGCGCGGCCCGCGAGGGCTCGCGCTCATCCACGCAACGGATTGATTGCACTACGTTTGTTTGAATCGGATGGGTCAGAGCGGTGCGCAGTGGCGCTGCAGCCATTCCAGGTCGACGCCCTCCAGCAGGGGGCTGAGGGCGGCGCGTACACCGGCATGGTAGTCGTCCAGCCAGGCCCGTTCCTCCGGGCTGAGCAGGGAGGGTTCCAGCGCGCGGCGGTCGAACGGGCAAAGGGTGAGGGTTTCGAAGGCCAGGAATTCGCCGAACTCGGTCTGTTCGGCCGCCACCACCACCGCCAGGTTCTCGTGGCGGATGCCATGCCGCCCCGGTTTGTACAGGCCCGGCTCGATCGAGCTGATCATGCCCGGCTCCAGTGGTACCAGGGCGCCGCCGGGAATCGGTGGCCGGATGCTGTGCGGGCCTTCGTGCACGTTGAGGAAATAGCCCACGCCGTGTCCCGTGCCATGGCCGTAGTCCATGCCCGAAGCCCATAGCGGAGCGCGCGCCAGGACATCGATCTGCGGGCCGCTGGCGCCGGCCGGGAAGCGGGCGCGGGACAGCGCGATCATGCCCTTCATCACCAGGGTGGCGTCGCGCCGCTGCTCGGCGGTGGTGTCGCCCAGCGCCAGCACGCGGGTGATGTCGGTGGTGCCGCCCAGGTACTGGCCGCCCGAGTCGATCAGCAGCAGGCCCTTGCGCTGCAGCACGCTGTGCGACGCGGGGGTCGCGCGGTAGTGGGGCAGTGCGCCATTGGCCTGGTAGCCGGCGATGGTGGCGAAGCTTTCGCCGACATGGCCGGGCTGCGCCGCGCGTTCCTCATGAAGAATGGAGTCGACGTCGAGCTCGGTGGTGCTCGCGCCGGCGGCGAGCCGCTGTTCCAGCCGGCGGAAGCCGCGCACCAGCGCGGCGCCGTCGAGGCGCATGACTTCGCGGATATGGTCCAGCTCGGCGGGCGTCTTCACCGCCTTGAAGGCCGTGCTCGGGTTGGCGGCCTCGATCGTGGTGGCCGCTGCCGGGATGGCGGCGGCGATCGAACTCACCACGCGGGCACCGTCCAGCATGAGGCTGTCGGCGGCGCCCAGTTCCTGCAGGGAGGAGCTGACCGAGCCATAGTCGGCGACGCCGATACCGTCGGCGGCGAGCGCGGCCACCAGCGTGTCACTGAGCTTGCGACGGGTGACGAACAAGGTGGCGCGACCTTCCGCCTGCACCAGCAGATGGGCCAGGAACACCGGGTTGCACTCGACGTCGCTGCCGCGCAGGTTGGTCAGCCAGGCGATGTCGTCGAGGCTGGAGACGAGGTGGTGGCTTGCCTTGTGCTTGCGCATCGCCGTGCGCACCCGGGCGAATTTGTCGGCGCGCGAAACGGCGGCATGGGCCCGGTCGTGCTCGACAACGGGCGCATCGGGCAAGGCCGGCCGATCGGGCCAGATCGCGCCGGGCAAATCCAGGTCGGTGCGCAGGCTCGCGCCGACCTCGCTCAGCAGCCGCTGGATCTGGCGTTGCGTGGTCACCGCCAGGCTGTCGCCGGCCACCGCGAGCACGTCGCCGTCGTGCAGATGCTGCTGCAGCCAGTCCAGGTGTTCCGGGGTGTGCGGCAGCCGCAGCTTCATCAGCGTGATGCCGCTGCCGGCCAGTTCCTCGCTTGCCTGGCTGAAGTAGCGCGAGTCGGTCCACAGGCCGGCATGTTCGCGGGTCACCACCAGGGTGCCGGCTGAACCGGTGAACCCCGACAGCCAGGCGCGGGCCTGCCAGCGCGCGGGCAGGTACTCGGACAGGTGCGGGTCGGCGCTGGGAATCAGGGTGGCGGCGATGCCATGGTCGTGCATGGCGCCGCGCAGGGCGGCAAGACGGGCGGGGATGGGGTTGGTCATCCGCGCATGCTAGCAGGCGCGATACCGGTGTTTCATCCGCACCGCCTCCCGGGAAATGAACCAAAACAGGGAATTTCGCCCCGTCATCTCGCAGTGCGACGCTTCTGCGGCTAAAATGCCTAATTTCCAGTACGGCTGCTTTCCATGACCCCCCTGATTTTCGTCACCGGCGGTGTGGTGTCCTCGCTTGGCAAGGGCATTGCTGCGGCGTCGCTCGCCTCCATTCTCGAAGCGCGCGGTCTTTCGGTCACCATGATGAAGCTCGATCCCTATATCAATGTGGATCCGGGCACCATGAGTCCGTTCCAGCACGGCGAGGTCTACGTGACCGACGACGGCGCGGAGACCGACCTCGACCTCGGCCACTACGAGCGCTTCGTGCACACCCGCCTCGCCGGCAAGAACTCGATCACCACCGGCAAGATCTACGAGGCGGTGATCCGCAAGGAGCGCCGCGGCGACTATCTCGGCGCCACCGTGCAGGTGATCCCGCACATCACCGACGAGATCAAGCACTGCATCCACGAGGCGACCCGCGGTTTCGACGTGGCGCTGGTGGAGATCGGCGGCACCGTGGGCGACATCGAGTCGCTGCCGTTCCTGGAGGCGATCCGCCAGTTGCGCATCGAGCACGGCCCGGAGAAGGTGGTGTTCATGCACCTGACCCTGGTGCCGTTCATCAAGGCCGCCGGCGAGATCAAGACCAAGCCGACCCAGCATTCGGTGAAGGAGCTGCGCTCGATCGGCATCCAGCCGGACATCCTGCTGTGCCGCTGCGAGGAGCCGCTGCCGGAGGCCGAACGCCGCAAGATCGCCCTGTTCACCAACGTGCCCGAGCAGGCGGTGATCAGCGCCGCGGATGTCGACATCATCTACAAGCAGCCGCTGTGGCTGCACAAGCAGGGGCTGGACGACATCGTCGTCAAGCGCCTGGGGCTGGACGCCAAGCCGGCGGACCTGTCCGCCTGGCAGCGCACGGTGGAGGCGGTGGAACACCCGAAGGACGAGATCACGGTCGCCATCGTCGGCAAGTACGTCGAGCACAAGGATGCCTACAAGTCGCTGGGCGAGGCGCTGCGCCATGGCGGCATCAAGCAGCGCACGCGGGTGAACCTGGACTGGATCGATTCGGAGCAGGTCGAGGCCGAGGGTGCGGCCAAGGTGCTGGGCGGGGCCGACGCGATCCTGGTCCCGGGCGGTTTCGGCAAGCGCGGCTTCGAGGGCAAGGTGCTGGCCGCCAGGTACGCCCGCGAGCACGGCGTGCCGTACTTCGGCATCTGCTACGGCATGCATGCGGCGGTGGTGGATTTCGCCCGTCACGTGGCCGGCCTGGCCGCCGCCGATTCCAGCGAAAACGACCGCCAGACGCCAGATCCGGTGATCGGCCTGATCACCGAGTGGACCACCGCCACCGGTGAAATCGAGCAGCGCAGCGACCGCTCCGACATGGGCGGTACCATGCGGCTGGGCTCGCAGGAGTGCCGCCTCAAGGCGGGCACTCTGGCGCGCCAGCTGTATGGCCAGGACGTGGTGCGCGAGCGCCATCGCCATCGCTACGAATTCAACAACCGCTACCGGCAGTCGTTCGAGGATCTCGGCCTGGTGATTTCGGGCAAGTCGATGGATGACCTGCTGGTGGAGATGATCGAGTTGCCGCAGCAGCAGCACCCGTGGTTCCTTGCCTGCCAGGCCCACCCGGAGTTCACTTCCACGCCGCGCGACGGGCATCCGCTGTTCATCGGCTTCGTCCACGCCGCACGTGAGCGCAAGGCGGTGCGCGAAGGACAGTCGCTCGCGCGGGAGTCGCTCGCATGAAGTTGTGCGGGTTCGAGGTCGGGCTGGACCAGCCGCTGTTCCTGATCGCCGGCCCCTGCGTGGTCGAGTCCGAGCAGTTGCAGCTGGACACCGCCGGCACGCTCAAGGAGATCACCGGCCGGCTCGGCATCCGCTTCATCTTCAAGTCCAGCTTCGACAAGGCCAACCGCTCCTCCGGCGACAGCTTCCGCGGGCCGGGGCTGGAACAGGGGCTGCGGATTCTCGGCGAAGTGCGCCGCCAGATCGGCGTGCCGGTGCTCACCGACGTGCATGAATACACGCCGATGGACGAGGTGGCGTCGGTGGTCGACGTGCTGCAGACGCCGGCCTTCCTGTGCCGGCAGACCGACTTCATCCAGAAGGCGGCGCGCGCCGGCAAGCCGGTGAACATCAAGAAGGGGCAGTTCCTGGCGCCGTGGGACATGAAGCACGTGGTGGCCAAGGCCAAGGCCGTCGGCAACGACCAGATCATGGTGTGCGAGCGCGGCGCCAGCTTCGGCTACAACAACCTGGTGTCCGACATGCGCTCGCTCAGCGTGATGCGTGAAACGGGTTGCCCGGTGGTGTTCGACGCCACCCATTCGGTGCAGTTGCCCGGCGGGCAGGGCGCCAGCTCCGGCGGTCAGCGCGAATTCGTGCCGGTGCTCGCGCGTGCCGCCGTGGCGGTGGGCGTGGCCGGTTTGTTCGCCGAAACCCACCCCGATCCGGACAAGGCACTTTCCGATGGACCCAATGCATGGCCATTGGGCAAGATGGAGGCCCTGCTGGAAACCCTGCTCGAGCTCGACGCCGTGACCAAGCGCCACGGCTTCCTCGAACAGCAGCTTTAACTGGTAGGAGCCCGCTTGCGGGCGATACTCTTGCACGTCGCCAAGGCATCGCCCGCCAGCGGCCTCCTGCGACACTATCGACGCCCATCACTCAATAGACGGACCCCCATGAGCACACAGATCACCCACATCCATGCACGCGAGATCCTCGACTCGCGCGGCAACCCCACGCTGGAGGCCGAAGTCACCCTGGCCGACGGCGCTTTCGGCCGCGCGGCGGTGCCCAGCGGCGCGTCCACCGGTTCGCGCGAGGCGGTCGAGCTGCGTGACGGCGACAAGTCGCGTTACGGCGGCAAGGGCGTCAGGAATGCCGTGGCGAACGTCAACGGCGCCATCGCCGGTGCGCTGAAGGGTTTCGACGCGGCCGACCAGAAGGGCCTGGATGCGAAGCTGATCACGCTCGACGGCACGCCGAACAAGGGCAAGCTGGGCGCGAACGCGCTGCTCGGTGTTTCCCTGGCGGCGGCGCATGCCATGGCCGCGTCGCGCGACGAACCGCTGTGGCGCTACCTCTCGCACGGCAAGCCGGGCGCGCTGCCGGTGCCGATGATGAACATCATCAACGGCGGCGAGCACGCGGACAACAACATCGACGTGCAGGAGTTCATGGTCTTGCCGGTCGGCATGCCGACGTTCGCCGAAGCGCTGCGCGCCGGCGCCGAGATCTTCCATGCGCTCAAGAGCGTGCTGAAGGGACGCGGGCTGAGCACGTCGGTGGGCGACGAGGGCGGTTTCGCGCCAAACCTGCGTTCCAACATCGAGGCGCTCGACACCATCCTGGAGGCGATCAACAAGACCGGCTACAAGATCGGCGGCGAGATCCTGCTCGGCCTCGACGCGGCCAGTTCCGAGTTCTACAAGGACGGCAAGTACGACCTGGCCGGCGAAGGCAAGCAGTACTCGTCGGCCGAATTCGTCGACCTGCTGGCCGGCTGGGCCAGGCAGTATCCGATCGTCAGCATCGAGGACGGCATGGCCGAAGGCGACTGGGCCGGCTGGAAGCTGCTGACCGACGCGATCGGCGAGCGCGTCCAGGTGGTGGGCGACGACCTGTTCGTGACCAATCCGGCGATCTTCCGCGAAGGCATCGAGAAGCACATCGCCAACTCGATCCTGGTCAAGGTCAACCAGATCGGCACCTTGTCCGAGACGCTGGAAGCCATTGCCATGGCCCACGCGGCGAAGTACTCGGCGGTGATCTCGCACCGTTCCGGCGAAACCGAGGACACCACGATCGCCGATATCGCCGTGGCGACCACCGCGACCCAGATCAAGACCGGTTCGCTGTGCCGCAGCGATCGCGTGGCCAAGTACAACCAGCTGCTGCGCATCGAGGAGCAACTGGGCAGCGCGGCCCACTATGCCGGCCGCGATGCGTTCCCGAACCTGACCCGCCTGCCGGGTTGAGCAGAGTCCACGCCCGCCCATGCTGCGCTGGATCGCCCTGATTCTGATCGTGATCCTGATCGGACTGCAGCTGAAGCTGTGGTCCGGCAACGGCAGCATGCACGAGGTGGACGGCCTGCGCGTGGCGGTCAGGAAGCAGACCGAGGAGAACGCCAGGCTGCTGCAACGCAATCAGGCGCTGAGTGCGGACGTGCTCGACCTCAAGCATGGCGACCAGGCCATCGAGGCGCGGGCACGCACCGAGCTCGGCCTGATCAAGCCGGGCGAGGTGTTCTATCAGGTGGTGGAGCCGCCTGCCGGCGCGGTAAGCGTGCCGGCTCCGGCGGCTTCCGCCGGGTCGCCATGAGCGGGCTGACCTTGTGGTGTGTCGTGCCGGCGGCCGGCCGCGGTACGCGCGTGGGCGGCGATTGCCCGAAGCAGTACCTGCCGCTGGCCGGGCGGCCGTTGATCGAGCACACGCTCGATCGCCTGGCGCGGCATCCGCGCATCGGCGGCCTGCTGGTCGTCCTGGCCGCGACCGATGCGCATTGGCCGGGCATCGACGCCTTGCACGGCAAGCCGGTGCGCCGCGCCGGAGGGGGCGCCGAGCGCAGCGATTCGGTGCTGGCCGGGCTTGAGGCCCTGCCCGATACGGTGGCCGCCGATGATTTCGTGCTGGTGCACGACGCGGCCCGCCCGTGCGTGCGGCTGGCGGACATCGATCGCCTGATCGAGCGCGCCGGCGCATCCGATGGCGGCTTGCTGGGAGCGCCCTTGCGCGACACGCTCAAGCGCGCCAATGACGTCGGCCGCAGCGAGCTTACCGAGCCGCGCGAGCAACGCTGGCGTGCCTTCACCCCGCAGATGTTTCGGCGCGGTCCGCTGACCGCGGCACTGCGTGCGGCGGCACGAAGCGGGCTGAACGTGAGTGACGAGGCGATGGCGATGGAGCGGGCCGGTTTCGCGCCGCTGCTGGTCGAGGGCGCCGAGGACAACATCAAGGTGACCACGGCGGCGGATTTCGCGCTGGCCGAGTTTCTGCTGCCAAGGACACGATAGATGCGCATAGGCCAGGGCTTCGATGTGCACGCATTCGGCGAGGGCAGCTATGTCACGCTCGGCGGCGTGCGGGTGCCGCATCATCGGGGCGTCGTCGCCCATTCCGATGGCGACGTGGTGATCCATGCGCTGTGCGACGCGATTTTCGGCGCACTGGCGTTGGGCGACATCGGTCAGCACTTTCCGCCTTCGGACCAGCGCTGGCGCGATGCCGACAGCCGCCAGTTCCTGCGCCATGCCGCGGTGCTCATGAGCGGGCACGGCTATGTGCTGGGCAATGCCGACATCACCGTGATCGGCGAGGCGCCGAAGGTGGGGCCGTACGCGCAGGCCATGCGGGAGCACCTGGCCGCCGACCTGCGCTGCGCGGTGGACCGTGTCAGCGTCAAGGCGACGACCACCGAGCGACTGGGGTTCTGTGGCCGCGGCGAAGGCATCGCGGCCCATGCCTGCGTGCTGCTGCAAAGCGCATGAGCCGGCGCCGTCGCCCGCCGGCGGCCTGCGCGCGCGCAGCTGCCTCCAGTCTGGCGAGGTGAATGCATTCCGCGCGAACGGACGCCGGTTGCCGGCCTGTTCTCCCCCCGTTTCCTCTCCCGCCACATTCCTGGAAAACCATGTCCGAACTTCCCTTCGCCTGCGGCGTGCCGCCATTGACCGGGCATTTGCGTGCCCGTCCGGAAGACTTCCAGGTCGAGGAGATCCTCGGCTATGACGCGGACGGCGCGGGCGAGCATGCCCTGCTGTGGGTGGAGAAGCGCGGCGCCAACACGGACTGGGTGGCGCGCGAACTGGCGAAATTCGCCGGCGTGTCGCCGGTGGCGGTCGGCTATGCCGGCATGAAGGATCGCCATGCGCTCACCCGCCAGGCATTCTCGGTGCAACTGGCCGGCAAGCCCGACCCGGACTGGTCGGCTTTCCCGCATGCACAGGTGAACGTGCTGGCGGCGACGCGGCATGCGCGCAAACTCAAGCGGGGCGCCCTGCGCGGCAACCGGTTCGTGCTGGTGCTGCGTGAGGCGCAGGGCGATCGGGCGCTGGCCGCGCAGGTGCTGCAGCAGATTGCCGCGCGCGGGGTGCCCAATTACTTCGGCGAGCAGCGGTTTGGGCGCGAAGGCGGCAACCTGGCACAGGCGCGGGCGATGTTCGCCGGGCGCCGGGTGGACCGGGACAAGCGCTCCCTGCTGCTGTCGGCGGCACGCTCGCAGATCTTCAACGAGGTGCTGGCGGCACGGGTCGAGCGGGGGGCCTGGGACGCCGCGCTGGACGGAGAGATCTGGTCGCTGGCCGGCTCGCGCTCGTGGTTCGGCCCCGAGCCCTTCGGCGACGCGCTCGCCGCCCGGCTGGCCAGCGGTGATATCCACCCGTCCGGCCCGTTGTGGGGGCAGGGCGAGCCGCCAAGCCAGGGCAAGGCGGGTGCGCTGGAGCGGGAAGTCGCCGCGGCCAACGCCGATCTGGTGGCCGGACTGGCCGCGGCGCGGATGGACCAGGAGCGCCGGCCCTTGCGGCTGTTGCCGAAGGAGCTGAAGTGGCGCTGGCTGGACGACGCGGCGCTGGAATTGTCGTTCGAGCTGCCGGCGGGCGCCTACGCCACGGTGGTCGTGCGCGAGCTGGCCGCGCTCCTGCCGGTCAGCCCTTGAGCAGCACCACCACCGCGCCGGTGCCGCCTTGCGCGGGGCGTGCCGAGGCGAAGGCGATCACGTCGTCGCGCCGGCGCAGCATGCGGTCCGTCATGCGCTTGAGCACGGGGCCTGCCGCGCGGGAGCGCAGACCCTTGCCATGCACGATGCGCACGCAACGGAAGCCGGACTGTCGCGCCTCGGCCAGGAACATGGCGACGAAAGCCTGCGCCGCGGCGGCGTTCATCTGGTGCAGGTCGATTTCGTCCTGCACGCTGAACTGGCCGCGCTTCAACTGGCGCAGCAGTCTCGGTGGATAGCCGTCGCGCAGGTAGCCCAGTTCTTCGCCCACTTCCAGCGTGGCCGGGTCGAAGGCCATCACCAGCAGCTCGCCGGGCACGGCGGCCTCGTCGGCTTCGAACATGCGCGGTTGCGGTGACGGCCTGGGTGCGGCCGGGGCCGTGGCGGGTGCCTCGATGTGGCGCACCTCGCCAATGGCCTCGCGGAACAGGCGGGCGTCTTCTTCGCTGATCGCGGCAGGCGGGCGGCGCTTCATGTGCCGATGCTAGCAAGCGCCGGCTCCGATGCCGAATCCGTGAAACGACGGATTTGCTCGGCTAAACTCGAACGATTGCAGGGGGCGCACGCCGATGGGCGATGCGTCGCGGTCGACACGATACGGATCAGCATGCGAGTTCTTGTCAGCAACGACGACGGC
The DNA here is from genome assembly GCA_028866435.1 of Lysobacteraceae bacterium. Classification (GTDB taxonomy): domain Bacteria; phylum Pseudomonadota; class Gammaproteobacteria; order Xanthomonadales; family Rhodanobacteraceae; genus Rhodanobacter. The sequence goes on along the minus strand of JAGWIC010000076.1, from coordinate 1,127 downwards.
GTGGATGCGCGGGGCATCCGGGTACTGGCCACGCATTTGCGCGAAGTGGGCGAGGTGACGGTGGTGGCGCCCGACCGCGACCGCTCCGGCGCCAGCAACTCGCTGACCCTGGACGCGCCGCTGCGGGTGCTGCGCATGGAGGACGGCCGCTACCGCGTGGCGGGCACGCCCACCGACTGCGTGCACCTGGCGCTGTCCGGGCTGCTGGACGAGGAGCCCGACATCGTGGTGTCCGGCATCAACAACTCGGCCAATCTTGGCGACGACGTGATCTATTCGGGCACGGTGTCGGCGGCGATGGAAGGCCGCTTCCTCGGCCTGCCGGCCATCGCGGTGTCGCTGGTCAGCACGGACCATCGCGGCGAGCATTACGACTCGGCGGCGAATGCGGTACTGCTGGTGATGCGCAGGTTGCTGGTGGATCCGCTGCCGGCCGACACCATCCTCAACATCAACGTTCCAGACCGGCCATGGGCGGACATCCGCGGTTTCGAGGTCACGCGGCTGGGACGCCGGCATCGGGCCGAACCGTGCATCGCGCAGACCGATCCGCGCGGCCGCGCGATCTGGTGGATCGGCCCGGCGGGCGAGGTGGATGACGCCGGTCCCGGCACCGATTTCGACGCGGTGCGCCGCGGCTATGTCTCGATCACGCCCATCCACGTCGACCTGACCCGCTACCAGGCGCTGGAGAAGGTCAGCAGTTGGGTGCAATCGCTGGGCAACGACATGGCCGCCCCCGGCCACAAGGCGGCCTGAGCGATGAACATGCACACGCTGCCCCCATCGGCACTGAAAGGCGAGGGCATGACCTCGCAGCGCGCGCGGGACCGGCTCGCCGCGCAGCTCAAGGAAAGCGGCGTGCACGATGCGCGGGTGATCGACGTGATCCGCAACGTGCCGCGCCACCACTTCATCGACCAGGCGCTGCATTCGCGCGCCTACGAGAACACCGCGTTGCCGATCGGCCACGGCCAGACCATCTCGCAACCCTGGGTGGTGGCGCGGATGACCGAGGCGTTGCTCGAGCACTTCGACGAGCGCAAGGAGAAGCCCGGACGGGTGCTGGAGATCGGCACCGGGTCGGGTTACCAGGCGGTAGTGCTGGCGGCGCTGGTGGAACAGGT
>JAGWIC010000075.1 GCA_028866435.1 Lysobacteraceae bacterium | reverse complement strand
GCGGAACGGATCGCCGCGGTGCATGCGCGCGGCGAGAAGTTCGGCATCCGCATCCTCACCGGCGCCTCCACCGCGCCGGAGCTGGACGGCGTGCTGGCGCGCGCCGGCGGCATCGATTTCCGCCTGCCCTACCAGTCCGACCCGGAACTGCGCGCGCGCATCAACCGCGGCGAGATCGAGTACATGGACATCCACCTGGGCCACGTCGCGCAGTACGCCTGGTTCGGCTTCTTCGGCAAGATCGACCTGGCGGTGGTCGAGGTGGCCGGCATCCTGCCCGATGGACGGCTGATCCCGTCGACCTCGGTGGGCAACAACAAGACCTGGCTGGACCTGGCCGACCAGGTGATCGTCGAGGTCAACCGCGACCAGCCCGAAGGGCTGGACGGCATGCACGACATCTACTACGGCACCGCGCTGCCGCCGAACCGCAAGCCGATCCCGCTGGTGGCGCCGGGCGACCGCATCGGCGAGCCGTACCTGCGGGTGGACCCGGCCAAGGTCGTGGCCGTGGTGGAAAGCCACGGCCGCGACCGGCTCAGCCGTTTCGCCGAACCGGACGACAACTGCCGGCGGATCGCCGGCCACCTGGTGGAATTCTTCCGCCACGAGATCGCCAGGGGGCGCCTGGGCGAACACCTGCTGCCGCTGCAGTCGGGCGTGGGCAACATCGCCAACGCCGTATTGACCGGCCTGCGCGCGGGCGGCTTCGAGCAGCTCACCGGCTTCACCGAGGTGATCCAGGACGGCATGCTGGACCTGATCCGCACCGGCACCATCACCATGGCATCGGCCACCGCGCTGTCGCTGAGCCCCGACGCGGTGGACGAGTTCATCAGCCACATCGACCATTACCGCGGCCGCATCGTGCTGCGTCCGCAGGAGATCTCCAACCACGCCGAGCTGGTGCGCCGGCTGGGCTGTCTCGCGCTCAACGGCATGGTCGAGGCCGACCTGTACGGCAACGTCAATTCCACCCACGTCGCCGGCACCGGCATCATCAACGGCATCGGCGGCTCGGGCGATTTCGCCCGCAACGGCTTCCTGTCCTGCTTCCTCACCCCGAGCACGGCCAAGCACGGGGCGATCTCCTGCATCGTGCCGATGGTCAGCCACGTCGACCATACCGAGCACGACGTGGCGGTGGTGGTCACCGAACAGGGGCTGGCCGACCTGCGCGGCCTGTCGCCCAAGCAGCGCGCACGCACGGTGATCCGCAACTGCGCGCACCCGGACTACCGGCCCATGCTGGAGGACTATTTCGAGCGCGCCTGCCGCGACAGCAAGGGCAAGCACACGCCGCACCTGCTGCCCGAGGCGCTGTCCTGGCACCAGCGCCTGCTCGACACCGGCAGCATGAAACCCTGAAACCCGCTGCTACGTTCGCCAGGCGATCGAAACGATTACCATCGACCTCACCCCCTCCAGGGTGCGGACCGACCGCATGCCTGGTTGCACCCACCGCTGCGCACCCGATCCGGGTGCGCGCCCCGCGCCCTCCCCCGGCGTTGGGCGACAGCACACCGGAGCCTGATTGATGTCGACGCCAACCCTCGTTTCCAGCGGATCCCCCGCTACGCTCGCCAGCGGGCCGGAGGCCGAACCGGCGGCCCCGCGCCGCCACGCGCACAAGTTCGGCGGCAGCAGCCTGGCGGATGCGTCGCGCATCCGCCAGGCTGCCGCCCTGGTCGCTGCCGACGGCGGCGATGCCCGGGTGGTGGTGGTCTCGGCGATGCAGGGGGTGACCGATGCGCTGGTCTCGCTGGCCGCGCGCACGCGCGCGGGCGGCGACTGGCAGGCGGCCTGGTCCGCGCTGCGCGACCAGCACCGCGCGGCCGCCGCCGCGCTGGCCGGTACGCCCACATCGGCGCTGCACGACAGCATCGATGCCCAGTTCGATGCGCTGCGCCAGGACCTGGCCTCCGGCGTCGCCGGCGCCGCGCAGCTGGACGCGCGGATCTGGGGCGTGGGCGAACTGTGTTCGTCCTGGCTGATGCATGCCGCACTCGGCGGCGACGCCGCCGGCTGGCGCCGGCTCGACGCGCGCGAGGTATTGATCGTGCACCAGGGCGAAATGGGCGTCGGCGTCGACTGGGACGACAGCCGCGCGCGGCTGCACGCCTGGCGCGCGCGACAGCCCGGGGCGCGCGTCGTGATCACCGGCTTCGTCGCCAGCGACCGCGACGGCGCGGCCACCACCCTCGGCCGCAACGGCAGCGATTATTCCGCCGCCATCTTCGCCAGCCTGTTCGAGGTCGACGAGCTGACCATCTGGACCGACGTCGACGGGGTGCTGTCGGCCGACCCCCGGCTGGTGCCCGAGGCGGTCTGCCTGCCGTCGATGTCGTATGCCGAGGCCTGCGAGCTCGCCTATTTCGGTGCCAAGGTGCTGCATCCGCAGACGCTGGCGCCGGTGCAGGCGCGCGGCATCCTGCTGCGCATCCGCAACACCCGCAACCCGCAGGCGGCCGGAACGCGGATCAGCACCGTGGCCGATCCGCATGACGTGCCGGTCAAGGGCCTCAGCCTCGTCGACGGCCTTGCCGTGCTCGAACTGGTCGGCAACGGCATGGTCGGCGTCCCCGGCACCGCCGAACGCCTGTTTGCCGCGCTGCACCGCGCGGGCGTGTCGGTGACGATGATCTCGCAGGGTTCGTCGGAGCACTCGATCTGCTGCGTGGTGCGCGCCGACGAGGTCGATCGCGGACGCGAGGCGATCATCGCGGCGTTCCACGATGCGATGGCCGACGCGCGTACGCAGGCGGTGCAGGTGACGCGCGACATCTGCGTGCTGGCCGCCGTCGGCGACGGCATGGTCGGGGCGCCCGGCGTGGCGGCCCGCCTGCTCGGCGGGCTGGCGCAGGCCCGGGTCAACGTGCGCGCGATCGCGCAGGGGGCCAGCGAGCGCAATATCTCGGTGGCGGTGGCCGGCGCGGATGCCACCCGCGCGCTGCGCGCCGCCCACGCGGCATTCTGGCTGTCGCCGCAGACCATCTCGATCGGCGTCATCGGCCCCGGCCAGGTGGGCCGCGCGCTGCTGGCGCAACTGGCGGCCACCGCGCCGCGGCTGCGCGAGCGCGCCAACCTCGACCTGCGCCTGCGCGCGGTGTGCGACAGCCGCCGGATGCACCTGAGCGACGCGTGCATCGCGCCCGAGCGGGCGCTCGAGGCGCTCGCCGGGGCCGACGTGGTCGCCGCCGAGCTGGACGCCTTCGCCGCGCACGTGCGCGCGGAGCACCTTCCGCACGCGCTGATCGTGGACTGCAGCGCCAGCGACGCGGTGGCGGCCAGGTACGCCGAATGGCTCGCTGCCGGCATCCACGTGGTGACGCCCAACAAGCACGCCGGCAGCGGCGACTGGCTGCGCTATGCCGCGATCCGCGACGCGCAGCGGCACGGCGGGCGCTTTCTCTACGAGGCCACGGTCGGTGCCGGGCTGCCGGTGATCCTGACCCTGCGCAGCCTGCTCGACACCGGCGACGTGCTGCACCAGGTCGACGGCATGTTCTCGGGCACCCTGGCCTGGCTGTTCAACAGCTACGACGGCAGCCGCCCGTTCTCGCAGCTGGTGCTTGAGGCACGCGCGCTCGGCTACACCGAGCCCGATCCGCGCGACGACCTGTCGGGCCTGGACGTTTCGCGCAAGCTGGTGATTCTTGCCCGCGAGGCCGGCCGCATGCTGTCGCTCGCCGACGTCGAGGTCGAGAACCTGGTGCCGGAGCAGCTGCGCGGGATCGATCGCGACGCCTTCCTGGCCCGCGTGGCCGAGATGGATGCGCCGATGCAGGCGCGGCTGGACGCCGCGCGCGCGCAGGGACTGTCGCTGCGCCACCTCGCCAGGCTCGACGCCGACGGTCGCGCCACCGTCGGCGTGGTCGCTCTACCGTCCAGCCACGCCTGCTGCCACACCCGGCTGACCGACAACCTGGTGCAGTTCCGCAGCGACCGCTATGCCGAAAACCCGCTGGTCATACAAGGACCCGGCGCCGGCCCGGAGGTGACCGCCGCCGGGGTGTTCGGCGACATGCTGACCATCGCGCAGTCGCTGGGCGCCAAGACCGCCGCCGCGGGCACGGCGGACACGCTGTCGTGAGCGGCCGCCACCAGGCGACATCCCGGCCGGCTCAGCCGCGAGGCTTGCGCCGGGCACGCTTGCCGGAGCTCGTGGCGCTGCCGTGCGTGTCGCTGCCGACCATTTGCTCCATCCACGCCAGCTCGTCCACGTAGGCCAGGAACTGCTGCAGGTAGCCGGGCGACAGCTCGCGCATCAGTGCGATCGAGCGATGCGCCAGCCCGGCCGAGTTGAGCGGACCGGCGCGCACCGGCAGCGGCTGCAGCGCTTGCCGTAGCCGGCTCTCGGCGCGGATCGCCGCCCAGCGTTGGCGGAACTCGCCCAGCGCCGCCAGTTCCGGAAACGCCGGAGACTGCGGCACCGTGCGGCTGCCGATCTGCGCGAGCAGGCCGGCGAGCGCCGAGCACGGCGGCGTGGCCTGGTCAGCGCCAACCTGTTGGCCGGCGTGCGCCGCATCGGCCGCGCGCGCCGCCGACAGCCGCTCGTCCAGCCGTCGCCGCACCGCCTCGTCATGATCGCCCGCGCGCCGCGCCATCGCGGCCAAGAATCGCTCGCGCATGGCACGCGCCGTGCGCCCGCTCATGGCTGCTTCGCGGCGGGCGACGACTTCGGGATCGGCGCGATTTCCACCCGCCGGTTCTTTGCCCGCCCGGCGGCATCGGCATTGGAGGCGACCGGTTGCTGCGCGCCGAACGCGGCGGCGAATATCGAGCCCCCGGGTACGCCATCGGCGATCAGCGCGCGGGTCACGGTCAGCGCACGCTCGGCCGACAGCTCCCAGTTGTCGGTGAAACGACGGTTGCCGTCCTGCACCCGCTGGTCGTCGGTGAAGCCGCTGACCATCAACATTTCATCGCGCGTTTTCAGATAGCCCGACAGCGGTCCGGCCAGGCTTTCCAGCAGCGCGCGCCCCTGCGGCTGCAGCTGGTCGGAGTTGAGCGCAAACAGCACGCTGCCGTTGATGCCGATGCGCCCGTCGAGCAGGGTCACGCGGCCGGCCGCCAGCGGCACCGCCAGCGCCTGCTGCAGGCTCAGCCGCCGCTGCGCCTCGGCCTGCCGCTGCCTGAGCGCCTGGTCGAGCCGGTTCGACAACTGCGCCTGCAGCGCGATCACCGCGACGAGGATCAGCACGAACGCACCCAGCAGCACCGACATCAGGTCGCCGAAGGCCGCCCATATCGGCGCCGCCGATTCCGCCTCGATCTCGACCTCGTCGCTCATGCCGCCTCCACCACGGCGCCGGCGCGCTGGCCGGCGAGCCGCTGCAGGTCGCCGACGATCTGCTGCTGCGAGAGCATGCTCAGGTCGATCACTTCCCTCGCCTGCGCCACGTAGTACGCCAGTTGCTCGTCGCTGCGCACGAGCGAGGCGTCGAGCGCGGCAGCGATGTGCTGCAGGCGCTCCATCAGCGCGTCGTTGGAGCGGCCGAACAGTTCCACGCCGGCCGCGAACGCCTCGCCCAGGCTGGCCACCTCGATCGCGCTGGCGGTGACTTGCGCGGCCACCGCGCCGAGCCGGTTCGCCCCGCTTTCGACCTGCCCGGCGAAGCGCGTGCCGACCCGATCGAGCAGCTCGGCCGAGGTGGTGACCAGCGCGTCGACCGCGCTGCGCTGCCCGGTGGAGGCGTGGTTCACCGCGTCGAGCAGGGTCTCCAGCGTGGCCAGCAGGCGGCTGCGCTCGTCCAGCATCGCGGTGTCGCGCAGCATGCTCTCGGACAATTTCTGGCGCAGCTCGGCGACGATTTCCGCCGCCGCCCGCGGCGCTTCGGCGGCGGCGTCCACCAGGCGCGACATTTCCGCGATGGTGCCGCTGGCGTGCGCGCGGGTGCTGGCGCCGATCTCGCCGGCGGTGCGCGCCAGCGTGTCGCAGATCTCCTGTTGCCGGCCCAGCGCCTGTTCGCCGGCCTGCCGCCACTGCTCGCCCAGCGCCGCCGCCAGCGTCGCGAGCTGCTCGCTCCAGCGGGCCAGCCGCTCGCGATCGCGCTGTTCCAGCACCGCCTGCAGCTCGGTGTGCGACTGCTGCAGCGCGCGCAGCAGCGCAGTCGACTGCGATTCGAAGCCCGCGTGGCTGGCGGCCACCGCCTGCTGGTTGCGCTCGATCAAAGCCTGGTTGTGCGCCTGTTGCCGGGACAGCGCCTCGCTCCACGCGCACGCCGCCGCATCGGCGGCGGTATCGAGGCGCGTGGCCACGCCGTCGAGCAGCGCGGCCGAGCGTTGTTCGAAGGTCTCGGCAAAGCGCGCCAGCGCGCTTGCCAGCCCCTGCGCCTGCGCCTCGTTCGCCTGCCGCTGGCCGGCCACGGCCTCGTGCCAGAGGCCGCCGACCGTGGCCGCGCTGGCCTCGAAGCCGGTGCAAAGGCTCTCCAGTTGCCGCTGCACGGCCTGGTTCACGCGCTCATGCAGCGCCGCGGTTTCGCCGGCGATACCGGCCATGGTCGAGGCGACCACCGGCTCGATCGCGGCGCCGGCCGCGCGCGCGGCGCCGGCCACGCTGTCCCGCAGCGAACGCTCGACCGACGAGGCCAGCCGCGCATAGCTCGCTTCGGTGCTGGCGTGAAACGCCTGCTGGCCGGCATGCAGCCGTTCGCTCGCGGCGAGGCTGTGCTGCTCGACGGCACCCATCATCGACTGCAGCCGGTCCAGCAACGCCGGCATCGCCTCGGCCTGCCGCTGCAGCAGAGCGAAAGCCTGCTCGCGCTGGTGCGCCTGCGAGTGGACGCGCAAGGTGGTGGCCGTCGCGCCGTCCAGCCGCTGCACCTGCTGCAGCCGCTCGGCCCGGCACAGGGCCGACAGCAGGCCCAGCATGGCCGAGCTGGCCACGCCCGCGATCGAGGTGCCGAATGCGAATCCCAGCCCCGCGACCGGCGCGGCGAGCGAGCCACGGATCGCCTGCAGGTCGTTCGCCCCGTCCAGCGCCAGGCCGGTACCCTTGAGCGTGGCCATCATGCCCAGCAAGGTGCCGAGCATGCCCAGCAGCACCAGCAGGCCGACCAGGTACGGGGTCAGCGTCGGCGCCGGCAAGGCCACCCGCTCGCCCTCGATGCGCAAACGCACCGGCTGGCGCAGGCCGGGGTCCAGCCGCTGCAGCCAGTCCGCCAGGCTCGATGGCGCGGTCGACAGCGCCGTCACCGCGTCGCGCAGGGTCGCGGTAGCCCGGCGGTAGCGATGCAGTTCCAGCGCGCCGGCGAGATAGCACGCACCGATCAGGGCCGCCATCGCGCTGCCCGGCGGATTGGCGTGGAGATAGCCAGCGCCGACCCAGCACACCGCGGCCAGGCCGGCCAGGAACAGGAGGAGATGGAGAAGATTTCTGGACATGAGACCCCGGTTAGCAGGTGCGAAGCGCTGCCAGCAGCCCTTCCACCGGTTGAAAACGAACATCCAGCTCGGCCAGCAACAGGCCCTGCATGTCGTGGCGAAAAACCTCCAGCCACGGCGTCCGCGCCGTCCCCGGCGACGGGCCGCCGGCCGTCCCGCGCAGGCGTTCGAAGCGCACGCCGAGCAGCGCCGGCACGCCGGCCAGCAAGGTGTGCTCGCGCGGACTCAGCGCCGCTTCCATCGCCGCATCCACTTCCGCCAGCCGGGCCATGGCGGCCGATGTCGCGGCCAGGCGCTCGCGCACCCGCCCGCGCAGCCGGCCGGTAGCGGACTGCATCGCCCGCTGCCGGGCCAGGTAGCACTGGCGAAAATCCGCGTAGTCGACCGCCGCCGCGGCAGCGGCGGCATGCCCGGCCGCCACCGAGGCGCAGGCATCGTTGCCGGCCCGGGCCAGCGCGCGGCGCACGCCGGCACACTCGTCCGCAACCGCGCTGCCGCCAGCGGCGCCCTGCTCGAGGCCCGCCGCCGGCTTCCCTTCCAGCGCGGTGGACAGCGCCAGGGCGTGGTTCCAGTCGAGCCACTGGCTCAGCCGATCCGGCAGCGAACGGCCGGATTCGGCGGGACTTAGCTCGGCAAATCGCGCGAGCAGGCGGATGAAGGCCGGGCCGCGGACCGTGGCCGGTTGTGAAGATGGCGACATGCTGACGGGCAAAAGACCGCCATTTTACACGGCCGAGGCAACGACTCCCGGCGGCTGTCCCGCGGACGCCGGCGCGGGCGGCCGCGGTGGCTCAGCGGCCGACCTGCGCGCTCAGGTGCGCCGGGTAGCGGTCGCCCTGCACCTGGATGTGGTCCAGCGAGTCGCGAATCTGCCGCAACTCCTCCGCGCCGAGCCGGATGTCCACCGCGCCGAGGTTTTCCTTCAGTCGGGGCAAGCGGGTGGTCCCCGGAATCGGCACGATCCACGGCTTTTGCGCCAGCAGCCACGCCAGCGCGATCTGCGCCGGCGTGGCTCCCTTGCCGGCAGCGATGCGGCCAAGCAGGTCGATCAGGGCCTGGTTGGCCTGGCGCGCCTCGGGCGAAAAGCGCGGCACGCTGCTGCGGAAATCGTCCTTGGCGAACGGCGTGTCCGCATCGATCTTGCCGGTCAGGAAACCCCTGCCCAATGGGCTGAACGGCACGAAGCCGATGCCCAGCTCCTCGCACGCCGGCAGCACGTCATTTTCCGGTTCGCGCCACCACAGCGAGTATTCGCTCTGCAACGCGGTCACCGGCTGCACGGCGTGGGCCCGGCGGATCGAGGCCACGCCGGCCTCGGACAGGCCGAAGTGCCTGACCTTGCCTTCGCCGATCAGCTCGCGCACCGCGCCCGCCACCTCCTCCATCGGCACCGCCGGATCGACACGGTGCTGGTAGAACAGGTCGATGTGGTCGGTGCGCAGGCGCCTGAGCGAGGCCTCGGCGACTTCGCGGATGCGCGCCGGGCGGCTGTCCAGGCCGGTCGCCGAACGACCGTCCCGGAAACCGAACTTGGTGGCGATCACCACCTGGTCGCGCACCGGAGCCAACGCCTCGCCCACCAGTTCCTCGTTGGTGAACGGGCCGTAGGCCTCGGCGGTATCGAAGAAGCTCACGCCCGCTTCGACGGCCTGCCGCAGCAGGCGGATCGCATCCGGCTTCTCCATCGCCTTGCCGTAGGCGAAATTCAAACCCATGCAGCCGAACCCCAGCGCGGAGACCTTGAGGCCGGAGTTTCCAAGTGTTCGCATCTGCATCGTGCTTCTCCAGAATTTTGATGTGCGGTATCGCAATAGCGACCGGGTCCGACGCACTACCTCGAGCATCGACCACCGCAGGTGGCTGCGTCGGACGCCCGAATCGCGATGCGTGCAGTGTGTGCTGCCGGAGCTTCCGTGATTAGACGGGACAATTCGAATGCTCTTATGATCTTTGTTCATCAATGGATCGCCGCATGGCCCGCACCAACTACAACGATCTGCTCGCCTTCCTCACCGTGGCACGCGAGCGCAGCTTCACCCGCGCCGCCGCCCAGCTCGGCGTATCGCAGTCGGCGCTCAGCCATACCATCCGCGCCCTGGAATCGCGGCTGGGCCTGCGCCTGCTGACCCGCACCACGCGCAACGTGGCGCCGACCGAGGCGGGCGAACGCCTGTTCGACACGCTGACCCCGAACTTCCAGGACATCGACGCCGCGCTCGCCGGCCTCGGCGACCTGCGCGACAAACCCGGCGGCACCATCCGCATCACCACCGGCGAGCATGCGGCCAGCAGCATCCTCTGGCCGGTGCTGCGCCAGCTGCTGCCGGCGTATCCGGACATCCACGTCGAGGTGATCAGCGATTCCACCCTGACCGACATCGTCGCCGGCCGCTTCGATGCCGGCATCCGCCTCGGCGAGCAGGTGGCGCAGGACATGATCGCCGTGCCGATCGGTCCGCCGCTGCGGATGGCGGTGGTCGGATCGCCCGCCTACCTCGCCTCGCGACCCGCGCTGAAGACGCCGCGCGACCTCACTGGCCACGACTGCATCAATATCCGTTTTCTCACCCACGGCGGGCTGTATCCATGGGAGTTCGAGAAGAACGGCCATGCGCTGAACGTACGGGTGCAGGGACGGCTGGCCTTCAACGACGTGCGCCAGATCCTCGCCGCCGCGCTGGACGGCTTCGGCCTGGCCTGCCTGCCCGAGGACCGGGTGCTGAGCCATGTCGCCGAAGGCCGGCTCGAACGCCGGCTGGCGGACTGGTGCCCGCCCTTCCCCGGCTACCACCTCTACTACCCCAGCCGGCGCCAGCCCTCGCCGGCGTTCTCGCTGCTGGTGGAGGCGCTGCGGCAGCGGCACTGAGCACCGCTGACGGACGCCGGGAACCGGCCTGCCACCCGCCTTTCCCGGCCGGCGGACGGTGCGGGTCCGGGCCGATCAATCCGGCCCGGCTTCGCCCATCGCGCTTTCCGGCATCGTCATCCAGTCGCCCTCGTCGTCGATCGGGGCGCCGGGCGGCACGGCGACGCTACGCGGGCGCTTGGCCAGCAGCTGGTCGAGTTGCCGCGGGTCGAGCAGCTGGCGCGACAGGCTGGCGCCCCAGGCGCGGTCGGCGGCGCTGCCATGCCGGTCGGCAAGCGCGAGCGCCACCTCATGCACGCGCTGGTCCAGCCTGGCGGCGACGCCGGGCGTGGTCTTCGGGTCGTGCGCCACCCGGGCCAGGGTCACCAGGGTGCGGTAGGCGATCCGCCGGGTCAGCGCATCGGTGCGTTGGGGCAGCGTGGCCGCGAGCAGCCGGTCGAGCACTTCGCCGACGCCCAGCGCAGCGGGATCGGCGGCGTGCTGGGCCTCCAGCCGGGCCAGCCGCGCCGGCGCCAGCAAGGCATCCAGGGTCAGCTCCGCGGCGCTGTCGGCGGCCACCAGCGGATCGAACATGGTGCCGCCGGCGCCGGCGAACAATTCGATCCGGTACTGCCGGTTCGGACTGCCGTTGCGCGCCGCCGACAGCAGCGGCAACAGCCGTGCGGGCACCCGCAGCTGATCGGGCGCCAGGGTGCCCAGCACCGCGTCGAGCGCGGCACGCTGCGCCGCCGGCGGCACCGACGCGGACGATTCGTGGCCGCCGCCGTTGACGGCATAGCGCAGGTCCACCCCGCCGATAGCCTTCGCCGCGGCGACCGTCTGGTAGCGGTGCAGCAGCCAGATCGGCACGAAGCGGCGGCGCAGGTCGGCCATCGGTTCGCCGGGCGACAGCGCCGCCAGCCCGAAGTGGTCGATCGCCGCACGGCGCACGCCCATCAGCCGCACCAGCTCGGCGGTCGGGTCGGCACCGTCGTCCCACAGCGACGCCCACGGCTGCGCGGTGTCGTCGGCGCGGGCGTTGTCGTCGGCGACGTAGCGCAGGCCCGATGCCACCACGGCGCTGGCCGTGGCGTCGGCCGCCGCCTGCGGGTCCTGGCCCGGCGGCGGCTCGCCGTAGAGCCAGTCGACCGTGGCCATGTCCCAGCGACCGATGCCGCTGGCGTAGGCGTGGCGGAGGTCGGGACGGCCGTCGACCAGGCCGATGCGCGGCGGCGGGTAATCCATCACCGAGGCGCGGCCCTGGGTGCTGGCGGCAAAGTTGTGGGCGAAACCCAGTGCATGCCCTACCTCGTGGGCGCCGAGCTGGCGCAGGCGCGCCAGCGCCACCTGCACCGGATCATTCGGACCGCCCTTGCCGACCTTGTCCGCGCCCACCAGCCCCTCGAAGATCTGGATGTCCTGGCGCACCCGCAGCGAGCCGATCACCACCATGCCCTTGACGATCTCGCCGGTGCGCGGGTCGACGATCTCCTGGCCGTACGACCAGCCGCGGGTGGCGCGATCCACCCAGTTGACGACGTTGTAGCGCACGTCCATCGGGTCGACGCCGACCGGCAGCAGCTTCACCTGGAACGCGTCGATGTAGCCGGCGGCGTCGAATGCCCTGCTCCACCAGCCGACCCCCTCGATCAGCGCCGAGCGGATCGGCTCGGGCGCATTGCGGTCGACGTAGAACACGATCGGCTGGCGCACCTTCGAACGCGGCGCGGCGGGATCGAGCTTGTCCAGCCGGAAGCGGTTGGCATAGTCGCGCACCACGTCGCTGCCCAGCGGCTGGCCGAAATCCACCACCTGGGTGGCGAAACCGCCGATGCGTGGATCGAAGCGGCGCGGACGGAAGCCCGGCCCGGGCAGGCGCACGATGCTGTGATGCACGGTGAAGCTGACCTGCTGCGCGTCCGGCGCGATGTTGGCGACCTCGGCCCCGGGCGACTTCGAGACGTAGGTCTGCACCGCGTCGATTTCCAGGTTGTCCGGAAACAGCTTCACCGACGCCGGGTCGGCGGCGCTCAGCTTGGGCGCGAGCGCGAACCCCTTGCCCGCCCCCTGCGCGCCGCCCACGCCGAAGGTGTCGTCACGCTGGTCCAGCGCATCGGCGATGCCCAGCGTGTCGGTGGCGAAAAAACCCGACAGGTCCACCACCATCCGGCCGTCGGGCAAGGTCGCGGCGATGTCGCCCATCCACACGATCGAGGTCACGAAGTCGGGGCTGGCCGACGTGCCGGCGCCGGCGGCGCGGAAGCGCGGGTTCTCGAACACCGCGGCGATCTTGCCGCCGTAGCGGCGGAACGCCAGCAGCTGGGTGGTGCCGACCCGGCCGCGGTCGAGAAAGGTGGGCGCGGCCCCCAGCCCGGTGCGCAATGCGGTGGCGTAGAGGAATCGTGCCGAGACCCCGTCGGCCTGCGGCGCCGGCAAGGTGACCAGGATGCGCCCGCCCTGCCGGTCCACATGCACCGGCAGCAGACCGTGCATCGCCACCGTGTGCCGCAACACCTGCGCCGCCGTGGGCCGCGGCTTCGCCGCCGGCGCCGTGCCGGCATGCAACCGCGGCGCGCCGAACGACAGTGCGAGCAGCAGCGTGACGGCGATCGACTTGCCGGGAAATCCGAGCATCGGTGAGGTCCTTGGGCGATGAAGGGAAACGCGAAATGCCGTGCCACGGGAGCGGACCGCCCGGCTGCCACCGCCGCACCCTCGTCGCGACGACCAGCGACGGCCCACGACGCACAGGTCCGCGGCGATCGCCCCACCCTCGGCGATTCATGCCCCCTCGCGCCTTTCTAGCAAATAACGCCGCGGGATGCACGGAGACTGCCGGCAGATCGGGACGGATGGCGGCATGGGCGCGCCAAGCCATGTTGCGTAAAAGCGGATCTGTGATAAGTGAACCTGACCCCGATAGTTGGCTGGTCGGCCGGTGTCTGGCTCGCCAACGTGCACTCCGACCACGGCCGCCGGATTTCTTCGGGGCCTGCCCACAATGAGCCACGCAACGCAGGGCCCCACTTCCGGCCTACTTGATCTTGACGACGACCTTGCCCTTCGCACGGCCCGCTTCAATGTAGGCCAGGGCTTCGTTGGCCGACTCGAATGGAAAGACACGATCAATCACGGGGCGGATCGCCCCGGCCTCGATCAGCCGGGTGATCTCGCGCAGCTGATGCCCATCGGCCCGCATGAACAGGAACGAATACTTCAGACCGCGACGGGCCGCCTTTTTCCTGACGCCGGCACTCAGCAGGCGGACCATGAGCCGCACGAACCATGGCGCCCCGATACCTTTGGCGAATACGGGATCCGGAGGGCCGGAAATCGAGATGAGTGTTCCGCCGGGTTTCAACACGCGCAGGGATTTCGCCAGCGCCGCCGCATCCTGGCTGTGCAGGACCACGTCGTAGTTCTGCAGCACCTTCGCGAAATCGTCTTTCCGGTAGTCGATGACGATGTCCGCCCCGAGCCCCTTCACCAGGTCGATATTGGCGCTGCTCGTGGTGGTGGCTACCGTGGCCCCGACGTGTTTGGCCAATTGAATGGCGAGGGTGCCGACACCGCCCGAGCCCGCCTGGATGAAGACCTTCTGCCCCTTCTGCAGATGGGCGATTTCCACGAGGGCCTGCCATGCCGTCAAGCCGACCAGCGGAATCGCTGCGGCTTCCTCCATGGTGAGGTTCGCGGGTTTCGGCGCGACGTCGCTTTCAGTCACGGCGATGAACTGCGCAAGCGTGCCGATGCGACGATCGGGCACGCGCGAATAGACTTCGTCGCCCACCTTGAGTTGCCGCACCCGCGATCCCACCCGGGTCACCACACCGGCGACGTCATGGCCCGGCACCAGCGGCATGCGGTAAGGCAGGATCAGCTTGAAATCACCGCTCTTGATCTTGGAATCCAGCACGTTCAGGCCGGCGGCACGGACCTCGATCAGCACATCGTCGTCGCGAAGCTCGGGCGCCGGCATGTCGCCCAGCCGCATCGGATCCTTCTTGCCGTACCGGTCAATGATGAACGCCTTCATGAAGCTTCTCCGGCTGGCAGCGCATCGAGTCGCAGATCTTTTCGAATCCCGGCGTCCATCACCCGAGCCGGCGCAAATCTGCGAAGAAACTGCAGGCCGCGCGCCTGCCCGCCGGCGGTGTATCGAAGCTTCGGGCGAGCCGCGCGGGCAGCGCGCAGCACGGCATCGGCGACCACACCCGGCTTGTCGCCAGCCTCGACGAGCTTTTTCGTCCTTTCCGCCAGGGCCGCACGAATCTCGCGGTATTCATCGAGCTTCGAATCGGGTTCCAGGAAGTTCGCCTCGAACTGCGTCTTCGTGTATGCGGGCTCGATGACCGATACCCGGACGCCCCTCGTGCGCAGTTCATGGTCGAGCGATTCCGAATAGCCTTCGACCGCGTGCTTGGTTGCCGCATAGAGCGCCCCGTACGGCATCGGCAGGAAACCGAGCACGGAGCCGATGTTGATGATCCGGCCGGCCCCCTGGCGTCGCATGTGGGGCACGACGACGCGGGTCATCCGGATCATTCCGAAGAAGTTGGTGTCGAAGATCGCCTGCGCCTGCTCGATGGAACTTTCTTCCGCGCCAGCGGGCGCCACGCTGAAACCGGCATTGTTCACCAGCAAGTCGATCCGGCCCTCCCATCGAATCACTTCCCCGACGGCAGCTTCGACTGATTCGTCGCGGGTCACGTCGAGAGACAACATCGCAAAGGGTTGCTGGCCCGCCTGTGCTTTACGTCTGCTGGTGCCATAGACCGTGTAGCCCGCGGCGGCGAGTCGCTCGCCCGTGGCCTTGCCGGTGCCCGAGGAGGCTCCGGTGACGAGCGCGATGGATTTCTTGGGTTTCATGGGAATGCCTTTCTTGATGAGTGGTCATGTATTCGGCCGGGGCACGGGGGCCCGCGGGTCCAAGAGATGTCGTTCGTTTCGCAGCTCTAATATGATGTTCATCATATTTATATTCAAGAAAACTGCCCGGCCACAACCATACTCAGGTACCCGCAGGGACGATGTGTTTCAACGCCGCCTTCAGCAGCGCATCGGAAAGCCTGGGGTCGTCGACGGCGCGTGCCATGACCAGGGCACCCACCATCGTCGCCGCAGTGGCCAGCGCATGCTCATGCGCACCGGGCTGCCCCCAGTCGGGCGACTGGCGGGCGACGACATCAATCATTTCCTTGATGCGGCGCGTGGCGGCCCGTCGCACCTCGGGCGCCTGACGCGGCATCTCCGAGCCGAGGGCGGCCACCGGGCAGCCCATTTCCGGGCTTTCGGCGTGCTCTTTCGAGAGATAGGCGCGCAGTAGCGCCTGCATCGCCTGCTCCGGCGGCGCGGAGGCGGCGATGCGCGTCGATGCGGCGACAGCCTCGGCGCCGGCGCGATCCGCCGCCTCCGCAAGCATTGCCTCGCGCGAAGCGAAATGCGCATAGAAGCCGCCGTGCGTGAGGCCGGCCTCCTTCATGATGTCGGCGACACTGGTACCGTCATAGCCACTGCGACGGATGGCGCGCGCGGCGGTGTCGACGATGCGCTCGTGCGTGGCTTCTTTGGATCGGGCGGGAGCCTTCTTCATATGACGTACATCATATTTACGTCCGGAACAAAAAGCAAAACCACGTCCAGGGTGGGTCACCGACGAAACGGACCAGGCCAGTTTCCACGTTACGCGCAGGCCTTTGACCTTAGCGCGCAACCGCGCGACCTTCGCCAGCAAGGGACATCCGAAGAGGCTTAAGTAAGTGCCATTCGAACCTGACCCCGATAGTCCATCACTCCCGATCCGGCACCAGCGCCAGTCGATAGCCGAGCGCCTTCGCCACCTTCATGGTGTTGGCCAGGCTGGGATTGCCTTCACCCGACAGTGCCTTGTACAGCCCGGCCCGGGTCATGCCGGCAGCCTCGGCCAGCTGGCTCATGTTGCGTGCGCGCGCCACCGTACCGAGGGCTTTCAGCATGAACACGGGATCGTTGGGCGCTTCCTCCGCGCACGCTTCGAGATAAGCGGCGATATCCGCCTCGGTCCTGAGGTAGTCGGCACTGTCGTAACGGGAAAAGGTCTCTCGCACGCCTTTCATGATCCACGCTCCCACTCGGCTGCGACGCGCTGGGCGATCTTGATATCGGTACGCTGGCTGCGCTTGTCGCCACCTGCCAGGACCACCACCAGCACCGCGCCACGCTGCATGAAGTACACCCGATAACCGGGTCCGTAGTCGATCCGCAGCTCGCTGACGCCGCCGCCTACCGGTTTGACGTCGCCGAAGTTTCCGTCTGCGATACGATCAAGCCGCGCCGCGATCCGCGCCCTGGCGCGGATATCGCGCAGGCTGGCAAACCAGGCATCGAAAGTCGCGGATTTGACCAGTTCGAACACGGACGGAGTGTAAACTACAGTTTTCACTCGATCAATCTGGCACGAACCGCTGTGCAGTCAGCTCACGTGCGCAAGGGACTGAAAACCTGTCGGGCAGCGGGAATACGAAGGAAAATCGGCTGAAGTCAAAGCCCCCGTCCGAAACCATCTGCCCTCGTGACGCCACCAGCCAGCCGTGACCTCACCCCTCCAGACAATCAAACCGCCGATCCGCCTCCACCTCGGCGTCGTAATCCACATCCGCCCGGTCAAACCCGAACAGCTGCAGGAACTCGTGCTTGTATCCTGCGTAGTCGGTGACCTCACGCAGGTTTTCGGTGGTGACGGTGGGCCAGAGGGTTTTACAGGGCTCCTGCACGTCGTCGCGCAGCTCCCAGTCGTCCAGCCGCAGGCGGCCTTCGTCGTCGGTGGCCGGCGCCGCACCATCGGCGCGATACAGCCGGTCGTGGAACAGGCGGTTGGCCTGCTCGATCGGGTTTTCGTGGATGCCCTTCTCCTTCATGATCTTGAAGGCGATGGAGACGTACAGCGGGATCACCGGGATGGCGGCGCTGGCCTGGGTGACGACGGACTTCATCACGCCGACGTAGGCTTCCAGGCCGGGGTGGCGGCGGCGCAGCTGCTT